>JBGUNT010000038.1:0-64632 GCA_045117495.1 Candidatus Limimorpha sp. | reverse complement strand
AAAAGGCCAAACCCTCTTTGTGATCGACCCGACCGAGTATCAACTCAGCGTGCAGTCTGCCGAAGCTAACCTTAAGGTGGCGAAAGCCAATTTGGAGACCACGAGATTGCAGTATGAGTCGAACCAGAAACTGTTTGAAAAGAGAATCATCAGCGATTATGTGCTCAACACCAGCCTCAACGAATACAATTCGGCGCAGGCTTCGGTTTCGCAGGCTCAGGCACAACTCAACATCGCTCGGACCAACCTCGGCTATTGCACCGTCACATCACCGGTGACAGGCTTCATTGCCGGCAACGAATTCAACGTGGGCGACATGGTTTCAAGAGCCAAGTATTTATGCACCGTGAGCGACATCAGTAAGGTGAAAGCCAACTTCTCCATCACGGAAACCGACTTGCTGAGCATGGTCAAGGAATTTCACTTGATTAATGGCAAAAACGGCATGGAAGGCCCCAACGGCTCTCTCGTCAGCGACGTGCTGCCCAAAGTGAAACTCAAGTTGAAGGATGGCTCCATATATAATAATGATGGCAATATTACCGTGATTGGCGCTATCGTCAACCAAACCACGGGTACGTCGTCATGCGAGGCTGTTTTTGACAACCCTGACGGCGTGCTTCGTTCAGGTTTGTCGGCCAACGTCATCATTCCAGTTTCGCTCAACAGCGTGCTGAGCGTGCCTCAAACGGCCGCCGTGCGCCTGCAAGACCAGATGATGTTCTACCGCGTCAAGCAAGATGGCACGGTGGAAGGCATCATCTGCAAGGAAGTGCATCCCTCAAACGACGGAACGGAATATTATATTTTCGAAGGCTTGAACGCAGGCGACGAAGTGGTCACCAATGGTGCGGGTAAGTTGACGAATGGACAGAAAATCAGATAATCTGTAGGGCTGTCACTCTGTGGCAGCCGTACAATAATAAATGTCTGTCACATTGTGGCAGCCGTACAAATAAAGAGTTTAGCGTATGGAAAAACCAATAAAACAAAAATATTTCGTAAAGCACTGGGTGTCAGCGCTTGTCGTCGCTGTGCTGGTTTGCCTTATCGGAGTGGTGGGACTCAATTCGTTATCGATTGAGCAATACCCTAACATTGCGCCACCACAGGTCGTCATTTCGGCCTCTTACACCGGTGCCGACGTTGCGTCTATCATGAAATCGGTCATCATGCCCATCGAGGAGCAGGTGAACGGTGTGGAAGATATGATGTATATCTCCTCATCGGCTTTCTCCAACGGTAGTGCCGAAATCAGTGTGTATTTCAAGCAAGGCACCGATGCCGACAAAGCCACGGTGAATGTGCAAAACCGCGTGAGTCAGGCCGAAGGCATATTGCCTGCTGCAGTGACCCAACAGGGTGTTACCGTGCAAAAGAGTGTCAACTCCATCCTGCAAATCCAGTCTTTGGAGAGTACCGACGACAGGTTTGACCAGAAGTTTATTATCAACTACTTGGACATCAATGTAATACCGCGTATCAGCCGTATCACTGGTGTGGGTAGCATCAACCTCCTCGGCGATACCTACGGTGTACGTATCTGGATCAAGCCGGATGTGATGGCCTCATACGGCGTCACCAGGGAAGAGATTATCAATGCCATCAATGAGCAGCACATGGTGTCGCCCGTGGGTAGCATCGAGAGCACGGTTAACAAGATGGACATTGAGTTCAAGGGACAACTCAGCGAAATGAGCGAGTTCGGGGAAATCATCCTGCGTGCCACCCCTGACGGCGAGGTTTTGCGCTTGAGAGACGTGGCCGACGTGGAGTTTGGAACCAAGACGTACTCCTTCCGTTCGAAGGTGGACGGACATCCCGGAGCAATGTTCTTCGTCAAGCAGGCACCGGGTGCCAACGCTACAGAAGTCAACGCGGAAATCGACAAGGTGATCAAGGAAATCTCAAAGTCGTTGCCTGCTGGATTGGAGTTCAAGCAGATGGAGACCTCCGATGACTTCCTTTACGCCTCCATCCACAATGTGGTCGAAACCCTTATCATCGCCATCGTCCTCGTTATCCTCATCGTGTATCTGTTCCTACAGGATTTCAAGGCGACGTTGATTCCTTCGGTTTCCATCATCGTGTCGTTGGTGGGCACCTTTGCCATTATGTGGGCCTTGGGCTATTCGCTCAACCTAATCACGCTATTCGCCTTGGTGTTGGCCATCGGAACCGTCGTCGATGACGCCATTGTGGTCGTTGAGGCGGTGATGACGAAGATGGAGACAGGAAAATACACCGCCGCATCCGCCACCAGCGAGGCACTCCATGAGGTGACGGCAGCCGCTATTTCAACCACGTTGGTGTTTGTCGCCGTGTTTATCCCCGTGACTTTCATCTCGGGCACCCAAGGCACTTTCTTCAAGCAGTTCGGTTTCATCATGTCGGGTTCGGTGTGCCTTTCCGCCCTTTCAGCCTTGACCATCTGCCCAGCCCTTTGCGCGCTTTTGTTCAAACCGAAAAAAGAAGGCGAAAAAGAACATAAGGGAGTCAGCTATTACGTCAAGCAAGCATACGATGTGGCATTCAATGCCATGTTGGGCAAGTATATGAAAGGCGTGAGCAAATTCATCAAGCGTCCTGCTGTTTCTTGGATTCTGGTAGCGGTTTTCAGTGTTGGTATGGTATGGTTGATGAAGAGCGCCCAATCGGAACTTGTCCCTCAGGAAGACCAGGGCTTCTTCTTCGTCGATGTGCAAACCACACCAGGCACCTATCTGAACGAAACGGAAGCGGCGGTCAGTAAAGTCGAGAATTACGTTAAATCAATAGAGGATGTCGAACTGGTTAGCGCCGTGTCAGGCTTCTCCATCATGAACGGTGGTGCGGGCACCAACTACGGCACCTTGATGGTACGAATGAAAAACTGGGAGGAGCGAGACTTCTACAGCGTCGCCACCGTGCAGAACCAAATCACATTGTGGTCGATGGAGAATATGCCGGAGGCCGATGTATCCGCGTTCCAGATGCCTCAGATTCCAGGCTATGGCTCAGGTTCGGCCATAGAGTTGAACCTTCAAAACAGTTCGAGTGACGACGACGCGACCTTCATCAATTATGCGACCGAGTTCACGCAGAAATTGAATGAACGCCCAGAGGTGGCCATAGCGGTGGCTACCTATTCGGCCAACTATCCGAAATACGAACTTACCGTTGATGTGCCGGCTTGCATAAGCAAGGGCATTTCGCCGAGGACCGTTGTTGAGACCATCGGCACTAACCTCGCTGGATCGTATATCGGCACCTACACCAAATATGGCAAGGTGTACTATGTGATTGTGGAGGCGGGCGATGAGTATCGCATGGAACCGAGCACGCTCAACAACATTTACGTTCAGGCCGGCGAAGAAATGACTCCTGTGTCGGGGCTGGTCACCATGACCCCGATCATGGGCACCTCGCAGGAGCGCCGTTTCAACCTGTTTACCTGCTACAACATTAACATGATTGCTAACCCAGGCTATACTTCGTCGCATGTGCGTACCGCCGTCGATGAGGTGATGGAAGAGGTGTTCCCCGAAGGCTACAGCTATGAGTTTGGCGGTATGGCACGTGAGGAGGCTGCTAATGCCGGTTCCAACACCACCGCCATCATCTATGCCATCGCGGTATTGTTGGTCTACCTCATCCTCGCCGTGTTGTATAACTCGGTGTTTATCCCCTTCGCGGTGTTGCTGTCCATCCCGTTTGGTATCTTCGGCGCTTACTTGGCGGTGCGCCCCTTGGAGGTGCTGATGGGTGTGGGTGTCAACGTATATGTGCAGGTGGGTGTCATCATGTTGATGGGTTTGGCGGCCAAGACTGCCATTCTTATCACTGAGTTCGCCGTGCAGAAACGCAAAGAGGGCATGTCGATTTACGATGCTGCCGTCGGTGCCTGTCAAGACCGTCTGCGTCCTATCCTGATGACCGTTTTGACCATGATTATCGGTATGATTCCGTTGATTGTTGGCACGGGCGCAGGTGCTGTGGGCAACAAGTCGCTGTCCATCGCTGTGGTAGGCGGTATGACGGTGGCTATCATCGCCATCTTGTTCGTCACGCCGGCCTTGTACATTGTGTTCCAGAAGATTCACGAGCGTTTGACGCCAGATAAAGATGATGAAGAATCGTTAGTGAATGAGTAAGTTAAGCGTATATAAAAGACTCGAGACGCGAGACTGCGAGACGCGAGACTTCCGTTTAGCGGAACTGCCCCCGTGTCCTGAAGTCCCGTGTCTCGTGTCAAAACAATCTATAATTCAATCTTGAAACTAAAATGAAGAAACATATCTTAATAGTATTGGTTGGGTTGCTGCTGTTACCTGGCTGCAACCTCTATAAGAAATATGAGTCGAATGTTACCGTTCCGGAAAACGTCATGGGCAATGTGGCCGATTCGCAAGACACCTTGTCAATTGGCGACATGAGTTGGCGTGATGTCTTTAAAGATCCCAATCTCCAGAGCCTCATCGAAACTGCATTGGTCAATAACACCGATATGCGCACCGCTCAACTCACCATCGAGCAGGCGCAAAACGTGGTGAGGTCGGCCAAATGGGGCTATGCGCCCACTTTGTCGTTCTCTCCCAATGCCTCCTATAATTATCAAGGTGGAGCTGGTGGTTACAGCGTCCAAATTCCCGTCAGGGCGAGCTGGCAGTTGGGTATTTTTGGTCAGAACCGGAGCAAAGTCCGTTCAGCCAAGGCAAAACTCGCCTACGATGAAGACTTACGTCAAGCAGTGCAAGTCGACTTGGCCGCCAATGTCGCCAACCTGTATTACACCTTGGTGATGCTCGACCGCCAGTTAGCGATTTCCGAGGCGACCGAGATACTGTATCAGGAGTCGTACAACACCACGCAGGCCTTGTTCCAGGCGGGTACCTACAACAGCCCTGCAGTGTATGAGATGCAGGCTTCGTTGGAGGCTTTGCGTGCCGATATTGTAGATTTGCGCTACGGTATCGCTGCTACCGAAGCCTCGCTCTGCGTGTTGCTCGCAGAGCCGCCGCATCACATCGACCGCTCTTCTTTTGAGCAATTTGAGATGCCCGAGCAGATTCACGTCGGTTTGCCCGTCCGTTTGCTCGCAGCCCGTCCCGACGTCCGTATGGCCGAGCGCAATATGGAAATTGCTTATTACACCACCCAACAGGCGCGTCAGTCCTTCTATCCTTCGCTCAGCCTCGATGGTCTGTTTGGCTTAGCCGGTACTTTCAGCGCGCTTGACCTCATCGGTCAGGCCGTAGGCTCGTTGACGCAGCCCATCTTGCAAGGCGGACAGCTCACGGCACAGCTCCGTAATGCCAAAGCCGAACAAGAGAAGGCCAGTTTGGAGTTCGTCCAGACCCTTTACGATGCTGGTAGTGAGGTGTATCAATACAAGAAAGCCATTGAGACGGCAGAGGAAAAGACCAGCCACATCGACATCCGCGTCAACGCCCTGCAAGAGGCTTTTTCGGCCACTACCGAGTTGATGAACCATGGCTCGACCACTTATTTGGAGGTCCTCACCGCGCAGGAGTCGTTGCTTTCGGCTCAACTCGCACAAGTGGAAAACCGCTATGAGCTGGTGCAGGCCCTCATCAACCTTTACACCGCTTTGGGTGGATTTGGGAAGTGAGTTGAAGATACGAAAAAACCACGATTCGCAGCATCGGCTGCAAGTCGTGGCTAGGGTTCTATGTGATGCAGGAGATTATTCCTGTTCCATCATGGCTCTGACTTCCTTGGCTTTCACGGTGTAGATGTTGCCATCAGCATCGCAGAAGCAGAAGGTACCGTTGTGGCGGCAACGCATGGTAAGCAAGCGTTGCATCGAGAGGTCGAGGCCGCTCATCAATTTCTTGGTGAAGGACGAAACTTCATTCTTCTTGGCATTCACTGTTATTGTTGTCATATTGTCTGATCTTTTTGAATTTTTCTTCGTTGTAAAACTTAATGGATTTGATGTTACCTTCGGCAATCACTTCAGAGGGCATAATGCTGTTGTCGATGAACAGGAAATAGTCAACGACGGGGCAGTAAAGATGAAACAAGTTCTTGATGCCAGCTCTGTAGCGTCTGCGGATGATACTGTCGTCCACATGATGACCGCCGTGCTTCACGCGCTCTGCCACGCGCTGGATGGCCAGGTCGGGGCTCTGCAGCCAGAAGTAGATGAGGCTGGCTTTATAGCCTTCCTGACGAGCTTTGTTGATGAGGGCGTGGTAGGATTTGGCGGCCAAGGTGGTTTCGATGGCAAAGTCTTCTTTGTCATTGATAAGCTTTTTGATGCGCGACAACATCAGACGACCTGCGGCGACCTTGGCACCGTCAGGGTTGAGCGGCGACAAGCCCTTGGCAATCTCGTCGCAGTTGACAAACTCCTTGCACTGCAACGTTTCGGGCAACACGGTCAAAGAAGCCGTTGTTTTTCCTGCTCCATTACAACCTGATATGATATACAGATTCGGCATCAAAAATAAATTTCTCTCGTTTTGTTTCTGCCAATAGTATGCCAGAACACGCCGCAAAAATACAAAAATTGTGAATATGTCAACACTTTTCCACACTTTTCCACGATATTTTTTTGTAGGAAAAATGCTAATCTCTTGAAAAACAAACAAATCGATCTCCTGACAAAAACTGAGGCGGTTTTCTCGAAAAGTTGTATTTTTACAGCCTAAAATGATTAGGATGAAAATAAGGAATCTGTCATTGTTGCTTCTGCTTTCTTTGGTGATCGTTTCCTGTATGGGAAAAGTGGAATATCCTATCGAGCCAAGGATTGTCTATGAAGGTTTTACGTATCTGTTCAATGCCGACAGCACTTTCAGCGGAGAAGGCATCATAGCCTTTTCCTATACCGATGGTGACGGTGACCTTGGCCTTGACGATAGCGATACACTACCGCCTTTCGGTTTTCACGATGCCCATTATTACAACATGATTATCGACTATATGAAATATGTCGATGGTGAGTTCGTCAAGACACCCCTCTTAAGTTGGAATGTGCAGACCCAGTCCTATGATACGGTTTCATTCGATGCCCGATTCAAGCGACTTCGTGATTCTGATGAACCGAAAGCCATATCAGGACGAATGTTGAATACAGTTCCGGTGCAAAATCCATTCTCCCCGAACGACACCATCAAGTTTGAAATACATATTCTCGATCGCGCCTTGCATGAGAGTAACGTGATCCAAACTGACCCGATTTTCACCAACCCTATCTTGAAGAATTAATACTTATAAATATGAAACGTCTTTTCTTATTCTTGGTAGTATTGCTGGCCTTTTCCGCTGCACAAGCACAAACCGCAGGTGAAGGTATTAATGTGACGCACTATGAAATCCACGTTTGGGATTTCGACTTCGCCAACTGCACGTTGCAGGGCGAGACCTTTATCGATTTCACCACCACTGCGAGCATAAATGTCGTTGTGTTGGAGCTGAAAAGCCTTACCGTTACCGATGTGGCCTCCGATTTATACGGTGTGGATAGCTTTGGTCAGGAGGGCGACTTTTTGACCGTCACCTTCGACGAACCGATTGGAGCAGGCGAGAGTGTCACCCTCGACGTGCGCTATGGCGGCTCCCCCTTCAGCGAGACTTGGGGCGGCGTGGAATGGTGGCGTCCTACTCCTAATAGCATCCCCGATCGTGTCTACAATCTCGGCGTGGGCTTCGACAGTCAGCCACACAATTTGGGTAAGACTTGGTTTCCTTGTGTAGATAACTTCACCGACAAGGCTACCTACGATGTCTTTGTCACCACGACCAATGACAAGAAGGCCATCTGCGGCGGTAACTTCGTAGAGACCATCGATAATGGCGATGGCACTTCCACTTGGCATTGGAATACGCCACAGGAAATTGCCACCTACCACATCTCGTTTGCCGTGGGCGATTATGAGCTTTGGGAGGATGTCTATCATGGCATCGAACGCGATATTCCTATCACAGTATATGCCAAACCAGGACAGATCAATAGCGTTCCAGCTTCGATGGTGCATATCAAGGAGATTGCTGCTTTTTTTGAAGAGAGTATGGGCGCCTATCCGTTCAACCGTATCGGTTATGTGGTCACGGAAAAAGGTTGCATGGAACACACCGACAACATCGCCATCGTGCCCAATGTCGTGAACGGCACGACCGACAACGAGGAATACATAGCCCACGAGCTTTCGCACATGTGGTCGGGCAATTTGGTGACTTGCGCCGAGGCGGGCGACATGTGGCTCAATGAGGGTTTTGCCCAGTTCTGGGGCGCGTTTTATGAGTCTGCGGTGTATGGAGAGGGACATTTCCAAAACACCATCTCGAATAAGGTCAATACCATCAATGCTTGGTGCAACAATCCTAACAACTGGATGCCTCTTAACAATATGCCGCTTGACATGACTTATAACACCAATGCCATTTATGAACGAGGTGCCGTCATCGTCAACACGTTGATGAACTACATGGGGCGTGAGAACTTCCTCTCTGCCATGCGCCAGTATTTCCAGCAATATGCCTATCAAACTGCCACTTCGGAACTACTATGCGATGCTTTGACCCAGTATTCCGGCATTGATATGCATGGATTCTTCGACACCTACGTCTATGCTAGCGGTATGCCCCATCTCTATGCTGTCATCGAATCGATTACACCGATGGGCAGTCAATACGAGGTGACGCTCCATCTGAGCTACCAGCACATCGGCGACACGCATATCGGACAAAACAACAGGTACGACGTCACGTTTGTCGGCCCTGATTTCCAGTTGGTCACCGAACAAGTCAATTGGGATGGCTTGCATAGTGATGTGACTATTACGCTTGATTTCGAACCTGTCGGCATGGTCAACGACTTCAACAATAACTGGCTTGATGGCAAGACCCAGAAAAACATGATGTTGAGATCTACTGCGCAGCAAAACTTCGCTTTCTTTACTGCCAAGGCCAACACTATTACGGATTCGGTTTTTGTTAGCGTGGAAAACCATTTCATCGAGCCTTATGATGATCCGTTAGTGCCTTATCTTACCCTTTCGACCAAGCATTTCTGGACCATTAATCGTTTTGATTTTGGTGAGGCTGAAGTGGAAGGTTGGTTCGATTTCTCCAGGAACAACGACGGAGACATCATCCAAACTCAAAACGACTCAGCCACCTTGCTCTATCGCCGCAATGCTTCTGAAGCATGGCACGAGATCCCATACACACTTTATCCGGGCAGCTCATGGAAACAAGGCCGTTTCATGGTCGATAATCTCCTTTCGGGAGAGTATGTTGTCGCGTCATGGGACAAGGAAGTTCTAGGGGCTGAAGAAGTGTTTATGGACGAGCAAAAGATGCATGTATATCCCAATCCTGCTGATAGGCAAGTGAATCTCCATTGGGCGGAAGCCTCTGATGGCACGGTGTTATTATATGACATGAAAGGGAATCTGCTTAAGCAGGAAGGGTATTCAGACACAGACCATTTCATACTTGTTGTGGAAGGTTTGGCATCAGGCAGTTATATCATCAAGCGTATCGACAAGGAAGGTGCGGCTGTTGAATCGGAAACAATCATCATAAAATAAAGAATCATGAAAAAAACTTTTCAATTGTGCGTGTTGCTTTTTATGGTGGCAACGCTTTTGAGTTCTTGCAAGGAAGATAAGAAAGAGTGGAGCTATATGTATGGCTATGATAGGGAAGACGTGTTGGGCAACTATACATTTTCCAATATTCCTAAGGCATATGATGGATTGGAGGAAAACGCCTACTGTCATATTTGCGATTCTGCCATGGTTAGCATTACCAGCTCAGGGGAGAAAAGCATTTTGTTTGAGTTGAACAGCCCTTCGAATAACGTATTTAGAGTTTTTAATGGGCTCCCTTCGCTTACACCTAATGACTTTATGATCGATATGATAGGCAGTTGGACATCTCTTTCCAGCAGCCGTCTGAGAAGGAACTCTGTAACAGCCTATGTCTATAAGAACGACAAGGACGATCGACGTTTAAGTGGCTTCGTAGCGGAAAACTATTGGAAAGTCATCACTTACCCTGACTCTGACGACAAAGATACAATCTTTGATTACAGCGTCAAGTATCATTTTGATGTAGTCAGAGACAGATGATTATTTCTTCAGTGTGATGCGGAAAGTGGTGCCTTGTCCTACCACCGATGACTTGACGGCTATTTTCCCCTTGTGATAGTCTTCGATGATACGCTTGGCCAAGGAAAGACCAAGGCCCCATCCGCGTTTCTTACTTGTGAATCCAGGGTTGAACACCTGCTTAAGTTGTGATTTTGGGATGCCCTTACCCGTATCACTCAAGTCAATATGGACATGGTCACCATCATCAATGAGGTCGAGGGTGATTTTACCATGGTCGCCCATGGCATCGACAGCATTTTTAGTTAAATTCTCAAGCACCCAACGGAATAGCGAAGGGATCAAAGGCATCGTCAGTTCTCCCTCTGGCAGGTTGATTTCAAACTCAAACTTCTTGGAGAATCGTTTCTGCAAGTAGTCCATCGTGTCTTGGATAAGGTAAACTATGTCGGTGGGCTCAGGCACTGGCACAGAACCGATCTTCGAGAAGCGGTCTGTGACAATTTGGAGGCGTTCAATGTCTTTTTCCATCTCATGGGTACCGGCAAAGGGCTCTTCTTGCATCTTCAAAAGTTCGATCCAGCCCATTAGCGAGGAAAGAGGTGTGCCTAGTTGATGTGCGGTTTCCTTGGCCATACCAGCCCATACCTGATTCTGCTCTGAACGGCGGGCATAGCTGAAAAGGAGATAAGCGATCAGTAGGAATAGCGCAAATACAACAAACTGGATGACAGGATAGTAGCGCATTTGTTGCACCAAGTCAGTGGTGCGGTAGAAGATGCTGGCCTTGCCCTTGTTCATGAACTCAATCTGAAGAGGGTCGTTCTCGTCACGCATGATGGCAAGTTGCTGTTTTACGTAGTTTGTGTCTTGCATCAATAGTGAATCGAGATTGCCGAAACTTAGAATTTGTGTCTGGTCTTCGTTGGTCACGATGACAGGTACGCCCATCGAATTGAGAGTGATTTCTTCCATGAAATGGTCTGACATGTCTTCCAAAACAGCCTTCAGGTCAGTGTAGATACGCGACTCGTTGTAGTAAAGCCATTGCACGGTTCCGTAGCCAGGATCTATCTTGATTGGGGGGAACTTGGAATATGCTTGTTGCATCTCTGAGTCGAAGGTGGTTTTCCCTTCCTGCTCGGATGGCAGGTTGGCTTTCGACATGATATTGCCTTCGCTGTCGGTGAGGATCAATGGAATGCTGATATTCTTACGTATGATGTCCAAATAGACCGCGGTGTTTTCATTGGTAGAGATGTCAATGACACGGCGGTAGGCATTAGCCAATAGTTCGACACGCAGCTGCTCCTGCTCGCTCACCTTGTTGAAGAACTCTTCAGTGGACTTCATCATCACGGCGTGCTGTTCCATGGCAGCAGCCCACATCCTTACCTGTTTGACTTCTTGCTCGGCAATGGATTTCACTAGGTGGTTGGTGTACCATAACGATACACCTATAATAAGAAGGGCAATGACAGCCAAAGCCCATTTCCATCGCTTCTTGTTCGTATAGAGGTTCGTTTTCATAAAGTGAAAAACGAATTTTTTGCTATAATATTATATCTTTTTCCGCATCCTCGCGACAGGAATTCCAAGCTGTTCCCTGTATTTCGCCACGGTTCGGCGAGCGATAGGATATCCTTTGTCTTTGAGGATAATCATTAGTTCCTCGTCGGTCATGGGTTTGGTTTTGTCTTCCGACTCGATACAATCTTTTAAGATTTTCTTGATTTCGCGGGTTGATACTTCCTCGCCTTCATCGTTGGTGATTCCTTCACTGAAGAAGTACTTCAGGAGGAAGGTGCCATAGGGGGTTTGTACATATTTGCTGTTGGCCACGCGAGAGATGGTGGATATGTCGAGCCCTACCTTGTCGGCCACATCTTTCAAGATCATAGGTTTGAGCTTGGTTTCGTCGCCTGTCAAGAAATACTCTTGTTGTATGTCGATGATGGCTTTCATGGTGATGTAGAGCGTGTTTTGCCGCTGGCTAATGGCGTCGATGAACCATTTGGCGGCATCAATCTTTTGCTTTACAAACTGCATGGCCTCTTGTTTGCCTCGAGAATCTTTCTCACGAGAAAACTCTTCCAGCATTGACATGTAATTCTTGCTGATACGGAGCTCTGGGGTGTTGCGTCCGTCAAGTGACAATTCTACCTTGTCATCCCTGATGGTCACAAAGAAATCGGGAGTGATGTAATGAATGCTCTTTAGCCCTGCACTCGAAGCGTCAACGGGTTTTGGATTGAGTTTTAGAATTTGGTCCAGGGCATTTTTAAGGTCCCGATTAGTAGCTCCTGTTTTTTTTGCGATCTTGCTGTAATGCTTTTTGCTGAATTCATCAAAACAGTCTTTGATGATGGTGATGGGAAGGCCCAAGTCAAGGAAAGGGTTTTCTTCCTGCATTTTGTTGAGTTGGATGAGCAGACATTCCTGAAGATCTCTGGCACCGATGCCTGGTGGGTCAAATTCTTGAATGATTTTTAAAACGTCAGCAACTTCTTCTTCGCTGGCTTCTATATTCATTGTAAACAGGAGGTCGTCTACAATGTTAGGAATGGGACGACTCAAATAACCGTTGTCATCAAGATTACCAATAATATACTCTCCAATGCTAAGTTGTTTGTCAGTCAAATCGTGGTAGGAGAGTTGTTGGTTGAGATAATCTTGAAAGCTTTCCTCGTTGACGACAGGGGCTTCATAGTTGTCGTCGTCACTGCTATAGTTGTTGGCTTGGGTGCGGTAAGAATAATCATCTAGGTCTTCGTCCTGGAGGTAATCATTAATATCGAATTCTTCCTCCTTGTCGAAGTTGGTTTCTTCGTCGTTGTAGTCATCATTCTCACTTTCATCGGTGTCAACGGGTTGCTCATCCTCATACTCGTTCTCGTAAGTGTCCTCTAAGGCGGGATTGGCTTCGATTTCTTCCTTGATTCGCTGCTCGAGTTCGATTAATGGCAGTTGCAAAAGCTTCATCAGCTGAATCTGCTGAGGGGAGAGCTTTGTCTCCATTCGCTGGGTTTGAGTCAATCGTTGGTTATTCATCGAGTTAGGAGTTAGGAGTTAGGAGTTAGGAGTTAGGAGTTGATAGTTCGAGGAAGCACTTCTCACTACCCACTCCTCACTTGGTTAATACAAGCAGTTCTTAGGTGTACGCGGGAAGGGGATGACGTCGCGGATGTTGGTCATCCCGGTGATGAAGAGCAACAGACGTTCGAAGCCGAGGCCATAGCCGGAATGCGGCACCGAGCCGAAGCGGCGGCTGTCGAGGTACCAGTTCATGCTTTCCTCAGGGATGCCGACTTCGTGCATGCGTTCTAGGATTTTGTTGATGTCGGTTTCGCGTTCCGAGCCACCGATGATCTCGCCGATGCCAGGGAAGAGTACGTCCATGGCGCGAACGGTCTTTCCATCTTCATTCTGTTTCATGTAGAAGGCTTTGATCTCTTTGGGGTAATCGGTGAGGATGACGGGTTTCTTAAAGTGCTTCTCCACGAGATAGCGCTCATGTTCTGATTGAAGGTCGACGCCCCAGCCGTTGACAGGGTATTGGAACTTGCCTTTCTTGTTGTAGTTGGAGTTGCGTAGAATATCAATGGCTTCGGTGTATGTCAGGCGCACAAACTCATGTTCAAGCACAAAGTGCAGTTTGCTGATGAGCTCCATGGATTTCTCCTCTTCTTTCTTGCCCTTCTCTTCGTCCTGCAAGCGCTTGCTGAGGAACTGGAGGTCGTCCATATTGTTGTCAAGAGCATATTGAATCAAGTATTTCAGCATTTCTTCGGCCAAATCCATGTTGTCATTAATGTCGTAGAAGGCCATTTCGGGCTCGATCATCCAGAACTCAGCCAAGTGGCGGGTGGTGTTGGAGTTCTCGGCACGGAAGGTAGGTCCGAATGTGTAAATCTTACCTAATGCGGTGGCGGCCAACTCGCCTTCTAGTTGACCCGACACGGTGAGGTTGGTTGACTTGCCAAAGAAGTCTTGCTTATAGTCTACGTTGCCTTGCTCGTCTCTGGGCGGGTTGTTGAGGTCGAGAGTGGTCACTTGGAACATTTCACCGGCACCTTCGGCGTCGGAGGCAGTGATTAATGGTGTGTGTACATTGTAGAAGCCTCTCTCGGTGAAGAACTTGTGGATGGCAAACACCATGGCATGACGCAAACGCATGACGGCACCAAACGTGTTGGTGCGAAAACGTAGATGGGCGATGTCGCGCAAAAATTCCAAGGAATGTTTCTTGGGTTGCAGAGGATATTCGTCAGGGTTGGCGGGGCCGAATAGTCCAATTTCCTTAACGGAGAGTTCAACGGCTTGGCCGCTACCCATTGAGGCAACCAAAACGCCCTTGGCCCATAAGGAGGCTCCAGCGTGCATTAATGCAAGTTTATCCTCGGGGATGACGTTTAAGTCTATGACCAATTGCAGGTTGTTGATGGTCGATCCGTCATTCAAAGCGATGAATGCCACGTTCTTGCTTCCACGTTTGTTACGCACCCATCCCATTACAGTAATTTCATTGTCAGATGCTTGCATTTGCAAGGCTTTCTTAATTTCCACTCTATTCATGTCTCTATTAATAATATGGTGCAAAGTAACAAAAAAAAATGCAAAGGTCAGCCAAAAAGAATGTATATTTGCAACTATGAACAACACAGCATTAATAGGTTGGTTTGCTGCCCCTCTCGTTCCGCTTCTTATTGCCGGTCCTTGCAGCGTTGAAAGTGAATCGCAAATCCTTGCCACGGCACGTGCTTTATCTCAAATTCCTGAGGTTAAGTTGTTGCGTGGTGGCATTTGGAAACCACGTACACGTCCTGATGCTTTTGAGGGTAAGGGAGAAGAAGGCCTGTTTTGGCTCCGTGAAGCAAAACGTGAGACGGGTATGCCTGTTGCGACAGAGGTGGCCACTCCTGAGCATGTGGAAATGGCGTTGAAATATGAGGTCGATGCACTTTGGGTTGGGGCACGCACTGTGGTTAATCCGTTTTCGGTCCAGCAACTTGCCGATGCATTGAAGAATATTGATATCCCAGTGTTCATTAAGAACCCGATTTCGCCCGACTTGAGACTGTGGATCGGAGCTTTCGAGCGTTTTCAGAAGGCAGGCGTGACACATTTGGCAGCCATCCATCGGGGTTTCTCTTATTATAAGGAGTCCCCGTATCGCAATTATCCTTTGTGGGAAATTCCCATCGAACTTACGCGGCGTTTGAACGTCCCACTCATCACCGACGTGAGTCATATCTGTGGCAACCGCGAATTGCTCCAAACGACAGCTCAAAAAGCTCTTGATCTTGCCACTGATGGATTGATGATAGAATGCCATATTAATCCTGATGAGGCCATGACTGACGCGAAGCAACAGATTACCCCCGATGAACTGAAGAGACTGTTAGCCAACTTGACTTTCCGTTCGAAACAGGTGTGCGGCGTGGAGCGTGATCTTGCTGGACTTCGAGGTGAGATTGACGATATTGACAGCGAGTTGATACAACTGTTGGCTCGACGCATGGAAGTGAGTGCACAGATTGGCGAATATAAGAAGCAAAATAACGTCACTGTGGTGCAAATGGACCGTTGGAAGAAAATCCTTGCCGACCACGTGGCCGTTGGATGCGACTTGGGCCTGCCTCCTGAATTAATCACGGCAGTTTTCGACGCCATTCATCAAGCTTCCATCGAACAGCAAAGCCGCATCTTGGAGGATTGAATTAATTAATAAGGTACAATTAATTGTAAATAGTCAGTTTCGTTCCATCAAACATGGTGTGGTACTGAACGAGTGGGTATACCACGACGCCATCGGTGGGGAAACTCGGGATCATGTCGAATACTTCGTTGATGATGATTTGTCCGTTTAGGATGTTGTAATATGCGTTATTGCAATGATCTACAACAAACATGCCGTCTTCAACCACAAGTCGCGTGGTGTTGCCCTGACTATCGGTGCAGGCATCTGGAAAGTTGGGCGGGATTCGGTCGTAAGCAAGGAACTCTGATTCGCTGTACCGGTATACGATGATACCACGGCTTGTACTTTCAACTTCTGAGGTGAGATAGATCCATCCGCTTGTAACGTTCAGCTCTTGGTATTGGAGGCTGTTCGGATAAATAGTAAAGTTGATGTAGGCGTTAGGTGCGTTGGGGTTGTTGGGAATGCCATCACAGCTCTGAAACGCTACTGCAGTAAGTAGTACGACTATGTATTTGAGGACGTGTTTCATCTTGGCAAAGAAACGTTTTTTTTCTCAATTCAGTATGTTTTTTGCTGAAAAATACTATTTTTGTACCAAAATCTAAGGATATGAGAAATAAGAATCGGATTGTCATATGTCTTTTGTGCCTTTTTTTGGTTTTGACTTCTTGCGCCTCGCAGAAGTCGAGGGCCATGAGGAAGGCTGAGCGGCAAATGGAAAAAGTGGAAAAGCAATCGAAAAAGAACTATGAAAAGGCGAAATCGGCCCATTATAAACGACAGGCGAAGAAAACCAAAAGGATGATCAAAAGAGACAAGCGTCATGCGGAACGAATGCGACGGCGACAACGTTCCAATCCGTTTTTCACGATGATCAACGATGAAAATGCCAGTTTATTAATTAATAAGGTGTAGTTTTTTCAAAATATCTTGAAAAAAACATCAAAAAAAGATGTTTTTATAAAATTCTTATTTATAGGTTGTTATGGATAAAATGTTTTTTTGTTGAAGAAAAATAAAATTAAAATCGATGTTTTTTCTTGCGTACTTCCAAATAAGGTTGTACTTTTGACGACTTTTAATGCACTAAATGAAGTAGTATTACATAAAATTACAAGGTATGTTTAAAAATTTACTAATGACCCTTGCCATAGTTTTGGCCACCTGCACGATGACCATGGCTCAAGCGCAAGGAAGACTCAAAGGCAAGATTACCGATGAAACTGGAGAAGCGGTGCCATTTGCGAACGTCATCGTTGAGAAAGGCGGAACGCAGGTTGGCGGTGCATCGTCCGATTTTGACGGTAATTATGACATCAACCCGATTCCTCCGGGAACGTATGACCTGAAGGCGAGCTGCATTGGCATGAACCCGTTCGTGTTGCGCGGATTGGTTATCCCTGCCAATAAGATCACCTACTACAACATCAAGATGGCCAGTGGCGCAATCAACTTGAATGAGGTCACCGTCATCGACTATGAAATCCCTTTGATCTCGAAGGATAACACCACATCAGGTGCATCCATCACCGCAGAGGAAATCTCTAAGCTGCCTAACCGTTCGGCAGAAGGTGTTGCATCCAGCGTTGGTGGCGTTTTCTCACAAGACGGTGAAGTCGGTTCAATCCGTGGTTCACGTGAAGGAGCGGTCTACTACATCGACGGTGTGAAGGTCATCGGTAGTGCAAGCGTACCTCAAGGTGCTATCGACCAAGTCGACGTCATCTTGGGTGGTACCCCCGCCATGTATGGTGACGCCATGGGTGGTATCATCAACATGACTACCAAGGGCCCAAGCCGTACTTGGGGTGGCGGTCTTGAAGTTGAGCAATCCGTTGAAGGCTACGGCCACACCCGTATCGGTGGTAGTTTGCAAGGTCCCCTCATCAAGAGCAGAAAGGACGACAAGGAAGCTCTGCTTGGTTTCTTCCTTGCTGCCGACTACAACTACAACAAGTATGGTAGCCTCTCTGCAACGGGTTTCTATCATGCTACTGACGAGTGGCAGGATTACATCGAGAAGAATCCTTTGCGTTTGTCAACCATGGGCTCTGGTTCCAATGTCACAGCTGCCTACACAACGGCCAACGATCTGGTTCATACAAAGCTTCTCAACAACTCCTCTAACCGTAGCATCAACGTGACTGGTAACATCAACGTCCGTACGGGTTCCACGACCAATTTGACTTTGGGTGGTTCTCTTTACAGAAGCTATGGTCACTATGCGGGAGGCAGAGGCCATTATTATTTCAATACCGACAAAAACTACATCGGAAAATCAGGTACCTATCGTGGTTATGTCCGTTTCTCACAGCGTTTCCCCTCAGATCCTGAGAGCACCTCGTTAATCTCTAACGTCTACTACAGCATCCAGGCCGACTATACGCATTACAAGTATGAATCGGGCGACCCCGACTTGTGGGATAACATCTTTGCCTATAGCAATATTGGTAAGTTCAGAACGTTGAGAGCTCCTAACTACGCCTTTGGTAATGTAGAAGGTGTGGCTGTCGATGGTGACACCACCAACCTGATGAACTATAACAACGTATGGGTCCTCGATAACTATTATGACACCCTCGTTCAGTTTGAAGCTTCCGACTTCAATCCGTTGCTGGCTCAATACGTCCAAAACTATTATGACCTGTATGCTCCTTATGGCGCTTATGGTTATTTCAATAACATGGACTTTATCAGATTGAACAACGGTTTGGTAAATGGTTCTACTCCGAATGCCGCTTATGGTATGTATGCAGTGCCTGGAACGGTTCAAACTTCTTATGGTAAACAGGTCAACGACCAAATCGCTTTGAACGTCAACGGTTCTATGACCATCGGAAGAGGCGATAACAGCCACGAGGTGAAACTGGGCTTCCAATACGAGCAGCAGAACAACGCCGCCATGTCCTATTCATCCAACTATTGGACTTTGATGCGTGACGTAACCAACTTCCACATCAGAGAACTTGATTTGGCTCATCCATATGCTACCAGTTATGATGGATTTGTGGATACGGTGATGTACAACAGAATGTATGACGCTTCTACGCAATATACTTTTGACGCCAGATTGCGTCAGGCCATGGGTCTGCCTGTTAATGGTACCGAATGGATCCTCATCGACACCTATGATTTCAATGACAACACCATCCAATATTATGATGCTAACGGTAAATTGAGAACGGGTCGCGTGGATGGTGGCCTTGACCTCAGCATGTTTGCCGCCGATGAGCTTACTAGAGATGGTTCATTCTATGTGTACTATTATGGTTACACTTATGATGGTAATAGAAAATATGGTCTCACGGAACGTCCTACCTTGTCGGATTTCTTCACCGCTACTGACGACGATAATATTTTGACCCGTCCTATCGGTGCCCAACAGCCTATCTATATGGCTGGTTACATCCAAGACAAGTTCGCGTTCAAAGACCTTATCTTCAACATTGGTGTCCGTGTCGACCGTTTTGATGCTAACCAGGATGTGTTGGCTGATCCTTACATCTTGTTTGCCCACCACACTGTTGGCGACTTGAGAAAAGGCCTCATCCATCTCGATGACAACTCACCTGTTGTTATCCCTGACAACATCGGTGATGACTACGCTATCTACGTGAACAAGATTTCCGAGATGACGGAGGTCGTTGGTTATCGTAATGGAAACACTTGGTATAACGCCCTTGGCCGTGAAATTGCTGACCCGAGCGTCCTTGACATGGGTACGGGTGTTTCTCCTTGGATTCTTGACCAATATAAGGAAAAGGAAAATCAGAAAGTGGACATCAAGTCCTTTAAGGATTATGATCCCGCTTGGAGCATCATGCCTCGTATCTCCTTCTCCTTCCCGATTTCTGACGAAGCCTTGTTCTTCGCTCACTATGATGTGCTGACGCAACGTCCTTCCAGCGCTTTCTACTGCAGCCCGTTGTATTATCTGCACTTCAACGATATCTCAGGTACTGTGGCTAACCCGAACTTGAAGCCGGCTCAAACCATCGACTACGAACTCGGTTTCACTCAAAAGGTGACCAACACCTCTTCGTTGACCATTACGGCCTACTATCGTGAGCTTCGTAACATGATTCAGATGTACCGTTTCAATGGTGCATTCCCCAAGGCATATAACTCCTACAGCAACCTCGACTTTGGTACCGTCAAAGGTTTGACCGCCGAGTATGACCTGCGTAGAACCAAGAACGCCCGTGTGCGTGCCAGCTACACCCTGCAGTTCGCCAACAGCACCGGTGCTTCTACAAGTACTGCTAGCGCTCTTATCGCTGCAGGTGTGCCTAACCTGAGATCCACCTATCCGACCAATGCCGACCGTCGTCACGGCTTCAACCTCACGCTTGACTATCGTTATAGTGATGGTAAGAAGTATGATGGTCCTGTTATCAATCGTAAGAATGGTGGCGCTCCCATCCAGTTGCTTGCTAATACTGGTTTTGCTTTGACTGTACAAGGCGGTTCTGGTACTCCTTATACCGCTTCACGTACGGTTAGCTCCCCGATTTCTGGTGGCAGCAACCTGCTGCAAGGTACTTATAATGGTTCCAGAATCCCGGCTTCCTTCAAGTTTGACCTGCGTGTCGACAAGGACTTCAAGTTCACCGTGGGTGGCAAGAAGGAAGGCACTACGGGCCGCGATGCATATGTGAACGTTTACCTTCAAGTGCTGAACCTGCTCAATTCGATGAACATTACAAATGTGTATGCTGCTACTGGTAATGCTAACGACGACGGTTATTTGTCCGCTCCTGAATGGCGACGTGAAATCCAAAGCCAGATTGACCCGATGGCATACATCCAAATGTATCAATTGTATGTCAATGCTGGTGGCAACTATTCGACACCTCGCCAAATCAGACTTGGTATGAGCATTAACTTCTAAATGCGAGATTAATTCAAATCGATAAATTTAAGTAAAATGAAGAATATAGTTCGATTATTATTGGCAGCGCTCTTAGTGGTTAGTGCTGTTATTCCTGGAAAGGCTGAAGCCTGCAAGAATGTCGACGGTGGCAAAGGCCAACGCGCACAGACTGCAGCCGGTTGTTCTCCGTCTTCCGCTTTCGAGTGGTTGGACATCAACAACGTGAAAACGCGTATCAATGCTGGTGGTGACATGTGGTGGGACCTCCCTTCTGGAACGGGCTCCAAATACTATATCCCCGCCAACAGCGCTACTACCTCTCTGTTCGCTGGTTCTTTGTGGATTGCCGGTGTCGACGTTAACCAGCAGCTGAAATGTGCTGCCATGCGTTTCCGTCAAGTTGGTAACGACTATTGGACTGGCCCTCTTTCAGTTGACGGTAAAGCATCTATCACGGACGTGACCTGCGCCAAGTGGGACAAGATCTTCAAGATCACCCGCGCCGAGGTGGATGAGTTCCTCAGCAATTGCGATGAGAATGGTGTTCCGGATCCCAGCTATGAGATTCCTTCCATCATCAAGAATTGGCCTGCTACGCGTGCCGATGATGATCCGGAAAACATCGCTTATTATTTGGCTCCGTTCTACGATAAGGACGGTGATGGCGAATACAATCCTTCGAATGGTGACTACCCGTATTATGATATCGACAACGAACTCTGCCATACCAAGATTCCGACCATGGAAGAGGAAGTTCACGGTACCATGCACGGCTCCATCCTTGCTGACCAAGTGCTGAAGGGCGACCAAACCCTTTGGTGGATCTTTAACGATAAAGGTGCTTCTCACACCGAGTCCAAAGGTCAAGCCATTGGTATCGAAGTGCGTGCCCAAGCTTTTGCTTTTGCCACGAACGACGAAATCAATAACATGACTTTCTACAGCTATGAAATCATCAACCGTTCCACCTATACTTTGACGGGTACTTACTTCTCACCTTGGACCGACGTTGACCTCGGTTATGGTTGGGACGACTATGTAGGTTGCGACGTGCAACGTGGTCTCGGTTATGGTTATAACGGTAAGGCCGTCGATGGTAGCGGTGAACCTGAAGCCTATGGTAACCAACCTCCCGCGTTGGGTATCGACTTCTTCCAAGGCCCTTACATGGATCCTGATGGTATCGACAATCCTAAGTATAGCTTTACCTATGTTACTGTTTTCGATCCTAATATTGGTGACTCTGTGCAAATTGCTGTTGACTCCGCTCAACTTCGTGACGAGAGTATCAATGGTGTGAACTTTGGTAACGGTATCGTTGACGATGAACGTTTCGGTATGCGTCGTTTCGTGTATCACAATAATGGTCAAGGCGACAACTGCGACCCTGATGAAGCTCCTGAATATTACAACTACCTCCGTGGTATTTGGAAGAATGGTGCTAAGATGCGTTATGGCGGTAATGCTTATTCCGGTAGTGATGTGGTTGGCCCTGAGTGCGACTTCATGTTCCCTGGCGACACCGACCCGCTGAACTGGGGTACCGGTGGTTTGCCGCCTAATGGAGGCTATAATGTTGACGGTAAGTATTGGACCGAGGAACAGTGCCAGAACTCTCCTGGTGACCGTCGTTTCATGCAGTCGGCAGGCCCCTTCACCCTGAAGCCGGGTGCTGTTAACTACATTACCTTTGGTGTGCCGTGGGCACGTGCTACCTCTGGTGGTGCTTGGGCCTCTGTCGAGTTACTCCGCATTGTTGACGACAAGTGTCAAGCCTTGTTCGACAACTGCTTCAAGGTAATCGATGGTCCTAACGCTCCCGACCTGACCATCCGTGAACTCGACCAGCAATTGATCATCTATCTATCGAACACGACCCTTTCCAACAACTATAAGGAAGGTTATGTTGAACTCGATCCGGAAATTCCGGAGACCTATGTTGAGTCAGTTGAAGTTCAGTATGATTCTATCCATGCTACCTTAGACAATGGTAACGATACTACTTTCCTGGTTCCTATCAGCAATAATTCGGTCATGGCTCGCTATGACAGATATTATCGCTTCGAAGGTTACAAAGTTTATCAGTTGGCTGATGCTTCAGTTGGTGCTGATGAATTGGACAATACCGACAGAGCTCGTCTCGTTTTCCAGTGCGACCTTAAGAACAATGTTAGCCGTTTGATCAACTTCGATTATGATGAAAGTCTGCAAGCCAACGTTCCGCATTTGAAAGTCGATGGCGGTGATGCTGGCATCACACGAAGCTTTGTTATCACTGAGGACAAGTTTGCACAAGGTGACAATCCGACCCTCGTCAATAACAAGTCCTACTACTTTATGGCTGTTGCTTATGCTTATAACAACTATGCTCCTTATTCACAAGAAGACCCTGCTGGCCTTGTGGGCCAAAAGAAGCCTTATCTTGAAGGTAGAAAGAATATTCAGTGCTATACCGCTATCCCGCACAAGATTGTCAATGGCACTAAGTTGAATGCCCAATATGGTGACCAGCCTTCCATCACTCGTCTTGTCGGTCAGGGTAATGGCGGTTGCGACTTGGAACTCACCCAAGCCTCCATTGACGAGATTTTGAGTAAGCCTATGGCTGATTTGGAGACCAACAAGTTTGGTAGCCCCAATTATCCTATTTGTTACCATCCTACTTTTGAAGCTGGACATGGCCCCATCACTGTGAAGGTTATCGACCCGCTGCAATTAGTGGATGCTGACTACGAATTGTATTTTGACACTTTGGTTCCTGTGTATACCCACAATGTGACAGGTAACAATGAAATCCGCGGTGACTCGGCCGTTCGTTTGGCTTCCCGTTGGGTCCTCAGGGATTTGGCAGGAGGTGAGCCCATGTACAGCGACACTACCACATTGTTTGGCGGTGAACAGGTATTCTTGGATCGCGGTATCTCTGTGACTATTAACCAGCCTTACAACATTGGTCGTATCGAAATAGGTGAATACTTTGACGATTCTCAAAACGACGGTCCAGATCCGGAAGACTGGCATAAGTATGAAACAGTAGTCGCTACCAACAATGGTATGATTACTTCTTCTATGGAATTCCAGGATCCTACCAGCCCATGGATGGATGGTATCCGCGATAAGGATATTCCTGGTTCTGTGCTCAACTGGATTCGCGCTGGTAACTATTCTTCAAAGGATGAGCCTGCCTCCAATGACTATCAGTGCTCTGCTGCCTCGACAGCGAATGCTAACAAGCCTTGGGACCCGAATGGTGATTATGAGAAGATTGCCAACGGCACTTGGGCACCTTACATTCTTTGTTCTTATTCTGGTCAAGGTGGAAGTAAGAATCCTGGTCCTGCATACAATGACAACTCCAAGCAAAATGGTGACTATTTCAAGTATACCAGCAGTGTAGATATTGTTTTGACTGCTGATAAGTCGAAATGGTCACGCTGCCCTGTTATTGAGATGTGTATGGATAAGAGACTCTCTGAGGGTGGTGCTGACAGATTCTTCCTCCGTAAGCATGCTTCTGTTGACAAGGATGGTAATTTCTTGGAGGGTGATTTCTCTCAAATGGAAGCTAGCGACAATCCCGATGATCCTAACTTCATTGCTGCTCAAGGTATGGGTTGGTTCCCGGGTTATGCAATCGATGTTGAGACGGGTTGCCGTTTGAACATTGCTTTCGGTGAAGACTCGTATCTTGAAGACCTCAACGGTCGCGACATGATCTTTAACCCTGCCAAGTTGATGAAGACTACTGTGGCTGGCGACAATGGTGAGTATTCCCAATTGTTAGACCCTGCTGTCATCCGTAAGTATGGCTCCGACGATGAAGCCGTGTTTGGTGGTAAGCACTTCGTCTATATCTGGCGTATGGACTCTATCCAAATGATCGCCTCTGCTCCTTATAAGGATGTGAAGAACTATGCTTATGACGGTGGTAAACTGTTGTACAACACGTTGAATTACATCCAGAATGCTCCTTCGAATGCTCAGACGAACATGAATATCAACTTCTACAAACTTGCCATGTGGGTTGGTATGCCTATGGGTATTGAAGGCACAGAATGGCTGCAGGAAGGCAATGATTGCCGCATCCGTATCCGTGTTGCGAAACCTTACGATGCTGGCTATGCTCCTATGGAGTTGAAGGAAAAGAATGATGATCTTATGATCAATAATTTGAATCCTAAGTTTACGTTTAGCATTAAGGGTTTGACACCTACCATGAATGAACCTGAAAAGACTGAAAGCGACCTCAATCTGATCACTATCGTTCCTAACCCCTACTATGCTTACTCAGCATATGAAGGAAATGCACTGACCAACAGAGTCAGAATTACGAACCTGCCTGAGAAGTGCGTGGTTACGATTTACACCCTCAGTGGCACTAAGGTACGTCAGTTCAAGAAGGACAACAGCGATCCTTATATCGAATGGGATCTCACCAACTTCGCGAATACGCCTGTGGCCAGTGGCTTCTATCTGATCCATGTCAAAGACTACACGAGCGGTGGCGAAAGAGTAATCAAGTTCTTCGGAGCTATGCGTAAAGTTGACCTGAACACCTTCTAAATTGAATGTAATTGCTAACCCTTAAAATCACATTATCATGAAGAAATCATTTAGATATATAGTTTTGAGCCTCGTGTTCTTATTGGGAATGAGTGCTCCACAAGCATTTGCAGGAAATAAGGACCGTTCAGGCCAAGCAGGCGCTGCCGAATTGTTGATCAACCCTTGGGCTGCTTCCTCGGGTTGGGGCAATGCAGGCATGTCGTTTGTGCATGGCGTCGAGGCCCTTTATGGCAACGTGGCTGGTATCACGGCTTGCAATAGACTCGACTTGAACTTCACCCACACCAGCTGGCTGGTGGGCAACGACTCCGATCTTGGCATCGCTGCTTTCGGTTTGCTGGCCCGTGTCGGTGAATCAAGCGTTTTGGGCGTGTCTATGACGAACTTCAGCCTCGGCGAGATTCCGATCACTACAACTGAGAGCCCCGATGGCGGTCTTGGTACTTATAAGCCCAATTTGATGAACATCAATTTGGCTTTTGCCAAGGCTTTCTCCAACAGCATCAGTGGTGGTTTCAACTTGAAGATCATCAGCGAGTCCATTAAGGATATGGGTGCCGTTGGTGTTGCCCTTGATGCTGGTATCCAGTATGTGACTGGTCCTTTCGAGAATGTTCACTTCGGTATTACACTGAAGAACATTGGACCTACCATGAAGTTCTCGGGTGACGGTCTCTCGTTCAGAGCATTTCTCGTTCAAGGTAGCCAACAACAGTTCACTGTCGTTCAACGCGCCGATGAATTCGAACTTCCCACTCAGTTGAGCATTGCTGCTGCTTACGACTTCATCTTGGGTGAAACTTCCAAGTTGACTGTTGCCGGCAATTTCTGCTCGAATTCATTCACCAACGACCAAGTTACCCTCGGTCTCCAATATGGTTGGAAAGACATCCTTCTGATTCGTGCCGGCTATACCTATGAAAACGGTATCTGGTCTAAAGGTGGCATTGAAGACAGCAATGATTGCATGAATATTAATAGAGGTTTAAGCGCTGGCTGCTCCATCCAAGTTCCCCTCTCGAAGGATGAAAATGGTATGAAGCTCGCTGTCGACTATTCCTACAGAGACACTTATACCTTTAAAGGTACGCACAGTGTCGGTGCAAGAATTATTTTCTAATACTGGTCGCTGTATTGAAATAATTTAGTATTTTTGCAGTCGCAAACCAAAAGAAGACCCTTATTTCGGTAAGGGTCTCTTTTTTGCAATTTGTTTTGAAATAATTAAAGTTCTTACTATGTCAGAAATCAAATACTTTACCCCTGAAGGGTTGCAGAAACTCAAAGACGAACTGGACGACCTGATACTTCGTGAGCGTCCTCGCATTGTTCAAGCCATTCAAGAAGCCCGCGATAAAGGCGATTTGTCGGAGAATGCAGAATATGATGCTGCTAAAGAAGCCCAAGGCTTGCTTGAGGCTAAAATCGCAGAGCTCCAGGATCTCATCTTCAATGCTCGCATTCTTGATGAATCCAAAATGGACAACTCTAAGGTGTTGCTATACTCGACTGTGAAGATTAAAAATGTTAAGTCGGGTATGATGATGTCTTATGCCATCGTCCCAGAGAAGGAAGCTAACTTCAAGGAAGGTAAACTCTCCATCAACTCACCCATTGGCCAAGGTTTGCTTGGCAAGCAAGTGGGTGACATTGCGGAGATTCAGGTGCCTGCTGGTAAAGTTCAGTTTGAAATAATCGAAATCACCCGTTAATCCCTTTCGTTATGGCTACCGTTTTTTCAAGAATCGTAAAAGGAGAGATTCCTTGCTATAAGATTGCTGAGGACGAGCGTTTTTTCGCTTTTATGGATATCAACCCAGTTGCCATTGGGCATACGCTGGTGATTCCCAAACGCGAGGACGACTACATCTTTAACCTTGATGACGATGAAATAGGCGCCATGATGGTATTTGCAAAAAAAATAGCCAAGGCTCTTGAGAAGGCTGTTACATGCAAACGCATAGGAGTGGCCGTTATAGGCTTGGAAGTGCCTCATGCCCACATCCATCTGATTCCAATTTCGCAAGAAGGCGATATGGATTTCAAGAAAGAGCATGTGCATATGAGCGAAGAGGAGTTCCGCGAGGTGCAGAAACGCATAGTGGAACAGCTTTAAAGAGGAGTTTTCATTTCTTAATTGTAGAGACGGCGTACACGCCGTCTCTACTTTTTTATTACCTTTGCGCAAAATACCGACATGATGAAAAGAATCACCTTATTATTGTTAGTCCTAGGTTTCGTATTAGGCGCATCTGCCCAGGATTTTGATTTTCCATGTGGTAACCTTAACTACAAACCCGAGGTTCAAACCGTGCTTCTCTTTGCTGACGACAACCCTTTGAGCGATCCTATCATTCCACTGGATGACATGCTGGGCCGACTTACCCTTTCCTTCGACATTATCGATGGCCAAGGAGAGGTGCTTAATTATACTTTTATCCATTGTAGTCACGATTGGCATCCTACCGATATTCAACGTATCCAATATGCTTCTGGATTTGAATCAGATCGGCTGGACAACTATAACTTCTCGCGCAACACCTTGATAGAGTATGTCAACTACCAACTCAGATTTCCTAACGAGGACATGATGCCGCTAGTCTCAGGCAACTACCTGCTCATTGTTTATGGGGATGACCTGAACGACCTATACTTTACCCGCCGTTTCATGATTGTCGATGAGAAAGCCCACATCGGCGTGACTGTGCCTCGCTATCCCGATGATTTGGCTTTGACAGACACGCATCAACAGCTTAATATTAAAGTGAGCTTGAATGACTACCTTTCAGGAACTCTGCAGCAATATAGTTTTTTGACCATTCGTCAGAACGGGCGTTGGGATAACGCTGCTGAAGGCCTGAAACCTACATATGTTTATCCAGACTACATTTCCTTTGAGCACCATCCACAGACTGTCTTTGAGGCCACCAACCAATATAGGCGCTTTAATACCAGTAATTTTTATTTCCAATCGGAGAATTTGGCCCATATACGCCAAACCGACGTGTCGTTCGAGATTGACATTGCCACCTGTGAATCAAGGGCTCGGAAAGCCTATGCGACCTATGAGGACATTCATGGGGAAAAGTTTGTTTATGTCGAAAATGAGAATTTGGACAACTTCTCGGAGGCCGACTATTGTCGAGTCAATTTTTTCTATAAAAGTGAAACCCCAATGGATGGTAACGACCTTTATCTATTAGGGGCACTCAATGATTGGCGTTTCGACGTGAATAATAAAATGGAATACAATTACCAGTTGCGCGGCTATACGTGTTCTATGATGCTCAAACAGGGTTATTACAACTTTATGTTTGCCACTGTCGACCGAAAAACAGGAGAAGTAAGGACTGATTTGACAGCTGGTAACCATTGGGAAACCAATAATCTATACAAATTGTATTTCTATTATTATAACGCCACTAAGGGTTATGACGAACTGATTGGCTATACCACGGTCAACTCGCATTGATATGTCTTCGGAGCGTCTCACATTATTTGCGGAAATCCTGCTGCCCATCCCGGTACCTGGAACCTTTACCTATCGTGTTCCGTTTGCCTTAAACGATCAGGTGCGTGTGGGACAGAGGGCTGTGGTTCAGTTCGGTAAGACCAAGGTCATGTCGGGATTGATTATCGGTCTGACAGAGGAAGTGCCTTCTGTGGAGGTCAAGTTTCTTACTGATTTGATTGACGACCAGCCTTTGGTCAATGATAGGCAGTTGGCATTTTGGGGATGGGTAAGTGCTTATTATATGTGTTACCTTGGCGAGGTAATGCAGGCAGCCTTGCCCTCAGCGCTTAAACTTAGCAGCGAGACTACTGTGACGCTATCACCTGATTTTGTTTTGGATTCCATGGCTTTGAATGACTTCGAGTATCTCATCGTGGAAGCATTGCAGGTGAAGCCTAAAATCACTGTCAGCGAAGTCAGTAAAATCATCGGATTCAAAAAAGTGATGCCATTGGTTCATTCCATGATGGAGAAAGGCATATTGATCATGGAGGAAGAACTAAACGAGAAGTATAAGGCCAAGTACGAGCGTTTTGTTCGACTTTGTGCCATTTATCGTGACGACAACAAGCTTCAAGAATTGATGGATCAACTGACCAAACGTGCCTATAAGCAGTTGGAAGTGCTACTTGCCTTTATTACTCTTGGTGGCAATGCCGACACAGACATCATGGCTAAGGACTTGCTGCAAAAGTCCAATGCTTCCTCTGCAATATTGAAAGCCATGGCGGAAAAAGGTGTTTTTGAGATGTATGAGCGCAAGGTCAGTCGGCTTAAGGATTTCAAAGTGCAAACAGACGTTGACAGCATACAACTTACCGATGCCCAACAGAAGGCATACGGTGAAATCAAAAAAGGTTTCGAGGATAACAAACCTGTGTTGCTTCACGGTGTGACCTCAAGTGGTAAGACGGCCATTTACATTAAACTCATCAAAGAAGCCATTGATCAAGGAAAGCAAGTCCTTTATTTATTGCCAGAGATTGCCCTTACAGCTCAGATAATCAATCGTCTGAAAGAGTATTTTGGCGACAAATTAGGTGTGTATCATTCTCGTTATGGCACCAATGAACGGGTAGAGGTTTGGGAACAGGTCCGCGATTTCGACCAGACTCAGTCGCAGCGACATCAAATCATCATAGGATCACGTTCAGCCATATTCTTGCCATATTCTGACATCGGACTTGTTATCGTTGACGAGGAGCACGATAGCAGTTTTAAGCAAATGGATCCCGCTCCGCGCTATAATGCCCGTGATGCTGCCATCGTGTTGGCCGCTATGCACAAAGCCAACATTGTGTTGGGTTCCGCTACGCCGTCGTACGAAAGCTATTACAATGCCTTGAATGGTCGCTATCACTTGGTGGAGATCACCGAACGTTTTGGTGGTGTGCAGATGCCAGAAATCATACTGAGCGATATGCGCGTGGAGCGACGTCGCAAGACCATGAAGGCCGACTTCGGCAGCACTCTACTCGACGCCATGAAAGAGACCTTCGAAGAGCACAATCAAACTATTTTGTTCCAAAACCGTCGTGGTTTTTCGTTGCGCCTGGAATGCGAGGAATGCCATCATGTGCCTCAATGCATCAATTGTGATGTGAGTCTGATCTACCACAAGAGCCAAAACGTATTGCGTTGCCATTATTGCGGCTATACTGCCAGTGTGCCTGCCGAATGCCCGGTTTGTCATAGCCCCAATATTCGTATGCATGGTTTTGGTACGGAGAAGATAGAAGAGGACCTGAAACTTGTTATGCCCGATGCTAAAGTCGCCAGACTTGACCTTGATACCACTCGTTCAAAAAATGATTATCAAAGTATTCTCGAAGCTTTCCAAGATCATGAGACAAATATTCTTGTAGGTACTCAAATGGTTACCAAGGGTTTGGATTTTGACTCAGTGAAAGTGGTTGGCATCTTGAATGCCGACAACATGCTTTCCTATCCTGATTTTCGTGCGTACGAACGAAGTTTTCAGTTGATGGCGCAGGTAGCAGGACGCTCGGGGCGTAAGGGCAAACAGGGGAAAGTCATCATTCAAACATATGAACCGGCGCATCCCGTTCTCCAAGACGTGTTACGCAATGATTTTCGCAGTCTTTATGAAAAACAAATGGTCATTAGGAGTCAATTTGGCTATCCTCCGTTTTATCGGCTTGTTTTGATCCGTTTAAAGCATAAGGACTATCAAAAACTCAATCCTGCTGCTGCTGAAATGGCTTCGTTGCTACGCCCTATTTTCAAGCAAGACCTGCTTGGGCCGGAGTACCCAGTTGTTTCAAGGATAAAGAATATGTATATCAAACAAATGATGGTGAAATTCAGAAGGGAATACAATGCCCAAAAGGTTAAGGAGTTGATTGCGCAGCAGATTCGGGTATTTCAGCAGAACTCTGAATACAAGACGGTTCAAGTACAGGTCGATGTGGATCCTATGTAGCATTTCTTTTTGCTGCTTGGATTGGACGGTTAGGAAATTATTGTCCAACAAATCCATGGTGTTATTGTCCTAAAAGAACTATTTTTGCATTTTATTTGAGCAGAAATAGTTTATGAAGAAATACATACTTTTTGCATTGGTAGTGGTGCTCTTTGCCCAGACTTCATTCGCCTCCATTACCGTGAAAGGTCGTGTGTTTGACAACGCGACAGGTCATCCCATGGAGTATGCCACGGTGCGTGCTTGTATCCTTCCAGATTCCACTTTTGTTTCGGGTTGCATCACCGATCCTTCGGGCGCTTTCTCTCTTCCATTGGAAAAAGGGCGTTATGCCCTCGAGGTTCAATACATGGGCTATATTACAAAATATAAGAATGTCAATTTGGATGGTACAAAGAGCATGGTTGATGTGGGCAGAATCAATCTTTCGCCTGACAATCGAATGCTTGCCGAGGTAGATGTGGTGGCCGAAAAGAGCACATATGAAATGACTCTCGACAAACGGGTTTTCAACGTGGGTAAGGATGTAAGCAACACGGCGGGAAATGCTATTGAAGTGTTGGAAAACATCCCGGCGGTCTCTGTTGACGTGGAGGGTAATGTGAGTTTGAGAGGTGATGATGGTGTACGTATCCTCATTGATGGCAAGGAATCAGGTCTCTCTGGTATGAGCACTCAGGATGCCCTGCGTACCCTACAAGGTGATATGATTGAGCGCATTGAGGTTATAACGAACCCTTCGGTGCGATATGATGCTGAAGGGTCAGCTGGTATCATTAACATCATTTTGAAGAAAGACAAACGCCAAGGCTTCAACGGTGCAATCAATATCAGAGGAGGCTATCCTTGGATGTATGGTGCAAGCCTCTCGGGAAACTATCGCTTGAAACGTTGGAACTTCTTTGGAAGCTATGGTTTCAACAACCGCCATAATATAGGAGGCGGAGTCAATAAGACCAAACGCTTCAGTAATGTCATTGATGGTGATACCCTTTTCACTCAACTCACTGACCAGACCACGGAGCGTAGGATGAACCGAATGGGTCATAACGTGCGTGTGGGTGCCGACTATTACATTACTGACCGTGACATCGTGAGTGCCGCTTTCGTTTACCGTTACGGCAAGTTGGAGACGCATCCAGTGGTGCGTTATTCCGACGTGTATCCGATTTGGGATTCGACGTCATACGATGTGCGTGCTGAAGACTATTGGGAGTACGACCCGATGTATGAGGTCACTTTGGATTATGACAAGACCTTTGAACGCAAAGGTCGTAGCTTGAAAGCCAATGTGCGCTTCTTCACCAATTCCGAGAATGCAGGTTCTGACATTAACGAGTCGCTCTACCCTAATTCGGATGCACAGCAGGCTTTGTGGACCATTTATCAAAAGACGGGTAACGACCAACGCATGCGCAACCTGCAGGCCAGCATCGACTATGTGCATCCCTTCCTCGCCAAGGCGCAGTGGGAGATTGGTGCGAAATACACCAACCGCAATATTTTGAGTAACGATAGTGTATGGCAGAAAGAAGGCGATGTTTGGGAACCTTTGGTCAACTATTGTTATGACTACGAATACAACGAACAGGTTGCTGCGCTATACACCAGCCTCGGTAACGATTGGGGACGTTGGTCGGGGCAGGTGGGCTTGCGTGCCGAGATGACCGACATCATGACCAATCTTAAAGGCTATGCCCACGATGGCACCGATTCCATCAATGGTGGCAAACCGTATTTCGACTTCTTCCCGAGTGCCCACATCAACTATTCGGTGAACGAGTTCAACCAGTTTCAGGTGAGCTACACGCGCCGTATCCGCCGTCCCGGCTTTTGGCAGATGAGCCCGTTCCGTTCCTACAACGACAACCGTAACATACGACTAGGCAACCCTGCCTTGACGCCGACTTATATGGACAGCTATGAACTTGGTTACATACACTTTTGGGACAAGGCCAGCTTCAACTTCACGACCTATTATCGTCATGGCACCAACATGATCCGTCATTACACCTACGAAGATAATGGCGTGTTCTATAGCATGCCCATCAACTTCGGCAAGGCCGACGACTTCGGTGTGGAGGTGGTTGCCCAAGGTCAGATGACGAAATGGTGGAACCTTAACGGCAACGTCAATTTCTTCCGTTCCCAGTTCAAAGGCACAATCAATGACAAGGTCTTTGACGATGCCACTTGGATGCTTTTCGGGCGCGCCGTGTCAAAGTTTAAGGTGAGCAACTGGTTCAACCTACAACTGACTGCCCATGTCATGGGCCCTCACAAAGAGCCCTTGGGAATGAGAAAAGGCAATTGGTGGGTTGATTTGGCAGTGAGTAAAGAGGTTTTGAAAGGCAATGGCACCATAACATTCAATGTGCGCGACCTCTTCAACTCTCGCAGTATGGGTGGCGAATCGTGGGGCGATGGCTTCTGGCAATATAACACCAGCACATGGAACCGTCGTTCGTTCTCACTCAATTTCAATTATCGCATCAATCAGCAAAACATCAAACGTAACCGGCCCGAAGAAGGCGGCGGTGATGATGACGGAGGCGAAGATCAGCAGTCTGACGAGACCTATTAATTTTTTTGTTGATTTATATGCGGGTTTGTGACAAAGAATCCCGATAAAAACCCTATCTTTGCCGTATCGTTTTATGCATAAAACTTTGCGCTTATGATATGTTTTTTCAAATCTGATAATCAGAGGGTTATCGCTGTTGATTCCAAATCCGAGCTTTCAGGGGAAACCATTTCCAAACTCACTTGGCTTTTCGGGAATGCCGAAAGAATCGAAAAAGACATAGTGAAAGGCCACTTTATCGGTCCACGTCGTGAGATGATTACGCCATGGAGCACCAATGCCGTCGAGATCACCCAAAACATGGGCATCAAGGGCATCGTTCGCATCGAGGAGTTCCAAAGAGTGGAGTCGAAGAAGGCCCCCTACGATCCGATGTTGCAAAACCGCTACGAAAATCTCGACCAGAAGGTGTTCTCTGTCGACCGCAAGCCCGAGCCGCTGAAATACATCGACGACATCGAGGCATACAACCAGCAGGAAGGTCTGGCGTTGAGCAGCGAGGAGATGGACTACTTGAAAGGCATATCTGCAAAGATTGGACGAAAACTGACCGACAGTGAGGTGTATGGCTTTGCGCAGGTCAACTCCGAACACTGCCGCCACAAGATCTTCAACGGCACCTTCGTGATCGACGGCAAAACGATGCCCAACACGCTCTTTGCCCTCATTAAGAAGACCTCGAAGATGAACCCCAACCGTCTCGTGTCGGCTTACAAGGACAACGTGGCTTTCATCCTCGGTCCCAAGGTGGAGCAGTTCGCTCCCGCCGAGCCCAACAAGCCTTCGGCCTTTCAAATCAAACCTATCGAGACGGTGATTTCGCTGAAAGCCGAGACGCACAACTTCCCGACCACCGTGGAGCCCTTTAATGGTGCTGCAACTGGCAGCGGCGGTGAAATCCGCGACCGTTTGGCTGGTGGTCAAGGCAGCTTGCCACTTGCTGGAACTGCTGTCTATATGACTTCTTATCCCCGTACAGAGCAAGGACGTGAGTGGGAGAAGGACATCGAACCGCGCCAATGGCTCTATCAGACGCCCGAGGAAATCCTCATCAAGGCCTCCAACGGTGCCTCCGACTTTGGCAACAAGTTTGGCCAGCCCCTTATAAACGGTAGCTTGCTGACTTTCGAGCATAGTGAGAAAGAAGTCTTGGGATACGATAAAGTCATCATGTTAGCAGGCGGCATCGGCTTCGCCAAGGTAAAGGATGCCAAGAAATTGGAACCTGAGGAAGGTGATGTCATCATTGTGTTGGGCGGCGACAACTACCGCATCGGTATGGGAGGTGGCGCTGTGTCAAGCGTTGATACAGGACAATACAGCAATGCTATTGAACTGAATGCCGTGCAACGTGCCAATCCTGAGATGCAGAAGCGTGTGAGTAATGTCATTCGAGCCATGGCCGAGAGCGACCACAATCCCATCCGTAGTATCCACGACCACGGTGCGGGCGGTCACCTCAATTGCCTCAGCGAACTCATCGAGGACGCGGGCGGTGTGGTTTACGTTGACAACCTTCCTGTCGGCGACCCGACCCTTTCCGACAAGGAAATCATCGGCAATGAGTCGCAGGAACGTATGGGCCTCTTGGTCAACAAGAAAGACAAGGAAATCATCAAGGAAACTGCCGAGCGTGAGCGCGCCCCGTATTACGAGGTGGGTGAGGTGACTGGCGACGAACGCCTGCGTTTCGTTCGCAAGAAAGGCAAGGCTCCCATCGACTTGGCCATTTCTGATTTCTTTGGGAGTGCCCCCAAGACGATTTTGCACGACAAGACGAAGCCCTATCATTTCAAGAAGATCAGCTATACCAAACGCGACATACACAAATACCTCAACAACGTGCTCCAAATGGAAGCCGTTGCTTGTAAGGATTGGCTCACTAACAAGGTAGACCGTTCCGTGACAGGCCGTGTGGCCCAGCAGCAGTGTGTGGGTGAGATACAGTTACCTTTGAGCGACCTGGGCATCAGCGCATTGGACTACAACGGGAAACGTGGCATCGCCACGGCCTTGGGTCATGCCCCGGTTGCGGGCCTCATCGACCCGGCCGCTGCTTCTCGTCTCTCTGTCTCCGAGGCCTTGACCAACATCCTATGGGCTCCCATCGAAGGCAACCTCGAAGGTGTGTCGCTGAGTGCCAACTGGATGTGGCCTGCCAAGCAGGAAGGTGAGACGGCTCGGCTGTATGAGGCTGTGAAAGGTTTGAGCGACTTTTGTGTGGCTTTGGGTGTTAATGTGCCAACGGGTAAGGACTCCCTCTCTATGACACAGAAATATCCTAACGGTGAAAAGGTGGTCGCTCCAGGAACGGTCATCGTTTCCGCTGCAGGAGAAGTGTCCAATATACGACAAGTCGTTCGTCCAGTGATGAAGGCTGATGAAAACACGGAGTTGCTTTATATCGATTTTTCTAAAGACGGCTTTGAACTGGGTGGTAGTAGTTTTGCCCAATCAATTGGCGCCATCGGTCAGGCTGTGCCTGACGTAAAGAGCGTCGCTTATTTCAAGAAATGCTTTAATGCCGTCCAAAAGCTGATTGAAGGCGATTTGGTTCTTGCAGGTCATGATGTCTCGGCTGGTGGTATGATCACCACTCTGCTGGAGATGAATTTTGCCAATACCATGTACGGCATGAACATCGATTTCAAGTCGTTCGATAAGGAAGACTTGATGGCCGTGCTTTTCTGCGAGAAACCTTCTGTCGTGATACAAGTCTCCAATGACGGCATCGCTAGACGCATGCTCAGGGAGTTGGGTGTCAACTATAAGGTGATAGGAAAGCCTACTGCCAAACGCCAACTGACCATTACCCAAAATGGCCATAATTATGTTTTTGACATTGACCAGTTACGCGATACTTGGTACAAGTCATCATATCTTCTCGACCGCAAGCAGAGTGGCGAACGTAAGGCAATGGAACGTTTCATGAACTATAAGAAACAGTATTTGCATTATAGTTTTGGACGTAGCTTTACTGGTAAGGCTTCCAGCATGGGTGTTGATCTTCATCGTCGGAACCCCTCAGGCATCAATGCTGCCATCATCCGTGAAAAAGGTTGCCAATGCGATCGCGAAATGGCATATGCACTATATCTTGCTGGGTTCGACGTAAAGGATGTCACGATGACAGACCTTGCCACTGGTCGTGAAGACCTCAAGGATGTGAATATGATTGCCTTTGTTGGTGGTTTCTCTAACTCCGACGTTTTGGGATCTGCTAAAGGTTGGGCTGGTGCTTTCCTCTATAACAAGAAGGCTAAGAAGGCTCTTGACGATTTCTATGCTCGCGAAGACACCTTAAGCCTTGGCGTGTGCAATGGCTGCCAACTGATGATGGAACTTGGCCTGCTTTATCCTGACCATGAAGAACATCCCGTGATGATGCACAACGACTCGCGTAAGTTTGAATCAAGCTTCCTGAATGTGGAGATAGCCCAAAACGAGAGCGTAATGCTCAAGTCGTTGTCGGGTCGCCGTCTTGGCGTATGGATTGCCCATGGTGAGGGCCGTTTCTATTTCCCCTGCTATCGTGATCAATACAAGATCGTGATGACTTACGGTCAGGACGAGTATCCAGGCAACCCGAATGGCAGTGACTGGTCGACAGCAGGCATTTGTTCCAACGACGGTCGTCATCTCGCCATGATGCCGCACCTTGAGCGTGCCTTCTTGCCTTGGCAATGGGCCTTCTATCCGGAAGAACGCAAAAACGATGAGGTGTCGCCATGGATGGAAGCTTTCGTGAATGCAAGGAAATGGGTGGAAGAGCATAAGAAGTAAGGCCATGCCAAAAGACAAAATCAACAAAACCAACGCCTGCCGTATCCTCGACCAGAAAAAGGTCGTCTATGAGTTGGTTCCATACGAGGTGGATGAAGAAGACCTCGGAGCACAACATATTGCCGAGCAATTGGGTGAGGACATTGATCAGGTGTTTAAAACCTTGGTACTAAAAGGCGACAAGATTGGTTATTTTGTCTGCGTCATTCCTGGTAACGATGAGCTTGACCTGAAAAAGACCGCCAAAGCTACAGGCAACAAAAGCTGCGATCTTATCCCCGTGAAAGAGTTGCTGCCATTGACAGGCTATATTCGTGGTGGATGCTCGCCAGTGGGTATGAAAAAGCAGTTCCCGACATTTATCCATGAGACTTCGGAACTTTTTGATTATATTTATGTTAGTGCCGGTGTTAGGGGCCTCCAGTTCAAACTTGATCCGCGAGATTTGATTCAGGTGGTCAACATGACGGTTGCGGATTTGATTCAATGAATATTAATTACTATATTTGCAGGTTGTATTCTGCAAATATGGTAATTATGAAAAAAATTTTTCTTGGTATTATCGTACTGATAATCGGTGCTGTATCACTTGAGGCACGACCGATCGATCGTTTTGTTGCCTTTTCGGTAGCCCAGAAATATGCCATTGCTCAATTTGCTATGGAGCGTGTTGCGCCCGAACTGGTATATATGGGAGAGGATGAGGCATTTTACGTTTATAATGTTGGTGCCAGTGCGTTTGTAATCATAGCTGGCGACGATGCCCATCGTCCCATCATCGGTTATTCCGAAACGTCGTCTTTTGATGCAACCAACATTCCTCCGGCATTGTCCTATTACTTGGATGGCGTGGCAGAGTGTATTCATCAGTTGCACCATGCTGTTGCGACTCCTGAGGTGGCTGCTGAATGGGCTTCAGTGCTCGAGCATGGCAGACTCATTTCGCGCCATGGTGGCCGCGGTACTGGCTATTATTGTCAGACCCAATGGGATCAAACCTATCCCTATAATTATTGCTGCCCAGATGACCCCAATGGGTCGGGAGGCCATGCCATTGTAGGTTGTTTGGCCACAGCCATGTCACAATTGATGCGCTTTTGGGCTAGCCCTTCCCAAGGTATCGGCAGTCATTGCTACTACCATGAGGATTACGGTCAAATTTGCGCTGACTTTGGCAACACTACATATGATTGGGATAACATGCCCGACAAGTTGAGTGCCAACTCCACAGAGGCTGAGAAATTGGCTGTTGGAACGTTGTGCTTTCATTGTGGTGTTACAATAGATATGGGTTATGGCCCTGATGGCAGTGGTGGCGCTTCGGGCCCTATTCCTGGTGTTATGCATGCCTATTTCAACTATAGCGATGCCATCGTGCAACTCCGTCGTGATGATTTTGAAACTGAGACATGGAAAGCCATGGTGCGCGAGCAATTCGATATGGGATGGCCAATGTATTATGGTGGTTGTCAAGATGGCGGTTGCCACGCTTTTGTATGTGATGGCTACGACAACTTCGACATGTTTCATTTCAATTTAGGTTGGGGAGGAGGCTCCGACGGATGGTATCTTATCGATGATGCGCCATACACCCATCCTGCTGATGCCATGTTCAATTTCGTTCCCAGCGAGGTTTATAACCAAACACCTTCCGAACCTATCGCTTTTACTGCGGTTCCTGCCAGCGATACTGATCTTAAGGTGCGACTCAATTGGACCAATCCCACTACCACCCTTGATGGCAATACTTTAGAAACTATTGATCAGGTTGTGGTATTGCGTGACAACGAGGTGATTGCAACCATGACCGATGTCATGCCAGGTTCTAGCCTTGAGTTTATGGATAATAGTGTGCCTCGGTATGATGTTTTCCATTATGCCGTGTATGTTGTCGCCAATAACCGCGTCGGAAAGCATGCCAATGTCATGAAAGTCATGGTTGGGCCTTCATGTCCATGGAAGATTATCATGACCACCACCAACTACCAAGGTTGGGAAGGCGGTACTATCACGGTGTATTCCGCCACGGGGCGTGAAATTGGTCGTTATACAGCTACTTCTTCTTCCACAGTACAAGTAGAGCCTGAACTGCCTTTGGGCCGTATATGTTTTGGCTGGACTGCGCCTGAAGAGGAGGTCGGCCAGATGGCATTTGTCATCAAGAATGCTGAGGGTCAGACGGTCTATTCCTACTCGGGTCCTTCGGCAGATATGCCATCGGGCGTTTTCTTTGAGCCCAACAATAATTGTGGGAGTGGGGTGGTTTGCGATGTACCGCAGAATCTCGTTGCCACGACCCACGAGGATGCCATCTTTCTTGCTTGGGATGCCGTTGAGAATCCAGGTTATGGTTATCTGGTCTATCGTGATGACATGCTTTATCGTCTTATTCAGTCAGGTAATGCTTTCCTTGACGAGTCGGTTGAGATGGGTGGACATTGCTATAGAGTGGGGGTTCTTTGTGAGGGTGGTGACAGCGGCGAGTATTCCAATGAGTCGTGCACCACGCTTGGCCCTTGCTATCCTCCCCGCAACTTGGACTTCGAATACACCAACAACTATAAGATCAAATTGAAATGGGACTCGCCTCAGCCCAATGATGGACTGTCAGGCTATTTCCTGTTCAGAAAAGATGGCGATGGTGAATATCATCGTATTAAGTTGTTGAACGCCTCTGCTGTTACATATACCGACAATGCTATGAGCCAGGAAGGCGACTATTACTACCGTCTTTATGCCTATTATGCTGATCTGGATTGCACTTCGGCTCCTGCCAATCGACATTATTATCCCAATGTCTTCGAGTTACATGCCTATTACTCACCTACAGGTGTTGAAGAAAACGAGCAAGGGGTGAAGGTCTATCCCAATCCGGCAAAAAATCTTGTCACCATTGAAACGGAAGGCATGACGGAAGTGGCGGTTTACAATGCCTTGGGACAATGTGTTTTGCAAAAGGAAGTCAGTGGAGATCAAGTGACGATTGACTTGCAAAATGTCTCCGAAGGCCTATACCTATTGAGAGCCAAGACAAGGGGAGGAGTCTTCTCAAAGCACATAGCCGTTGAACGATAGAAAAATCTCCTCACTCCTCACTTCTCACTCCTAACTATTTATTATTTTTGCAGCGATAATTATTTAAAATCATGCTAAATAAAGAAAATGTTCAAGAAGTCCTGAAGGACGTCATCTATTTCCCCAAAGGGGATAATATCATCGCTTTGAATATGGTTGAAAACCTGATGGTTAAGGATAACGCTATCCGTTTCGACCTCGTTATGGAACATGCCAACGATCCAAAGAACGACATTTTGGTGAATGGTGCCAAGCGTACTTTGACCGAGGTTTTTGGCGAAGACATTGATATAGAAATCAAGGTGGTGGAGGAAAAAACAGCCCTTTCGAATGTGAAGCATATCATTGCTGTAGCTTCGGGCAAGGGCGGTGTCGGCAAGTCGACGGTGGCAGCTAACCTCGCCATCGCCTTGGCTCGCGCCAACCAGCGCGTGGGTTTGATAGATGCCGACATCTACGGTCCTTCCGTTCCGATGATGTTTGGTCTTGGTAACGAGCAGCCTGCTGCTTTTGAAAAAGATGGCAAGACCGTGATGGTACCCATCGAGCGTTACAGCATCAAGTTGATGAGTATTGGTAGCTTCGTTGATGCCGACCGCCCTCTTATCTGGCGCGGTCCTATGGCCACCAGCGCCTTGAACCAACTGATGAATGACACCCTTTGGGGGGAACTGGACTGGATGGTCGTAGACATGCCTCCTGGGACAGGCGACATCCAACTGACTTTGGCCCAGCAATATAACGTGTCGGGTGCTCTCATCGTGACCACGCCTCAGAAGGTGGCTTTTGCCGACGTGCTGCGTGCCGCGATGATGTTCAAAGAAGAAGCCTTGCAAATTCCGATTTACGGTTTGGTGGAGAACATGGCTTACTTCACGCCTTCCGACATGCCCGAAAAGAAATATTACATCTTTGGCAAGGAGACAGGTAAGGAATTTGCAGACCGGCTCGGTGTGCCGCTCCTAGGTCAAATCCCGATTACTGAAAAGATCACCGAGTGCGGTGATGCCGGTACCCCACTTGCTTTGGATGCCGAATCGCCTGTCACCAAGGCCTTCGACCAGATTGCGCAAGCGATTATTAATGCTTAACTGAATAACAGAACAACTTCCAACTGAACAATTGATGGAAATGGACAAAGAAACGATATTACGCAAAGTCAAGAACGTTCTCGAACAAGTTCGTCCTTACCTCCAACAAGATGGAGGCGATGTCAACTTCGTGGAACTAACTGACGACAACACTGTCATCGTGGAACTCACAGGCGCTTGTGGCAATTGCCCGCACAGCAGGTCTACCCTCAAAAACGGCATCGAATCAGTGATGAAAAAAGTCATCCCCGAGATCAAGGCCGTTGAACAACTAGAGACACTTGACCTATAATTAACGGTCCTTTGACAAGCTCAGGAATCTCGTTTTATGTCAAGTTAAGGTGCCTGAGCCTGTCGAAGGCCCAAGCCTTGAAATACAACTAATTGTCAAACATAAAACTAAACGAAAATGAAAAAAGTTCTATTCTCATTAGTGGCCATGCTGCTCCTTTCTTTGAGTGGCTTTGCCCAAACGACCTACACAAAGGTCACCTCTTCCTCGGGCCTTGAGGCTGGAGCCAACTACCTCATTGTGGCTCATCACGACGACTTGGGCGTCCTCGCCATGGGCTACCAAAAGTCGAACAACCGTAACGCTGTGGTCGTGAGCGAAAACGGTGAGTCCATCACCGTTACGCCGGGTACCGATCCAGAGAGCGAAACCGACGTGTTCCAGTTCACTTTGGGCGGCAGTAATGGTGCTTGGACCTTGTATGACGCTGCCAAGGAAGGTTATCTCTATGCCGCAAGCAGCAACAGCAATCATTTGAAGACACAAACCACACTTGACGCCAACGGCGAGTGGAATATCACCTTCAATGGCGATGGCACTGCTGAGGTTGTCGCTCAAGGCGAAAACACACGCAACAACATGCGCTTCAATCCCAACGCTAGCAACAATGCCCCTTTGTTCAGCTGCTATGCTGAAACGTCGAATATTGACACGCGTGTCAGCTTCTACAAGGCTGGTGGCAGCCCCGCCCAACCCGATCCTGAGCCGAGCAACTATCCTACCAATTTCGCTGCTTTGGTGGATGGTACGGATATCACCCTCACTTGGACCGATGCTACGGGCAGCCAATTGCCCAGCAAGTATTTGGTACTGGCTTCCACGGGCGCCATCTCGGTTCCTACTGATGGCACACCAGTTGATGATGGCGACCTGGCTAAGAATGTGGCTTATGGCACGCAAGTCATAGAGTTCGCTGGTTTGCAAAGTGGTACTGCCTATCATTTTGCCATTTTCCCCTATACCAACAGCGGTGCCAACATCGACTACAAGACAGATGGCACTTATCCTACTGCTAATGCCACAACGGAAGAAGTCAACTATCTGCTTAATGAGAACTTTGATGATGAACTCGGTGTTTTCACGGCCTACGATGCCTATGGCGATCAAGGTTGGCACCAAGGTGAGTATAATGGAACGACATACGCTAACATGAATGGCTATGCCAATGGGGCTGCTCACCAAAACGAGGACTGGCTCATTGCTGAGATACCTGGAATGGTTGATACCGAGTTTACCGATATCTTCCTGGAATTCAGCACTGCCATGAAGTTTGACGGCGACCCGCTTCGCGTGGTTGTTTCAGGCGATTATGACGGTCAAGGCGAACCTGGTGACTTTGATTGGATTGACATTACCGATGCATTTGATTTCTCTGCCGGCAACTACGAATGGGTTGAATCAGGCAAGGTCAATATTATTGATATTGTTGGTGATTTTGCCAATAGTGGTTATAGCTGGTATATTGCTTTTGTTTACACCAGCAACGATGAGCAAGCTTCCTCATGGGAAATTGACTTTGTTAAATTGACGGGTAAGTGGCTTGCTTCTGTTAACGAGAATGGCACTATGGCTGTCAGCCTTTACCCCAATCCCGCTAATGATCAGGTGTCCTTCACCCTTGAAAGCGATGCGCAAGTCAGTGTCTTCGACATGACGGGCCGCAAGGTGAATGAGGTGAACCTGACCGCCGGAGAGTCCAAACTCAACGTAAGTGAATTCCAGAGCGGCGTGTATTTCGTCAACATCCGCTATGCCAACGGAACGACGACTGTTTCTAAGTTCGTGAAGTTCTAATACAGACGCGATAGCGTCATTGCGAGGAGGAACGATGAAGCAATCCAGGGGATACTGATTCTCTGGGTTGCTTCGTTCCTCGCAATGACCCCAAGCGAAGACAAGATGAAAAAGCTCCTCCTCATAGCATCTTTGCTCCTTGCCAGTTGGACTATGGCCCAGCAGGTGGAGCCCGTGCGCTATGAGGTAAACCGTTGGAACAAGGAGCAAGGCTTTCATTTTCAGTCATTTGATGAAAAAGGTGGCCTTGTGGTTTACGAGACCGAAAAGACCGACAAACAGAAACACAGTTTGTGGAACTTCACCTGTCTCGATACCAGCCTTTACGAGACCCGCAGTGACTTGATTCCCCTGCCCGAAAAACTCAAGTTTGTCGACGCTGGTAGCGATAGCCGTTATGCAGCTTTCCTTTTGGCCAACGAGAACAACAAAAAAGCATCTGACACCCTGGATTTCCTTGTGGTTAGTTTTGATCGGAAGGAGAACAGTTATAAAACTTTTTGGGATAAATGGCCCGAAAAGTCAGTGCCACTTTCGGTTGAAGTCGCTGATGGCACAATGCTGATGGCACTCAACAATAGAAGTGGGAATGGCGCTTTGTATTTTTATGATTTGACCTCCGATGATCGTCGCGTGGTGACGCCTTCTTCTTCAAGCTTTGTGTTGTTTCAAACCGAAGCTTTCCGCAGAGAGCATTGCTTTGTAGTGGCATCAAAGGAATTCGATAATAAACGCTTTGTTTCGACCTCTTTCCTGGTTTATTCAACGAATGGCAACTTGCAGGGCAGTTATCGTTATGAGAACATGCCTCATGCTGCCTTGGGTCGTATGGTATTTCGTTTTGACGGAGGGGGAAATCTTATAGTTATCGGAACACTAGAGCGTGAGACTGGTAAGAAAGTAAAGCTTGAAGGCATCACGGATAATTTCGACAAGGAGAGCATCGGCGTGGTGTGGATGCGGTTCGCTTCAGGTTCACCCGATAGCAAAGTATATTTGTTCAAGGATATGCCTGAAATTGAGCATGCTTTGACAGCTTCCGACCGTGTTAGGTTGCGCGAGGAAAAATTGAGAATCAGCAAAAACAAGAAATCATCTAAAGGTGAGATTGCCTTCCAATTCATGGAGCCTCGACTTACAGATTTTGGCTCTCTGACCGTTTTTGCAGCGGAGGCTTTTATGCCTTGCTATCATACGGAAACCCGTATGAGTTATGGCTATTATGGTTACTATGGAGGCTATCCGTACACCTACACCGTGTTTGATGGCTATGACTTTTTCAGTGAGGTACTTTTGGCATTCGATCAAGATGGGCATTTGCAGTGGCAGCAATCGGTGAAGTTCGATAATGAGCTTACCACTGATTTGTGGCCTCATGCTGCCGAAGGGGTTTGTTATGATGAGTTGGTTGTCGTCTCTCCATACCGAAACAGCTTGCGATACACTGCATTTGATGTGAATGGTCAAGCCTTGATGAACCAACAAAGTGAAAAAATGGATCCCATACACGGCGCTGATTATGTTGAAGACGAATACTTTTGTCAAATCGCGAAATGGTATGATAAACGATTCTTGCTTTTCGGTTCGCAGATCATCCAAAATAGCACACAACCTAAACCCAGGCGGACTGTTTATTATTTGCAAAAAGTTCAATACGATTGAGTTATGATTGGGAGTTGGATAGATTATCTGCTGAAACGCAAAAGCGAATATAAGATCCATTCGCCTTTTGTCTATGATTTCATGCGAAAGGTATTGAACGACCATGGCACCAACCGTGATTATGACACAATATATCGCATTGCCCGATTGCTTGACAAGCGTAAGCATATCAGCTATAACCAACGGAAGCAGAGCCGTTTGCTATATCGTTTAGTACGTTATTTTGAACCTGAATCGGTGGTTTCATTCGGGAAGTTGTCGGCATTAAACACCTCGGCATTGGCTTTGGGCCATCTTCAAACGAAGGTCTACCTTGAAGAATCGGACGATTTCTTGGAGACCCTTAATTCGATGGGTATTGTCAACGTTAGTCTGATTCAGCCAGCCGAGTTCGACTCCGAGCATTTCAAGCGACTTAACACGGGTTTTGTTTTCTTTAGCCGTGATTCCTTTGAGGAGGATACGTGGGATTATCTCGCCGATTGCTTAAGCCATAAGACCTCTGAATCGGTATTTGTCTTTGAAGGAATTCACCACGATCGTGACATGCAGGATGCTTGGGAAGAAATCAAAGCGAATGAAGATGTTTCGGTCACATTCGACCTCTATTGTGTTGGTTTGGTCTTTTTTAGGGAAGGAATCGAAAAACAGGATTTTGTGTTAAAGTATTAAAAGAATGAAGAATTTAACTTATACAAGAACAGGTGACGAAGGCAAGACTTCGCTGATTGGCGGCTTGCGCGTTGCGAAATTTGATGACAGGGTGGAAGCTTATGGCAGTGTCGATGAGTTGAGCGCTTTTGTTGGCGTGCTTTATGACCAAGAAGGTGTCTCCGTTGATATGAAGACGGTTTTGAACAACATCCAGAACAAGTTGTTCACCATCGAATCGCATTTTGCGTTAGACGAGAACTCTGAAGTGAAAAAGATGATGCCTGTTTTGACCGTCGAAGATGTTGCTTTTTTAGAGCATGAAATCGATGTGATGAACGAACAATTGCCCGAGCTGAAGAGTTTTGTTATCCCAGGTGGCAATCTGAAGGCTTCTTATGCGCATGTTTGCCGTACGATATGCCGTCGCGCCGAGCGTCAAGGTTGGCGTTTGGCAGCTGAGCACCCTATAGATACGCTTAATTTGAAGTACCTCAATAGACTCTCTGATTATTTCTTTGTTTTGGCAAGATTTTTTGCTTTTTTAGACAAAGTTAACGAAAATAACTGGGAATCATGTAAATAAAAAATTGTTATTTTTATAAAATAATCCCTTGTTAGTATAAAAAATACTTGTACTTTTGCGCGCTCTAACAAAAACAAAAAGACTATGTATTGGACACTAGAATTAGCCTCAAAATTGGAAGATGCTCCATGGCCTGCCACCCGAGACGAGTTGTTGGATTGGGCTTTGCGTACAGGAGCGCAAGAAGAGATTATCGAAAACTTACAGGAAATCGAAGATGAAGGCGAAATCTACGAACGTATCGAAGACCTTTGGCCAGAATATCCAACCAAGGATGACTTCTTTTTCCATGAAGATGAGTACTAAGCGGTTTTTCCGCCTTATTCCCTAACAAAGAGGCACTTATAAACTTGGGCATCAGTTAGTTCTGATGCCCATTTTTTTGAAAAAAGTATTAAAAAGTATATTAAACTCGGCCAAAACTTGGTATATCTGCCTTTATGTCAATCTCCATCTCAAAACGCCTTCGTCTCACCGCCCAAATTACTCGAGGCCTCTTCCTCACCGACCTAAATCGGTCGCCATGGGGCCGCGTGTGGCAAATCCTTTCCAGGTTCACTTGGGAGTTGCCGCAGACCCTCATGGGCTGGCTCTATTCGGTGGGACGGGCCTTGACAGGACAGATTGACCGTGTCGATACCCTGGGCGGCATCACCTTTGCGACGAAGTCGTCGTGTGCATATCTCATGGGCGTGTCGCTAGGCACTTTCGTTGACCTTTGGACGGTGCCGTGGATGCGAGGCGAAGGGGAGGACTTTGTCCTCGCCAACCAAGTCTGTCAGCACGAGTTCGGCCATACCATAGATAGCCAACGCTTCGGCTGGTTTTATCTCCCTCTCATCGGACTGCCCAGCCTGTTGAGTGCCCTCGGCAAAGGTGACCACAACCACTTTTGGACCGAGATACGCGCCAACCGTCACGCCAGAAGGTATTTCTCGAAACACTATGCCATCGCTTGGAATGAGACTAATTACCCAACTTTGTTGGGATGACGCCTTTTTTCCCTATTTTTGCAGCATTATTAACCGAATCCACATTCCCATGGATGAAATCAAAGTCATTGAAATCAAGAAGAACGTTTTTGAAGATAACGACAAAGACGCAGAGAATCTCCGTAAAGAATTGAAAGACAAAGGTGTGTTTCTGCTCAACCTTATGTCGGCTTCTGGTAGCGGCAAGACAACAACACTCATCCAGACGCTCAACCGCATCAAAAACAAGGTGCGTGTGGCCGTGATGGAGGCCGACATTGACAGCGATGTTGACGCCGTCAAGATCAAAGAGGCCACAGGCGTGCCATCCATACAGCTCCATACCGGAGGCATGTGCCACCTCGATGCTGAGATGACGCGTCAAGGTCTCGACAATGTGGGACTGAAAGACGTTGACTTGGTCGTCTTGGAGAATGTAGGCAATTTGGTATGCCCAGCTGAGTTTGATACTGGCGCCGTGCGCAATGCGATGATTCTCTCTGTGCCGGAAGGCGACGACAAACCGCTCAAATATCCTTTGATGTTCACGGTGTGCGACCTTGTCATCATTAACAAAACGGATGTGATGCCATACTTCGACTTCGACCTTGAACGCTGCAAATCCTACATCCACCAGCGTAACCCCAAAGCACAAGTCATCCCTATCTGCGCTAAGACCGGGGAGGGCGTGGATGCCTTTGTCCAATGGCTCCTCACCGAAGTCAACGCCTGGAAAAACAACTGAACAACTGCAAACTGACAACTCCAAACTAAAATAATTATGCCCGAAATGTCAACCAAGTTTGTCCCCAAACATAAAAGCGACAAAAACCCCAACCCGAAACTGCTGAAGTTTGTCCAAAAGGTCACCGACCGCATCCCTGGCAAGATCAAGATGACGAGCGATGCCCCTGAATATTGGGGCTTGGCCTGTATCTTCGAAGACGAGATGGACGCTATCACTCGTGAGGCTTCGCTCGACCTGCTCTTGGATATGCTCCCTGGCAAACCCTTGAAGGTGCGTGAACACCGTACATACCAGCTGCTCCATGAATGGAACGCCAAGAAACACTATACTCCTGATGACGCTTCTTTCGATGAGCTGCTCGATAAACTGTCTTACTTCGGGATGCTGGAGTACGACTATGGCGACAAATACACCAAGGAAGGCCCTGTGGCAGGTACCACCTACAACCGTGAAGACCGCATCTACTGGGTGCCGATGTTCGTCCCAGGTTCGGCCGAATACACCAACATGAACACCGACCTGATGGACCGCCACCCCGAGCTGGCCATGTTCTTCGAACGCATGACCTTCTTGCCCTTGGAGAAGATCACGCCCAGCATTCCCATGGGTGGTGCAGGCATCGGCATGCATGTCATCCCCGTGGAGAAAGCCATTAGTATGGAAAACCAAAGTGTTGATATCGAGCATATTTCATATTGGTTGAAGCGCTATGAAGGCCATCTGGCAGTGGGCATCTGCTCTTGTCGCTATGGCCGCAAGAAACTCGATGAGGGTTGCGCCGACGACTACCGCGACTGGTGCATCGGTGTGGGCGACATGGCCGAATACCTTGCCGAGACAGGTCGTGGGCACTTCATTACCTATGATGAGGCTATGGCAATCCTGAAAAAGGCCGAGGATAACGGCTTTGTGCATCAGGTGACCAATGTCGACGGCGAAGGTAAGATTTTCGCCATCTGCAATTGCAATGTCAAGATTTGTAATGCATTGCGTACCTCTCAGCTCTTCAACACTCCGAACATGTCGAGAAGTGCCTACGTGGCCAAAGTTGACCCAAAGAGTTGTGTGGCCTGCGGACGTTGTGTGGAATACTGCCCTGCAGGTGCTGTCCGTTTGGGACAGAAGCTCTGCACCAAACATGGCGAACAGACTTATCCCAAACAGGAGCTCCCCGATGCCAAGAAATGGGGACCGCATAAGTGGACGGAAGACTACCGCGACAAGAACCGCATCAACTGCTATCCTACGGGTACCGCACCCTGTAAGACGGCTTGCCCGGCCCACATCGCTGTGCAAGGCTATCTGAAGAAGGCCGCTGAGGGCAAATATAAGGAGGCCTTGGAACTCATCAAGCGCGAGAACCCCTTCCCGGCAGTCTGCGGTCGCGTGTGCAACCGCCGCTGCGAGGACGCCTGTACCCGTGGCACTATCGACCAGCCTATTGCTATCGATGCCGTCAAGAAATTCATCGCAGACCAGGACCTCAATGTCGAAACGCGCTTTGTGCCTGAGATCAATATTGCGTCGAGCGTCATTGAGCGTTGGGACGAGAAGATTGCCGTCATCGGCGGTGGCCCTGCCGGTTTGAGCTGCGCCTATTATCTCGCCACGATGGGCTATTATCCTACTGTGTTCGAAAAGAACGACATTCCTGGAGGCATGTTGCAATATGGCATTCCTTCTTATAAACTTGATAAAGAGGTGATCAAGGCCGAAATCGACATCATGCGCGAGATTGGTGTTGACATCAAGACAGGCGTGGAAGTCGGCAAAGACATCACCATCCAACAGTTGCGTGAGCAAGGCTATAAAAGCTTTTATGTGGCCATCGGCTGCCAAGGCGGCAAGCTGCCTGGCATCCCGGGTGAGACCTTGTCGGGTACAACCACGGCTATCGATTTCCTGCATCAGGCCAACTGTGGCAAGGTGAAGGTGAGTGGCAAGGTGGTCGTGGTCGGTGGTGGCAACGTGGCCATCGACGCAGCCCGTGTGGCCATGCGTAGCGGCGCCGAAACGGTGACGATGCTCTCGCTAGAGACGGAAGACATCATGCCGGCCTCACTTGAGGAACGTCGTGAAGCTCGTGAAGATGGCGTGGTGATCAATCCCGGCTGGGGACCGAAGGAGGTTCTCGGCGAAGGCAAGGTTAGCGGCATTGTCTTCAAGAAATGCACCTCGGTGTATGACGCTGAGCATCGTTTTGCCCCACAATATGATGAGAACGAACTCATCACCTTGGATGCCGATATGGTCATCTTCGCCATCGGCCAGACGGTGATCTTGAAGGACCTGCTGAAAGACACCAAGGTCGAGTTCTTCCGTGGCGTGTATCCAGTGGCCGACAAGTTGACCTACCAGACCGCCGAAGAGGATGTCTTCGTGGGTGGCGACTGCTATACGGGTCCCAAGTTCGCCATTGATGCCATAGCCGCAGGTAAGGAAGCCGCCGAGAGTCTGCACCGCTATGTGCAACATGGCCACATGACCATCGGGCGCAACCGCCGCGACTTCATCGAACTCGACAAAGACGATATCATGGTGGAGTCGTACGACAATGGCTCGCGTCAGGTGGAAGGCGTGGCTGCCAAGGAGAATCCCTTCAGCGAATATATGGTGACGCTCAGCGAAGACCAGGTGCGTAAGGAGACGGCCCGTTGCTTAAGCTGTGGTGCTTCCGTCGTCGACGAGAACCGCTGCATCGGCTGTGGCATCTGCACGACCAAGTGTGCCTTCGATGCCATCCATCTCTATCGCGACAACCCGGAGGCTTCTCACATGTACACCTCTGAGGACAAATTCAGTGCCATCCTACCGTATATGCTCAAACGCACCGGAAAAATCATTTTCGGCAAGAAATAATTATCAATTATCAACTATCAATTCTCAATTATCAACAGTGCACGAACTAGGAATCGTATTCTATATCGTCAAGGACGTCAAGCAGGTAGCTGAAGAAAACCATGTGGAGCATGTCTCCAGCGTGGTGATGGACATCGGCGAGGTGTCGACCGTGGTGCCGCATCTGCTCACCGACTGCTGGCGCTGGGCTGCCGACAAGGAAGACATCCTTAGGGGCTGTGAGATGAAAGTCAACACCATCCCTGCGGTGACGCTTTGCGGCGACTGCAATAAGGAATACGAAACGGTCAGGTTCGGCAAGATATGTCCCTATTGTAACAGCAAAAACACCTGGCTGTTGCGAGGCAACGAAGTGGAAATCAATAGTATCATTGTTTAGTCATTAATCATAAAAACTTTATAATCATGTCGTGTTTTATCGTCCCTTTAACGCAAGCCATTGCTACAAGCGCTTACCGCAAAACGCATAAGAATTCCATCGAAAGTGCGGAAGCATCGGCGCTCAAACGTAATCTGCCCGCTTTGGAAAAGATGCTTTGGGGTGGCTCGGTGATGCTCATCGTGGATCATATTATCAATGGAGAGGTCACCTGGCGCTATCCTTTCTTCACCGCACTAGAGGAAGCGGGAGGCCTTCAGGTGATGCTTCGTGAGATGCTTACCGTAGGAGTGCCCATGTCGATCGTTCTGACGGCAGTATGGGTGGGCTATGCCATCCTGAAAGAACGTAAGAATAGAATTACCGTAACAAATGTTAAATAATTAAAAATCATTGCACTATGTTTTTCCAAGTGTATGGGGCTAATGCCCTGTCTCAGTGGGGAATGATGCTCGTTGTCCTCGCTGGTCTTATCTTACTGAACGAGTTTGCCCGTCGCACCAAGTTCGGCGGCATCTTTACATTTTTGGTCGTTCCCGTCGCTTTGACGGCCTACTTCCTTGCCATCTGGCTTGGCGTCCGCAGTGGAGCACAGTGGGCGTTGGAAAACCAGACCCATGTCTATATGCAAGGCTGGTTCCATTATGCCAAGCTTTATGCAGCCACAGCTGGCTGTATTGGCTTTATGATGATCAAGTACAAATGGGGCATCGGTGCCAAGCACTGGTTCAAGCCTTTCCCGTTCATCATCGTGGCCATCAACATCCTGATTGCCTGCGTCTCCGACTTCGAAAGCGCTGTGATGGGATGGAACAAGTGGTGGCTTACCTCCGAAGGCGTTTGGCAATACGGTGGCTGGCACAATGTCTTTAATGGTGTTGCTGGTTTGTTCAACATCTTCTGTATGACCGCATGGTGGAATGTGTATGGTTCCAAGGACAAGAAAGACATGATCTGGGCCGACATGACCTGGGTCTACATCGTTATCTACGACATCTGGAACTTCGCATACACCTACAACTGCTTGCCCACGCACAGCTGGTACTGCGGTATCGCCCTGCTTCTTGCCCCGACCGTCGCAGCTTTGTTGTGGAACCGTGGTGGCTGGATCCAGAACCGTGCCAATACCTTGGCCATCTGGTGCATGTTCGCACAGGTGTTCCCGCTCTTCCAGGAGACCTTCAAAGACGGTCGCCAGTGGTTCAGCTGGGCTACGCTCCCCGTTCTCTATCCTGAAGGTGTTACCACCATTGAGAAACTGTACGCTGCGGGCGGACAGGCTGCCGTTGACGGCGTTGTGGGCACTACAGTTGATCCTTCCGTCGTGGCAGCCAATCCTACCATGATGATGGTGATCAGCGCACTCGCTCTGATAGTGAACATCGTGGCTCTTTGCTACATCATCTCGGTTTCCAAGAAACGCCACATCAATCCGTACAAGGAAGATGTCTTCGTCAACCAGAAGTACTACAAAGACGCCATGGCTCGTGCCGATGTCGATTGATACAGATACCTTATTAATGCAAAAAAGTCCGCAGTCGTCTGCGGACTTTTTTGTTTGCCTCATAATACAATTTGTCTCCTTTAATTATGGTTTGATTGATTATTTCAGTATCTTTGCCGTTTAAAACCTATGCGAAAAGTAGTTACCAATAAGGATTTGAAGCAGGCTCTCGGCATGAAAGGCTTCTTTGGCACTTGTGTCGCAGGATTGGTATATGGCTATCTTCGTTTGGGGAAAATCAACCGTTTGTTTGACGGAGCAGCTGATTATCAAGGTCGTGAGTTTGCTGACCATCTCATTGAGAACATGGGTATCACCATTGATATCAGTCCCGAACAATTGGACAATATTCCTAAAGAAGGAGGGTTCATCGTGGTAAGCAACCATCCTTTTGGTGGCATTGAAGGTGTAATGCTTTTGAGTGCCATTGCTAAGGTGCGACCCGATTTCAAGTTGATGGCCAATTTCATTCTGTCGCATATCCCGAACCTTAAAGAATGCTTCTTCTCGGTGAATCCTTTTGAGAAGAACCCCGAATGGAAGAGCAGTGTGAACGGCATTAAAGGTGCAATACAGCATATCGCGACTGGAAACGGATTGGGTGTTTTCCCTGCTGGTGAAGTGTCGCGTTATCATGGGCATGACTATCCAGAAGACCTGCCTTGGAGTACTTCCATTGCCCGTATCATCAAGACCGCCAATGTTCCTGTAATTCCTGTGTTTTGGGAAGGTCGCAATTCAAAACTGTTTTATGCCGTCGACAAGATACATCCCATGTTGGGGACGGCTCATTTAACTAGGGAACTGATTAATAAGCACGATACCAATTTCAATTTGCAAATTGGAAGAGCGATTTTACCAGCTGAAATTACTCTTTATGAGAAACCTGTTGATTTGGCTGCCTATTTGCGCAGCCGCACTTATGCGCTTGAAGCTAATATTCCTGAGCAAACAGTTGTTGGTGGAACGTCCAATATGGCCGAGATAGAAGCTCCGTCAGATGTTGCTTTGATGTTAAAAGAATTGGAAGCCATTCGCGAAAAGTCGTTTCTCTATTCCGCTTCCGATTACGATTGTTATCTCGCTGATCATGAAGATATACCGAATTTGATGCATGAGATTGCCCGTCTTCGTGAGGAGGCCTTCCGTGCCATCGGCGAGGGTACGGGTAAGAGCCTTGATCAAGACGAGTTTGACACACATTTCAAACACTTGATTCTTTGGGATAATGCCAAACAGAGGATTGCGGGTTGCTATCGACTTGGCATTGGAAGTGACATCATCCCTAAATATGGCATTAAAGGCTTTTATATCAGCACGCTGTTTAGTATCAGCGAGGCTTTCTCTGAGAAATTGTCGCATACCATAGAATTGGGACGGTCCTTCGTAGCACTCGATTACCAGAAGGAGGTACTTCCTCTGGTGTTATTGTTGCGAGGCTTGTCGGATGTGGTGGTTCGCTATCCCGACATCAACCATTTCATTGGCCCGGTGAGCATCAGCGCTTGGTATCCGAAGTTCTACATGAGCATGATCGTGAAATATGTTTCCGAGAAGCATCCTGTGAGCGAGGACTTGGCCCATATGGCAACGCCACTGACGCCTTTCCATTCCGACTTCCTGAAAGCGAATCCTGAGGTGCTGATGCAAGGTAATATGGAGTCGATAGATAAGTTCGACAAGTTTATGTTCCGCTTAAGTAATGGTCAGTATCGTCTGCCTACACTGTTTAAGAAATACCTGAAGCTGAATGCCAAGTTCCTCTGCTTTAATGTGGATCCAGATTTCAATGACACCTTGGATTCGCTTCTCTTCCTTACTTTCACCGACTTCCCAGAAGACGAGGTGATGCCGCTCTTCCGCGATAGTAGCGATGAAGAGAAGGAAATCGTTAGGAAACGTTTCGGGTATATTTAATTACGCGTTATTCATTTGATTCTTCAGCTTCGCTTTCTTCAATGGTCTGCGCGAAAAAACTGAAGTTAACCTTGCCATAATGTCTTTGCTCCATGAAATGGGGATGTTCCTCAAAATTATTGTATTTGTCATGCTCTAGCACGAACATGCCATTTTCTTTCAGCAGGTTGTTGTCGAAAATAAGTCGTACCAGGGTTTCATAGTGTTCGCAGTCATAGGGAGGGTCGGCGAAGATGAGATCGTATTGCATCTTGTGCTTTTCGAGAAAACGATATACATCCGAGCGAACCACAAGCAACTCGTTCATATTCAGTTTGTTGGCGGTCTCCCGAATGAACTTTACGCAACCGTAGTCTTGGTCGACAGAAACCACCTTTGGGCAGCCTCTTGATACCAATTCATAGGAGATGTTGCCAGTGCCTGCAAACAAGTCCAATGCATCGGTTTCCTCGAAATCATAGTAGTTCTCCAGGATGTTGAACAGACTTTCCTTGGCCATGTCGGTGGTTGGCCTTACAGGCAAATTGTTGGGTGCAATAATCTGCCGCCTTTGGAATCTCCCCCTGATGATTCTCATCTAAACAATGGATAATAAAGGTGATAGTATTGATACGGGATCTCTTTAAATGCTTCGCAAGTCTTGAGTCCTTCTGGCTTCTCCACAAAATCGATCGTCTTGATGTAACGGCTGCAGAGGTCTACAATCTCCGATTCAGGGAGAATGAGTCCTGAAAAAGTGACAGGGAGGTCTTGTCCCGTCAAATGGTTTTGTTCTAAGGCGAACAAAAGAAAATAGGCGAAATCTTCTTTAGTGTTGAATCTGAAGTTGTTGACGAACGCAAGAGCCCCGTCTTTGATAATGACCAAGTCGAAATCGCGGTTTCTGACGTTTACATAAGCATGGTCCTCTTCATGTTTTTTCTCCAAAACAGTTGAAACGAACAAACTTCCTGCATGCTCGATGGATATGTGTGGCCATCTGTCTGTCAATCTGTTTATTAACAATTGTGGAATGCCGTATACGTTGACGCAATCTGCCTCGGGAATCGAATCGTGAAGAACCGTTGTCCCATTGGGCATTGGGAAGTTGAAACCGAGATAGGTAGGCGCTTTTTCTAGGTCAAATAAAGCGTTAGGGACCCAAACGGAAGTACGGTCGTCGATGATACACGCAACCGAGTTGAAAGGTTTGCCCAACATCTTTTTAGATTCCAATGTGCGCTCTAAAGCGGTTTGGACGTCCAACCAATCCGTAAAGGAGTCCGATCGATAGGCTTCTATCGCTATGATATCATTGCAATCGAATACGGCAAAAGAATAACCACCCAACGCAAGTTGGATGGCCATTCTGTATGTCGACGACCTTTCAACATCAAAACCCACGTCAAACTTGGAGATATAAGGATTCAATGTTGCAGTCATCCAATAAGGCTTAAAGTTTTTCCCAGTTACCGTCCGTGGTAGCTTCTTCCATGGAACCGACTTTCATGCCAGCATATCTGAAGATGCTTTCCTTTTCAGCTTTGGCATTAAGGACTCTTTGTGGGTCGAGGCCGTTCAAATAAACTTCATAGGGAGTCTTGGCTTCGAAAACAGGAACACTGATACCGCTGCGGTTGATAACACCAGCTTCAAGCTCAAACTCTTCCTGAGGATCGCTGAACGGGACATACCTGAGGTCTTCGAGATTGACGTTTTCTCTTCCTTTGAAGAGAGAGTCGGCAATCTTTACATAACCCAAAGTATCGTTGATGGTACGGGTGAATGTAGTGTCGGTTGGGTCAGGGATGATGTTCACAATCGGAATCTCTGCAGTTTCGCAGAAGTTGATCAACGTGTCGAAACTAGCAGTGTATTTGTTGTTGGCTTGTTTGTAAAGCACCTCTGCGTTACGGATGTCAATAAGACGTTCGACGACTTTTGACTCACGAGCCTTTTGTTCGTTACCGAACTTGATAGGGGCTTGGATGCTCTTGATGACTTGCCATGCTAAAAACAGAATCACTGCGAATAGCAGAATGTTGATGATGATGCTTAATCCTTTTTTCATGTTTTTATGATTTTTCTGATTATTATTTGCAATATCGGATTGGCCGCAAAGTTATGATTTTTTCTGTTACAAATCGCAACTTTTTTTCAGTCATTTTAAAAATGGATTTTATGATAGTCTAAATATTTGTCATCCAAATATTTGCGAATCTTGTTGGCAAGAACGATGAAAACTTGTAGTTCGTTTTTTTCCAGCCATATAATGGCATCATCGTCTCGATTAATGGCTTTTGCAAAGGCCAAATTGACTTCAAAATGGTTCTTCAGAAGCCATTGGGCGGCTTTTTCTTCCTTGTCGATAACGCTGTCAATGGCGGCCAGTTGAGGGAAGCCGTGATTCATAAGCCAATCCTTGGCCTCGGTGTCGCCCTGAATGGTCCGGCTTAAGGCGCCGAGCTCGGGATAGCCGTTGCGCATCAGCCAGTCGAAGAACTCGTCCCCCTCGGGCTCAAAGGTGCAGCCGAAAGCCATTAATATTTTTATGGGATAGCGTGTCATTGGGCTTAGTACATTCTTCGATTTCAAGGCAAAGATACACACAATTCAAATAGATTTTCTATCTTTGCGCAAATAAAAGACAGAAAATGAAGACCAAGCGAGAAATAGTAGAAAACTGGCTGCCACGTTATACAGGTTTGCCTTTGGATAAGTTCGGTAAATACATCCTGTTGACCAATTTCCAGAATTATGTCGATCGTTTCGCTGAATGGCAAGGCGTTGAGGTGGTGGGGCGCGACCGTTCCATGCCTTGTGCCACCGATGGAGAAATCACCATTATCAACTTCAGCATGGGTAGTGCAAACGCCGCCACCATCATGGACCTGCTGAGCGCCATCCAGCCTAAAGCAGTGCTGTTTCTCGGCAAATGTGGCGGTATCAAGAGAATCAATAAGGTCGGTGATTTGATATTGCCTATTGCGGCCATCCGCGGTGAAGGTACTTCCAACGACTATTTCCCGCCTGAAGTTCCCGCCTTGCCCGCATTCAGTCTAGAAAAAGCTATTTCCACAACCATTCGCGACTATGGACGCGATTATTGGACGGGGACGGTGTACACTACCAACCGTCGTGTGTGGGAACATGATGACGATTTCAAGGATTACCTTCGCAAAATCCGTTGCATGGCAGTCGACATGGAGACAGCGACTATATTCACGGTCGGCTTCCATAACGAAATCCCAACAGGCGCATTGTTGCTGGTGTCTGATAACCCCATGGTACCTGAAGGGGTGAAGACTGAGGAGAGCGATAAGAAGGTGAGCAAGAACTATGTCGGCGAACATTTGCGCATCGGCATCGATTCGCTACGCCAATTGATCAATAACGGTATCACCGTCAAGCATTTGAAGTTCTGATGACTTACGAGCAGATTATTTCTGAGATCCACAAGAAAAACTTCGCACCTGTCTATTTCCTGACGGGCGAAGAACCCTATTTCATAGACATGATTTCGGACACCATCGAGAACGAAGCCTTGGACGAGGCCGACCGCGCTTTCAACCAAATCGTGCTTTATGGCCGCGATGTGGACGTGGAGACTATTGCCAACCATGCCCGCAGCTTCCCGATGATGGGAGAGCGCATGGTGGTTATCGTCAAGGAAGCCCAGGACGTGAAGAACTTGGAGACTTTTGAAGCCTATCTCGATACCATCCCTGAGACCACACTTCTTGTTTTTGCCTATAAGTATAAGAAGTTTGACAAGCGCAAGACACTTGCCAAAAAGATAGACAAGAAAGGCGTCTGGTTTGAATCGAAGAAGCTGTATGATAGCAACATTCCTGGATGGATTCAAAACTACTTGATGGCTGAGGGTTATTCAATCACGCCCAAAGCTACCCAGATGTTGGCCGATTTTCTCGGTACCGACCTCCACAAGATCACTAATGAATTAAAAAAACTCACCATTGCCCTACCGAAAAACAAGAGTATCGATGATGCTGATGTGGAGCGCAATATTGGCATCTCTAAGGATTACAACGTCTTCGAATTGCAGAATGCCATCGGCAGCCGCGATGTACTAAAAGCGAACCGCATCGTGAATTATTTTGGCGACAATGGAAAAGACAACCCGCTGCTGGTCACAGCGATAACGCTATACGGTTATTTTACCAAGATTCTTAAGTTTCATTTCGCCACAGACAAATCACAAGGTGCATTGGCCAGTGTATTGGGGGTGAATCCCTTCTTTGTAAAAGACTATCAGCTAGCTGCACGGAATTATTCGCCCGGTGCTTGTATCCGATGCATTTCTATTTTGCGAGAATTCGATATGAAGTCTAAAGGTTACAAGAGCGGCGAAGTCAGCGAAAAGGATTTGTATCGCGAAATGATTTTTAAAATAATGCATTGTTGAATCGTCCCCTCAACGGGCTCACGGATCTTGACTTATGAGAATTGTAGCACAACGCGTTACCCATGCTTCCGTCACCATTGGCGGCAAGGTGAAGTCTGAAATTGGACTAGGCATGTTGATTTTGCTTGGCATTGAGGAAGCCGATGATGAGGAAGATATTGAATGGCTTTGCCAGAAACTCACCAAACTTCGCATTTTTGACGACGGCACTGATTCGATGAACCTTGACATTAATCAGGTGGGAGGGTCTTTCCTCGTGGTGAGTCAGTTTACCCTTCATGCCTTGACTAAGAAAGGCAACCGCCCGAGTTTCATTCGTGCTGCCCGCCCCGAACAGGCTATCCCTTTGTATGAAAGATTTCTGAAACGACTTGCGGAAATCTCAGGTCGTGAAGTACAAAGCGGTGAATTTGGTGCCATGATGGCCGTAGAATTGCTGAATGATGGTCCAGTGACCATTATTATGGATTCGAAACGAAAGGAATAACAGACTATTCCACCACGACTTTTTGCGTCTTGTTTCCTAGTCTTACGAAATACAATCCAGGTGATAATTCCACCTTGTCTTTGCCTTCGATTTCTTTAGACAAGATGGTTTGCCCAAAGAGGTTTGTGACGATGAGCATTCCTGAGCCTTCCACTGTTATGGAGCCATTGGAAGGGTTAGGGTAGATCTTGAAAGTATCTCTGTAATTTTCATCGAGTTGGTTATAAGGCATGGTGGTAAACACCGATTCTGGACTTGCAGGTGAGGCATAATGCGATCTTGTTTCCTTCTTGCGTTGAGTGAAAATATAGGAAGTGCTTGGCATTAAGCCTTCAAATACTGGAGATGGTTGCCAATCGCTGCCATTGATGTTATATTCACCATCTTCTATAGCAACAAGAGTTATGCTTGTATCGGTGTTGCTCTCCATTTGTGGAGCTTCGGGCATGGGCTGTTCCGCTTTTTTGATAGGGCCAAAAAGAGGTGAAGTTATCGCTCCTGTGCAGTTTTCGGCCGTGACTTGCACACAGACTTTCTCGAAAATGTCATTTTCGGTCAAAGTGTAGGTTGAATAGACAGCTCCTTCGATAGCTGTTGTGTCTCTTCGCCATTGGTAATGCAACTCTCCTAAATCAGGAATGGATGGCGTAGAACCCAAATTTGTTTCGGCGGTCAATGTTTCTCCGAAGAAAGGTTCTCCAGAAATATTGACTTCGCCTGTTAAAGTGGGTATAATGCTGTCATATAAAACACTTTCGATTGCACCGTAGGCATTCAATCGCCTTCCTGAGGCAACCAAACCATCGAGCGAAGGCAAGTGGTCGGCACCGTTAAGAAGGTGATGCCTCACTGAAAGACAGAAATTTGCTGGGTCATTTTTGCATGCTATCATCATCTCCTCGGGCAAGGCAGCATACATCAGCGCAATGGTTCCAGAGACTTGTGGAGTGGCCATTGAGGTTCCAGTCATATTGCCGTAATTGTTGTTAGGAAGTGTAGAATAGATAGATGTGCCAGGTGCACCAATGTCAATGTTGTTGACACCATATCCAGCGCTTCCATATTTTTCGTCGGAAGAAGTGGTGTTGGTGATGCCTATGAGATAATTTCCAGGACAGGCGGATGGGACATCACCCACTACATCAACATTCACATTTAGGTTCGGGCCAGCACCGCAACTCAATATACCGACATTACCCATTTCGTCGTACATTGAGCACCAGATGGGGTAATCGTCAGGATTCCCGTAATCTACGCCAAAGGACGAATTGGTGGCTACAATAAAAGCTCCTTCTTCTCCATCAGTTTCATTGTACCGTGCTCGCATCTCCAAAACATAGGAATAGGCTTCTACGACGATAGACTCGTTACTCGAACTACCGCCGATGGGCATGACTTTCACATTCCAATTCACGCCGCAAACGCCTTTTCCATTGTTTCCGACAGCACCGATGATGCCCGAAACATGAGTGCCATGGTTGTTGCTGCCGACATAGCCGTTGTGGTTGTAAGCATTCCAACCGTGAAAGTCATCGATATAGCCGTTACCATCGTCATCGATGCCATTGTTGGGGATTTCATGAGCGTTTTCCCAGCAATTCAGGTCTTCATGGGTCCAATCAGCACCTCCGTCGATGACTGCAACCACGATGGTGTCGCCAGTCGCCGTGACACCGCCTGTGGTAAATTCCTCCCAAGCTTGCGGCAGGTTCATAATGGCAGGTGCCCATTGTTGGTAATAATAAGGATCATCTGGAATTGCTTCGCGTAATGTGATGTTGGTATGGTTGTTTTGGATGACACGCACATCAGCATTGGCGTTTAAGCGGCGCATTTTGTCTTCTCTAAGCTCTTTGTTGTCGTTGATTTCGAAAAGCCAGATATTCAGCCTTTTGGACAGTTGTCTTTTCGGCATGATTCCAGTATTGGACTTGGCGGCAAAGTCTGCGGCATCCACATCTTGCTCTAGCCAGATGATGAATTCGTTTTCCACATATGTGGTTGATTCTTGGCTTTGCTGTGGTTCCTGCGCGTATGAAAACACGGACAAAGCCATTATGGCCAAGATGAATAGTGGTTTAATGATTGATTTCATGGGAATGTAATTATTTATGTTTCAGTTCGCAAAAATAAACATTTTCAGTTTACTGAATGCTTTTCCGAAAGATTTCAAAAGAATTGCCTATTTTTGCACTTTCATAAAATTTTGAATCTTAAATCTTTAAATTTTGAATCTTTGAATTTGAAGTTATGGAAGGTAAGCGATTAGAAAAAGTAAACAAACTGCTACTGAAAGAATTAGGCGATATATTCCAGAAGGAACTGAAACCAAAAGTGCCCTCGCTGATGATTACCGTGACGCGCGTTAATGTTACTTCCGACTTGTCGTATGCGCGTGTGTATCTGAGCGTGTTTGGCGTGGATGAGAAGAAGAAGGTCGTAGAAGAGGTAGGCCAAAACGCCAAAGCCATTCGAGGCTTGCTTGGCAATCGCATCCGTCACCAGATGCGCGTTGTGCCTGAGTTGCGTTTCATCGAGGACGACTCGCTGGATTATATTGAAAACATTGACAACTTGCTGCATCCTGACAAGTGAGACTACCGCTATTCATAGCGAACCGTTATCTGGTGGCTAAAAAGAGCCACAATCTCATTAATATCATCACATGGATTTCCATCTTTGGTATTAGTGTTGGCTCATTTGCACTTATCGTGGTGCTGTCGGCCTTCAACGGATTGGAGAAGGTGATTTCCTCAATGAACAACCGCCTTACACCTGACCTGCAAGTTTCTGCTGTGAAAGGCAAAACCATTGATTTGACCGCTTTTCCATTGGGACAACTTAAAGAAATACAAGGTGTTAATTATGTAATCCCGACCATTACTGAAGATGCACTTTTCCGTGCTAACGACAAACAACATATTGGTCAGGTGAAAGGTGTTGGATTGGATTATCAAAGTATCGACCGCTTGAATGAGGCCGTATTCAGTGGGGATGGTTTGCGACTCTCAGATGGTGATGAACATGGCTTCGCCGTTCCAGGCGCAGGTGTGGCATGGTATCTTGGTATCAATGCCTATAATCCCTATGCGATGGTACGCGTCTATGTGCCTAAACGAGGCAACGCTTCTCAGATGAGCCTAGATAACAGCTTCAACTCCGATGTCCTGACCGTATGCAGTGTTTTTTCCACCGAACAAGAACAAGATGAAAAGTTGGTGCTAGTGCCTTTCGATTGGCTTTCGGAACTGCTTGAATATGAAAATAGAGCCTCGAATGTGGAGCTTTTTACTGTCCCGAATGTGGATATTAATAAGGTGAAAAGGGAGGTGAAAGCAGTGATAGGGGAGGATTTCACCGTAAAGAACCAACAAGAACAACAGGAAACGCTTTACAGGATTATGCGCTCTGAGAAATGGGCGGTGTATGTCATCCTTACGTTTATTCTAATTTTGGCCACCTTCAATGTGGTTGGTTCGCTCTCCATGCTGATGATTGACAAACGCAAGGATACGGAAATCCTGAAATCCATGGGTGCCGATAACCGATTAATACAGAAAGTTTTCCTTAATGAAGGACTGCTGATTTCCGTGGCGGGAGGCATCATCGGCTTGCTATTGGGCATCATTTTGGTGCTCTTACAGCAAAAGTTTGGTTTCGTGAAGTTCGGCACGGGTGGCAACTATGTTGTGGATGCCTATCCCGTACTTTTGAAGTTGAAAGATGTGCTACTGATTTTCGCCACTATACTAGTGGTGGGATGTACTTCGGCCTTCTTTACTGTGCGCCATGCCATGCGGAAAAAGAGCCTTTCGCTGAAAGCCAATTAAAGCAGGGTGTGATTCTCTCCAATCAGGTTTGTTAAATCGATGAAGTCTCTTACTGAAAGTTGTTCGGGTCGCTTGTTAAAGACCTCGTTTTCGATGATTTCAGGGCTGAGCATCGGACGCAGTGAGTTGCGCATGGTTTTGCGACGTTGATTGAAGGCTTGCTTGACAATACTCACAAATAGTTTCTCGTCGCATCCCAAGTCGGTGACGGCGTTGCGCCGCATCTTAATTACTGCCGACTTCACCTTGGGCGGTGGGTTGAAAACGTTTTCGTGAACGGTGAAAAGGTATTCGATGTCGTACCAAGCTTGCATTAATACGCTCAAGATGCCGTAGGTCTTGCTGCCTTCCTTGGCAGCCATGCGCTCGGCCATTTCTTTCTGCACCATGCCCACCACTTCAACGACTTGTTCCTTGTATTTCAACACTTGGAAGAAAATCTGGCTGCTGATGTTGTAAGGGAAGTTTCCGATGATGGCTATGTTGTGCTGCCCGAATTGGCTGAGGTCGGTGCGGAGGAAGTCGCCCTCAATCAGCCGCTCGCCGAGCATGGGGAAATGCTTCTCCAAATAGGCGATAGACTCTTTGTCGATTTCGATGACGTGGAACTTTTCGATGATGTTTTGCGCCAAATATTGGGTCAAAACGCCTGTACCGGCACCCACCTCGATGACGCTTTCTACATCGGGCGACAACTGCTCCACGATGCGTTGGGCGATATTCTGGTCGGTCAGGAAATGCTGGCCTAAGGCTTTCTTGGGTCTTACTTCGTTGTACATATTATCATCTATTTTGGCTGTTGAGAGCTGTTAGCCATTAACAGCATCAACGTTGCTAATAGCAAAAAAAC
>JBGUNT010000037.1:0-8176 GCA_045117495.1 Candidatus Limimorpha sp. | reverse complement strand
CACACTGCGACGTCTCCACGACATCTGCCTGCTGATTCCTGCTGCTGCAAGATGCCAATGTCAGCATTCCTGCAAAAATCATTGTATTCGCTTTCATATTCATTGTAAATAACTGTTCAAAATCAAACTGCATATTCTATTGACACAGGACGCGGGACTTCCGCTATTGGCTGCTGGCTAACGAGCTACCAAGCTAATAGCTAACGGCTAAAAGCCAAAAGCCTTTTGCTCGCCGTCTCGTGTCTCGTGTCTTTTATGTAAACTAAATTTGCTCATCTACTTAACTATAGACTATCCCCCGTCAGCTTGCTTATTTCTTCATTCGCTTTTGCGAGTTTCGCTTTCGAATCGAGCAGTTGGAATTTTGCATCGCGATAACTGCCATACAAGTCAACAAACTCAATGACAGAGATGTTGCGCTTCAAAAACTGTTGTTCGGTAGCTACAAGCAGTTCGTCAAGGTCGGTCGACAGGTTTTGCTCCTGTTCCTCCACGAGTTTGAGGTGATGCGTTGTTGAGTGATAAAGTGCCAACAAAGAAGCATGGATTTCTTTTTCCTTTTGCGCTTTCGACAACGCGGCCTGTGCATATTGTGCCTTGGCCGAGCGGATGTTTCCTTGGTTCTGGTTCCACAGCGGCACACTGACCGTAGCGCCAAAGGCAAAGAAATTATGGCCGATGCTTCCGTTCTTGTCCCATTCGCCAAAAACCGCGATATGTGGCAGTGCATCAGCCTTTTCCACATTCATTGCATGGAAAGCGCTCTCTTGCTCATACGTCATCTGCAAGATCTCGGGGTGGTTTCGTACAATCGGCTGAAGCAAATCCGGGTCCGGTTGCGTCAAGAGTGGCTGAAGCCTTGCGAGGTTGCTGATAGCCTGCGAAACGATGTCGTCATCGTTCATCAGAGCCTCTATCATGTTCCCGTCTTCCGGCCAGAGCAAAATGCGCAGTTGCTTCTGCAATTCGTTCTCTTCAACGAGCATTTCAGACCATTCCGCACGCAATTGGCTGAGCAGGGCCGCAATACGGAAGGTCTGCATCTGCGATATGTTCCCCTTTTCAGTCTGTTCCCGACAGGCATCCAATATCTTCTCCACCGAAGAGATTTCCTGGTCGTAAACCTTCAGTTTCTGCTGTACATGGTATAGGTCGACAAATGCAGTCCTTGCGTCATATCTCACATCATTGCGCATGGAATTGTATGCCGACTTCATGGCGTTGAGAGTGGCCTCTGCCTGCCTTACCTTGTTTTTATATTGGCCTCCAATGGCAATCGGCTGGGAAATCTGCACATCGGTCTCGCCGTCATATCCGGTATCGAGCCACTTCCGATTCACAGGATTCTGCACATTGTGCAGCATCTGTATCTCCGGGTTTTCATACTTTTTCGCCTGCGCCAATTGTCCCTCGGCAGCCTCTATGTCCAAGCGGGAATGCTGCAGTTGATAGTTGCGGCTACACAGCATGCTATCCACCTCAGCGATAGTCATGGGGCGGCTCTGTGCAAAAACATTTGCCACCGACACCGTCATAAGTGTCCATAAAAAATATCTGTTCAGTTTCATGGCCGCAAAATTACTGCTTATCTCTAAACCCATGAAACAAAAGCAATTAGAAGGCTCTCATGCCATATTAGAAGTTTCTAATGTTGGAATCCACCGCTATCGCTCCTCACAAATAATCCGCCCAGCGGGCCTGAAGCCGCTCTTGGACCACCTCGACGATGTCGCGCAGGTGCTTGCCGTAGGAGCGGTAATACACCAACCAAGCCGTGATGCCATAAACGACAACCTGAATCCAAAGGCCAACCAATTCGGGACGCACATCACGAAGCAGGGCACCCATACTGCTGATTTTCACAAAACCGTTGATGCCAAAAGTGGAAGGGAAAAACCACGAAACGGCTTTCCAAAACGGCGGCACAGCGCACGAAGGCCACGAAATGCCCGAAATGAACAGCAACGGCACCGAGGCAAACACAAACATGATGATGAACACCTCACGATTATGGGCAATGCCCGAAATGGTCATGCTGAAGAACACACACGCCAACAGATATGGGAACAGAAACGCCACCAAATCAGTCCAATGGCCTATTTGAACCAAATGGAACAAGCGCGGCACCACACAAAAGACATAGGCCGAAACCACCACATAAATGGCCAAATAAGCCAATCCTTTGCCCAAAAGCATTTCGATGGGCCGTTTTCCGATGACGTGCGGTTCAAGGATGCCCCGGCGTTTCTTCTCACGCTCCTCCCCTGCCATCATACCAATGCCCAGTACCATCGTCTGCTGGATTAGCAACACCAAGACTGCCGGAATGAGAAATGAGGCGAAGCCATTCTGTGTGTTGAACATCGGGACATACTCATATTCAATGGGATAAGCGAAAGTGGAGGCCTGCTTTTCGGTCGCGCCCACCAGCCGTTGCGCCTTGATATCCTTGTTCATCGCCAACGAAACTTCGGTACACGACGACAGCACTGCCTTGTAGTACAACAAACTGCCCATATCGGAATACAGTTCGACGATGGCCTGCCGACCTTCCATCAAGGCTCGGTCGAAGTCGGCAGGGATGTAAATCAAGCAGTAGGCTTGGCGTTTGTGGATGAGGTTCACCGCCTCCTGCATATCGGCACAATGACCAACGATTTCGACATCCGCTGTGGCATCCACCTTGCGCAAAAAGTCACGACTTGTGGACGAGTTGGCCAAATCGACCGCTACGGTAGCAACTTCCCTAACGCTCTCGTTGCCATAAAGATAAGCATAAAGCAAGGGATAAAGCAACGGCACGATGAAGAAAAACACGATAACACCCTCATCGAAAAGCGAGTTGTGCAATTCCTCGCGAAAGATTTCCAGAATATGATGCAACCACTTCATTTCGTATATTGATATTCCAACAGACACTTTTTCAAACGATTAGGCAGCAAGAATGGCAGAATCAGGAAGGCCACCAAAGCCGCATAGTTCAAGTAAGAATAGTACATCGGCAAGCCATTGAGCGCCTGGTCGACATAAATCAGGTAATAATGCCGCAACGGAAACAAGTACGACAACGCACGCAGGGGTGCCGGAAACGCGATTTGGGGGAACGAGAATCCTGAAATCGGGAACGACAACACGCCCCAAAGCGTGGCAATGCTCAACGCCCATCGCAACGAGGGCAACAACTCGCACAAAAACACGCCAAACGCCTGAGAGACAAGTATCAAAAGCAAGGCCGCCAAAACCATAGGCCACAGGCCGCTTCTCAACGGGAAGTCCCAATAGGCGTACAACAGCACAAGATAGGTGCCACCCATCACAATCCACACCAAAAACTGAGGCAACAATTTGCCCATCAGTGCCTTATGGATATTGCCCTCGGCCAGTTCCATCCAGCGTTTAGAAGTCCCTTCCTTGACTTCGCTATGAATCGAGTAAATCGTCACCTGAAAGATGAGCAACATCAGCATTGCCGGCAACAGAATGTTGGAAAGATAGATGGAGTAGTTCAGTCCCGGATTGCCGATGGCGTGCATTTCCATTTTGATGGGTTGCAGGACCCCCATCACCTGATCGTCGGTGAAACCTTTGGCATAAAGCGTCTCACGCGCGATGGCACCAGAGGCCAACTCGGCCATCATTTTCATATCACGGTATTCCAACGAGGCGGGAATCAGGTAGGCGGCGTTGGTGTAGAACGACACCTTGGGCTGCTTGCTGGACAACGCCTTTTCGGTCGTGCCTTGAGGGATGTAATAGAAGGCGTAGATTTTGCCCTGTTGCAATGCCTCGCGGGCTTCGCCAAAATTGGCATATTGCTCCACTATGGCGGTTTGCTGGAAAGCATCGAGATTGCGAAGCACCTGCCGCGTGATGGCGGTGTTGTCCTCGTCAACCACGCCCACAGGGATGTCGACCGGCAACCCTTTCCCCATCAAAGTGGTGAAAAAGACATAGCCCACCAATGGCGCGACGACCATACAGAAAAGATAGACCGGCTGCGAAAGCATCCGTGCAACCTCGCGCTGCACGATGCGCCAAACCACCCGCTTGTTGCTCTTTCCGAAACTCATCTCCCGTGCTCCTTCTTCACAATCACACTCATTCCTGGACGAAGGTCGCCCACAGCCGAAAGTGGTGTGGCCCTCACCTCGAAGGTCTTTAGGTCATATTGCCCCGTTTCCTTGGTGGCCTTCCAAGCCGCGAAGTCGCCGATGTCCTTCATATAACTGACCTTCATCCTTACCGTCCGGTCGATGGCAGGAACATAGGCATCGAACTCCGACCCGATGTAGAAATCCTTCAAATAATCCTCGCGCACATTGAAGCTCGCCCATTGGTCATCCATCTGAGCAATGTTCATAATCGGTGCGCCCGTGCCAACCAGCTCGCCAAGGTGCGGAAAGATTTCCGTTACCTCACCATCGGCATAAGCGATGAGGAAGGTCTCGTGGATATATGAATTTACCTCAGCCACAGCACCTTGCGCCTGAAGCACCTTGGCGGCGGCCATTTCCTTGTCTTCCTCCTGGGCGCCATCGAGTGCCAAACGGTATTGCGATCGGGCCGCTTTCTCGGTGGCGATGGCAGCATCGCGTTGCGCCTTCACCTCGTCGTATTTCTGGGCAGTCACCACACCGTCCTTATAAAGGTTGCTGATACGGCTGAACGACTTTTCCGCGATTTCAACACCCACTTTCGCTTTCTGCCACATCTCGTAGGCACCTTCCTTTTGCGGCTCACGCGCACCTGCCTGTGCCTTGGCACTTAAGGCAAGCGCCTGTTGCTCGACGGCTTCGGCCTGTGCCTTCTTTGCCTCCACTTCGGGGGCTTCGAGAATGGCCAAAGTGTCGCCTTTACGCACCTTCTGGCCTTCTTGCACCTTAAATTCGAGGATGCGGCCCGGTACCTTACTCGACACGCGGTATTCCGTCACCTCGGCCTGGCCTTGCAGGTATTCCGTTTCCTTGTGGAAAGTGAGAATGCCGATGACGCAAACCACCGCAATTACACCTGCCAACACGCCCAAGGCGAGGTAGGTGTTCATTCTTTGTTCTTTTATCGTGGACATAATCAGGGATTTGAAATTTAAAATTTAAAATTTAAAATTTAAAATTCAAAATTCAAAATTTAAGATTTAAAATTTAGGATTCAAGATTTCATTTTGTGAGGACACCGGCGGCTTTGCGGAGATTGACAGCTGCCATAATGCGGTCGATTTTGGCATCGATGTACTCTGAATGCGCTTGCAGCCAAGCGGTTCGGGCCAAATCCAGAACGGAAGAAGCGACAACGCCTTCGCGAAAACCAGCGGTCGCCATACGGAGGTTTTCGTCGGCATCGTCCAACTTCTCCCGTGTTTGTTTCAATCGCGCATCAGCCTCGTTGAGTTGCGTTTCGCATTGCCTCACCTGAAGCATGATCATCTCCTTGGTATCATCGTAGGTGTATTGCTGGATTTTCGCTTCCGCCTTTGCCATTCGCGTCTTGTTATAGCCCTCGCCCCAATGGAAAATCGGGATTTTGGCCATCACGCCGAAATTCCACATTCCGCCAAACTCGTTCTGAAAGCCGTTGAAGCACGAAGGGTTGCTAATCACATAGTTGCCGAAAGCACCAATCGTGGGCAGATAGTCGGAACGCACCACAGCCACCTTTTTGGCATAAATGTCGTTGGCCAAACCAAGACATTTCAGTTCGGGTCGGTTGGCCTCGATTTCGCTCTCCGAAAAGCGAAGCACCTCGTTGGTCACCAACACATCGTCAAGATTCTCGTCGGCCAAAACGATATTGGAGTCCAAGGGCAAGCCGCAAATTTGACAGAGCAGCATTTTAGAGAGTGTCAGGCCGTTTTGCGCCTTCAGCAACGCGGTCTCAGCCTCATTCAGCTTCACCTTTACCGACAATTGGTCGGAACGGGTGGCCACACCTGCGGCAAGCATCTTGTCCATATCCTTGTCCAATGTGCGCAACGACTCAGCGTAACTTTCGGCCAATTTCAGCTTGTTGGCGACGGAAACAATCTGCCAATATGCCTTTTCGGTAGTGGCCAGTGTTTCCTGCTGCTGCATATCCAACTTCGACTCGGCCAAACTTCTCAAGTCCTTGGTAATCTGATTATAAGCCACAATCTTGCCACCAGCAAAGATAGGCTGTTGCACCGAAACGACACCCGCAATCACATTCTTGGTGTCGATCTTGAAAGCATCCGAAACCTGTTCACCAATCTGGTTCAGCGACCCTTCCACATCAAGGCTCATCAGGTCGGTGACCAACTTGTTCAAGGTTGGGTCGTGCTGCAAAAGTGCCCACGAAACCACGGCCATGGGGTCGTTATTGTAAACAGCCAGCACCTGCTCGCGATAGGCATCAATTTCGCCCTGCGCCGTTGTCCCTATGCTGTTGAGCGCAGCCATATTCTCATCGCTCAGCAATTGGAGGTTTCTGCTATTGTGCATATAAGTGCCCGTTGCCGACACTTTGGGCAGGTAATTGGCGTAGGAGGCATACATTTCGTAACGAGCCTTGTCGACCTCCTCCTCGGCCACTTTCAGTTTCTTGTTGTTCTCGAGGGCGAGCCGTCGGCACTCGTCCAAAGTGAGCATCCTTTGCGCAGGCATCGTCAGCGAAACCGCACAAAATGCAATCACCAACACACTGTTTTTCAATACTTTATTCATTTTCTATTCCTTTTTGTTCGATGCTGCAAAGAAAGGGCTTCTTTTTCGACCAAAAGGAATAATATTTTCATCAAAAAGTATCTAAAGGTCGAAATATTCATATTTTTCGACCAACAATCAAAAAGATTTATCTATTTTTGTCGAAAATTTCAACGAATGAAAACAAAAGGATACAACAGTTTCAGCATTGCGCGGGCAAAGGAATTGTTTTTGACTGACAACATTATTAATATAGGTGACGACTTTATCTTGGCCGAGCGCACCAACGAAGCCAACTACGACCTGTTGCGCTATCCGTGTCGCGTTGACGCATATGTGGCGGCGTTTTGCAAGCAAGGCAGTTTCAAGTGCAGCATCAACTTGAAGGAATACGAGATTCACGAGGGGATGATGCTGCTCAACTTGCCCCAAAACATCATCCGCCTCGAATCGAGACCTTCGGAAAAAGCGGCCAAACTGACCATCATCGCCGTTTCGACTCGGTTTCTCGACCAATTCCGTTCCGACATCAGCAAAATGCTCAATGAGGCCATCACCATACTCGATAATCCCTGCTTCACCCTACAAGCCGACGAACTCAACTTGGTGCAAGAGCATATCCGCCTCATCAACAGCATCATACATTCAGATTATGCCTATGCGACAGAAAGCGTTAGTCACCTCATTTCATCGGTTTTCTTCACCTTCGGTAGTTTCCTTAACCAGCGGCTACAAAAACAAAGTGAAGAAGAGCGACCCGCCTCGACACGTCACAAAATCGTCTTTGAACGCTTCGTGGATTTGGTCACGCGCCACCACCTCAAGGAACGCGGTGTGGGATTTTATGCCGACAAACTCTGCATCACGCCCAAATACCTCTCAAAAATCGTGAAAGAGACCAGTGGGCAATCGGCTCCAGAATGGATCGATCAATATGTCATCCTCGAAGCGAAACAAATGCTGAAACACAGCGACTTATGCATCAAGGAAATCTCCGACGAACTGAATTTCGCCAACCCTTCGTTTTTCTTCAAGTATTTCAAGAAGCACACAGGAATGACGCCGAACCAGTATCGGAACAGCTGAAGGGTTTCATTTCGGCAATTCAACGGCAGGCCATCCATAGTCTTGTACCATCTTGACCGGAAGATTGTTCTTCTTCACATAGTCGGCGATGAATTGCAGCCTGATGCTTTCGCGTTTCTCTTGGTTGCTGTTGACCTCATGGAAAGCCTCGTAATGGTCGCCAAAGATCTTCTTGGCACTTTCAAGGTTGCCAGCGCCATCCTCCACAACTTCGAAGCTGGTCACTTCCATGCCTTTGTCGGTCTTCTTCAGGTGCATCAAGCCAGGATGGCTTCCACCCGAAACGGTCTTCAGCGTGTCGCCCGACTGGTTGTAGTTGAACACCCAGAAATCGCCCCAAATCTTAACATCCTCAGGATCGCCATAGTCGGCACTAATGACAAAAGGAGAAGGAATGCAGAGTTCACCTTCAGCATAGTTTTTGCCTATGGCAT
>JBGUNT010000036.1:0-14211 GCA_045117495.1 Candidatus Limimorpha sp. | reverse complement strand
CATCATCAAAGAAAATACTTTCTTTTTCATAATGAATTGATTTGGTGAATAAATAAATTGATTAATACTAGTATTAATATTCCTGCCCTTATGCAAGGCAGTGGAATATTCTAGCGAATGAATTGTCTTCAATATCCGTTTGGGGTTCGGATGCATATGTCAAAAACGCGTTTTTGTTGTAATTACACCTTAAAGACCCCCAAAAAAGCCTATACCCCTAGCTTGTTTTTGGACTTGTAGGACAAGGATTTAGGACTTTTAGGACACTATTTATTCACCTGATTGTTTTGGGTGGTTTTAGGCCTTAAAAAGGCTTATTAAATGGATCGGATTTTCAAAAAAAGACGGATTCCACAAACGATAAAGCTCACACGGCATTATTGGCCGTGAGTAAGTATTGACGTACAATAGGTAGCACATCTATTTCGTTGTAGCCCCTCCACTGGATTGCCGCGCTTCGCTCGCAAATCTCCGATTCGAAGACGCAAAGCGAGTCAATGACACGAAGCGGCAGTCAGACGCGAAGCGGCGCTACTGGATTGCCACGCTTCGCTCGCAATGACGCAAAGCGGCAGTCAGACGCAAAGCGGCAGTCAGACGCAAAGCGACACAGACACGTACTTATCCAGGCTTCGCCCCCACACGCGCTTCGCGTCATCGCGAGGAACGAAGCGATCCAGATGACGAGCTTACCAAGCAATAAGGCGTCACACTCGTGCTGGCTTTGTTTATGAGAACGCCTACAGCTTAGGCAGCATTCCCGTTTCTTTATAGCCTCACCCCTGGATTAACTACGTTGAATCTGCGATTTGCTTCGTCGTGCCTCCTCGCAAATCTCCGATTCGACGACGCAAAGCGAGTCAATGACGCGAAGCGGCAGTCAGGCGCAAAGCGACGTCAGAGTCCGGTTTACTGGATTGCCGCGCTTCGCTCGCAATGACGCAAAGCGAGTCAATGACGCGAAGCGGCAGTCAGGCGCAAGGCGAAGCGGACACGAAGCCCTGAAATCGAAGATTAGCTTCGCTGAAATCACAGATTCGACGTTAGTCAATGCAGAGCATTTCGACGGAGTCAATGGGCGACCCGACTCCACCCCGATGCTTTAGCGTCGGGTTTTATATAATAACAAAAAAAGGCGACCCGTAGGTCGCCTTTTAAAATTTATATAAGTCTTAGGATCAATACACCAAGAACTTGAGGCTGGTGGTATTGCTGCCTTGGCTGAGGCGCATGATGTAGGCGCCACTGCTCAGGTTGTCCATGCTGACGTTCACTTCATGCATGCCTTCGGCGAAGCGGCCCATGTCTTGGCTCATCACCATGCGGCCCATCATGTCGAACACCTGCAGGCTAACGCTGTTGTTGCCCTTGGCTTCGAAACGGATGGAAGCGGTTTCGTGAACGGGGTTGGGATAGATGTTGGCGCTCATATCGGCCACAACGGGGCTCTCAGGAACGTTGTCGAACTCCTTCTTGTAGTTCTCGCAACGGAACACGCCACGGCCGTAGGTAGCAGCGTAGATGATACCCGTGTTGTAGACTCCAGCATAATCGGTAATGAAGTCGCCTTCTTCAGTATGGTTGATGGTCTGCTCAGCTTCCTTATAGACCAGTTGTTGCTTCAGTTCCATGACCGGCACTTCGCCCATCATATGGCCATCGGCGGCCCAGTTGGGTGAAGCGATGTTGTCGGTGCGGTAGATGCCGCGTTCGGTGCCGATGATGACATCGCCAGTGCTCATATCGATAACAGAGCTGTAGACAGGCATCTTGGGCAGGTTAGCCTGCTTGCTAGTGAAGGTCGGGTTGCTGGAAAGGGCGTTGGTGGAATAGAGCACATAGCTGTCGTTGCCATAGTTGCCGAGGGTGACCACGACGTTGTTGGCGTTGCGTGGGTCGACGGCGACAGAGGTGACGCACTGGCCGCTGGTGGGCAATTCAATCTCGGTGGTGCTGACGACGCAGTAAGCGCTGTCGAAAGCAACGGAGTTGGCGTCGACGACATCGAGGATGCCACTCACATGGAAGAGCTTGCCATTCTTCATACCGACAAACATATCGTTGCCATCAGCGGAGAGACCCATGCAAAGAGGTTCACCAGAGAAACCGGTCTTACTCTTATTAGCCAGGCAATACCAGGTGGGAGCCACGCCGAATTGCAGGGCGTCGAAGGTCATATAAAGAACATCGGTATAGCTAACGAAGAGGCGTGCACTGATGGGATCATGAATCTCGATGGAGTCGCCAGCGTGCAAGTTGGAAGTCAGAGTATGGTTGAAAGGATATTCGTTGTTGCTCATGCATTGAATGGTAGTGCCTGAAGCAATGTTTGTGCCAGTGGTGTTCTTATACCAAATGGAGGCAGGGTTGGTAGCGTCGTTGAAGCTTTCGAACAGCATGATGGGCATGCGGAACGAAGAGGTGCTGATGCTGAGGTTCTCGAGGAAGTTGGTGGAGACCCAGTCGGCGCCAGCGGTCTGTGTACGTTGGAAGCCACCACCTTTATAGGTGACGAACATGGTATTGGGATTGATCAAGGAGATGGCGCAAGGACCAGCTTCAGCACTTGCATCATAAGCACCGTCGTTGTAGCCATTGGCGTTCATCCATTCGCCGTAGGCGGCGGAGTTGGTGTTGGCATCACCTTCGATCTTCACAGTGCCATGGTCGAGGCCGGCGGCCAAGATACGGGTGTCATTTCCGCTGTAGGCAATGTTGAACATACGAGTGGTGATATAGTTACGATTGCAGTTTCTGAAAGAAAATGCCCCACCTTGGAGCGTACCTTTATAGATACCACCATTGGTACCGATATAATACTCGTTGTGGTTGTTAGGGTTGTATGTCATGGCATTGAGGCCAATGTGGAGATAGGTAGAAGAAATGTAGGTATCGCTACTGCCATCGGTGAGTTGGCTGGTGAGATAGTTGCCGGAGCCAGAAGCAGGACGGGTAAGTTGCCAGAGGTTCTGACCCAAGATATAGAAGACGCCGTCGTTGTCGGGGTTGACCACGATACCATGGTGAACGAGGCCTAAGCCAGAATACACATTGTGGCCTTGGTTAACGGTGACGTTAGGCAGAGCGATTGCCCAAGTGGCGCCTTGGTCATAGGTCACATAGATACCAGTATGGGTGCCATCGGCCTTGATGCAGGCGGCATAAAGCACGTTGGGGTTGCTGGGAGCAACGGCAATGTCGAGCAAAGCAGCAGCCGTGGGCAGTGCGATGATATTGTTGTTTTCATCGTATTGGATGGAGCTCTCAGAGTGGCAAACCATGTCGTCGGCAGTGCCGATATAAAGCATACCATCGACAGAGGCCATCACCTTTTCGCCTTCGATGACTTTCACCTCATCGGCAGCACCTTCAACGGCGACGTTCCAAGTAGCGCCTTTGTCGGAGGAGTATTTCAGTCCGCCGTCGGTGGCAGCAAACAACTTGTTGCCAGCAATGGCGAGGTCGTTAACGAAACTCCAAGCTTCGACGTCATTCATAGAAGGTTTCGTGCTTTCAATAAGGGTGAAAACGTCGTCTTCGAGCTTCCAGATGCCGTTACCGACAAAGCTGTTGTCGTAGGATTGTTGATCGAGGCCGTTGTAAGTGGCAGCGTTGTTGCCATCGCCCGTGCCGACATAGATGACACCGTCAGCATCCTGAACCATGCAACTCACCATGAGGCATTTGTCACCAACTTGGTGCCAAGTGATACCGTGGTTGTATGACTTATAGACGCCACCGCCCATGGAACCGATATAGACCACACCGTTGGGGTTGCCGTGTGAATTCTTACGGTTGTCGTAAAGGACAGCAGTGGTTTGGCCGCCCATGTTGTTGGGGCCCATGCTGAGCCAATACAAAGGCGATTCAGGCTCGTAACGCGTGACGCTCTGCTGTGCCTTAAGCATCAGGGCGGGATCGATCAAGCCCGTGTTCTGGTTGGCACGAAGCTCGCTCATGAAAGCTTCGCCCGTCTGGTTGTCATTGCGGGGAACATAGTGTCCACCATTGTCAGCGAAGGCCATCGCTTGACCTAAGATCATGATTACCAAAAGTAAACTGAAAGGTAAAAATCTCTTTTTCATATCACGAATTTTAAATTTAACTATCTGTTTTATACGCGTTCTATACGTAGTTTATACTATTATTCATAATAGAATGGTCTGCAAATATAGAACATTCTCCCGAAGAAAAACCAAAAAGAGGAAAAAAATTTTGTTTTTTTTCTCAACAGGGCAATTTCAAAACCTTGGGATGCTTAGAATGGACGCATCGATTCTTCGGGCAGCCAGCCCAGGCTTCCATTGGCGATTCTGATCTTGTTCCAACCGTCCGACTGGTCGAGGATGGTCACCTTGGAGCCTTCGTGCAACACGAAAAGATCGGTGCTCGAGGCATTAGGTTGGCTTTTCACGTTGACGGTAGGACTCATGATGATGGCGTGGTCGCAATGCAACGCTTCGTGTTTAAGCTGTGAAGCAAACACGGCAGACAAAACAGTGGCAACCAACATGAACAAACCGACAAAGAAGCCCAGTTTGCGTAATGCCAGACGTCGTCCTCGGAAAAAGAGGAATGCCGACAAGAGCAGCAAGGCAAACACGACCAGCGACACCTTGGCCCATCCGTCTGACGAGAACAATGCCTTGAGTCTTTGCCATCCCCTGCTGATGAATGACTGGGGAACAGGTTCAATCTTGTCGACGATGGCCAGGTTGGCAATGGCCAGGTTGGTCTTGATGTCGTCGTTGCCAGGGTCCAGCTTCAGGGCTTTCTCGTAGTAATAGATGGCCATGGGAAAGTCGCTGCGCTTATAGCTGGCGTTGCCCATGTTATAATAAAGAGTGGCCGACTCGACATCGGCGTCCAAGATCTTCTCGTAAAGCATCAAGGCGGTGTCGTAACGGCCTGCGTTGTAGGCCTCGTTGGCTTCATCGAACCATTGCGTCTCCTGCTGTTGGGCGGCCAGAGGCCATGAAAATGCCGCCAAAAGCATTATTAATAATAAGGTGTTTCGTTTCATCATTGTTTCTCCTTTCTTGAGCGAGCGTCACAGACGTTTCTCCGCTTTGGTGATTACTTCAAGGCCTTTCTGATAAAGGTCGTCCATCTTGGCTTCGGCATTGCCCGGAGCGAAGCGGGCAAACTCACAGCTGTTGAGTGCCTCCACAAACTGGTTGGTGAGTTCCTCATCGACGTTTTTCTCCTTCATGGCTTCGCTTACGGTGTCCATCGACAGCTTCGACTGCTCAATGCCCATCTTGTCTGCGATGTAGCCCCACAAAGCCTGCGACATTTCGACGTAGAAATGGTCTTGGTCCTTAACTTTCAAATATTGGAAAGCCTTCTTCAGGCGGCCTTTGGCCACCCTTTCAGCTTTCTTGTTTCGTGTGGCTGCAGTGTCCTGCTTCATCTTTTCGCGGTTCTTCGACACAAGCAAGGCGATGAGGAAAGCCAACAATAAAGCAAGCAGTACAACGTAATAAGGCGTCGACCCGAAGAACAGCGAGTGTGCTGGCTTCAGGTGGGCGTTGCCTGTCTCGATATGGCGGATGTCGCTACCTAGATATTTGATGCCTTCCTGGTTGGAAGCGTAAATATTGTTGTTGTCGTCGCCGCCAGCGCCTTTGGTGACGTTGATTTCGAAGGGCTGCGACTTCAACGTATTGTAAGCGTTGTTGGCAGGATTGAAGTATGCAAACTCGATGGCGGGAAGGGTGAACGAGCCTGCCCTACGCGGGATGACGAGGTACTCGGCTTTCTTGGTGCCAGCCAAGCCCTGTGAGGTGACGTCAGTTGTGGCGGTGACCTTGGGGTCGTAGATCTCGAAGTCGGGCGGGAACACTGGCTCAGGCATCTGAAGCAGTTCTATATTGCCTGTTCCACTGACCGTGAGCGTCAGGGTGAAAGCATCGTTGGTGCTCAGCTCAGTCTTGTCGATGTCGGCATTGAAAGTGTAGTTGCCCACGGCACCCGCGAAAGCATCAGGACGGCCTTCGACAGGCAGGTTCTTCACATCGATGGTCAGCGGTGAGGCAGTGAGTTCCTTCTTGACGTTGACATAGTTGCGGTTGAAGAAAGAATCGTTGAAGAAGTCTTCAAAGGGGTCGTAGCCACGGCGGCCGTTGCCGCTCTGGGTACGCACCTGGGCGAGGCATTCGATCGACATGGGATCGACGACGAACTTGCCTGAACGCTGCGGAACGACGACCATTTTCTGGATCTCGGCCACAGTATATTCCACGCCGTTAACGTATTCGCTCGTCTGACGCAGAGCGCCTCCGTTATTGTCGGAGATATCCTTGGTCCAAGCTCCTGCATAAGAGGGCATCTTCGACACCGACAACGACGACACCGGCACCTTTGTATATAGCTTATACGTCAGGATCACCTGCTCGCCCACATATACCGACTTCTTCGAGGGGATGACTCTCAGGAAAAGGTCCTTACCGCTGACTTGCGGGTCGTTGGAACTTTGGGTTTGGCCTTGCCCCGACCCCGTAGCGGCAGGAGCGCTCTGATGACTGCCATCGTCGGGCACCACCTTGATGTCGAAGGGTTCGCTGGTGATTTTGTTGCCTTTCACGTTCAGCGATGCCGAACCGATGTGGAAAGTGCCTTCCTTATAGGCTTGCAAGGCATAGGTATAGGTGTTTTTGATGGTGTGCGACATCGAACCGTTGACCATCGAGAAGCTTGAACTCGAAGAGGTGAATGGGCCTCCCACCACGGTGAAACCATCAAACGATGGTGCCGAGAAGTTCTTGCCTTCGGCGTTGGCTTCAAAAACCACTTGGAAACGCTCTCCCACCATCACTTGCTTTTTGGAGGAGACCGTCAGCCTAGTGTCGTCTTGGGCCCAAAGTGCCAAAGGCACTGCACATACGAGGAATAATACTAACCTGAGTGTTCTTTTCATATTACCAATCCTTATCGCTTTTCTTTTTGGGTTGTTGTCTTACTTTTTGTTCGTTGACCTTTTCCATGGTCTTCTTCTCTTGGTTCTCAAGGGCATCCAGCATGCGCTGTGCGTCTTCTTTCGACATCTGTTGGTTTTGCTGCTGTTGCTGGTTTTGTTGCTGCTGTTGCTGTTGGTCTTGATTCTGCTGCTCTTGCTGCTGCTCTTGTTGTTGGTCTTGCTGTTGGTCCTGCTGCTGTTGTTGCTGGTCCTGGTTCTCGCCCTCGCTCTTCTCGAAAATGGCAGAGACTTCCACGTCGAAGTCGGGCATGGTAAAGAAATCGCCCATGGGCTGCACCTTAACGGCGGTGTCACCCACTTGATGAATGACGTATTCCTTAAACTGATAGCCCGGCTCTGGCGCATTGCGCAATGCAACCGTCTCACGCCGTGTGGCTTCGGTTTGGTCGAGGAGGACGTGGCCGCCTTTCAGCGTGGTGTCAGCGTTAACCTTAAAATAGTCAGTGGCTTCCACAAAGTTGGCTTTCACCGTCACGTCAGTGTCGAGCATCTGGAAGACGTTGTCATCGCTGACGGGTGCCGACTCGCTGGCATCACTATCGCTGATCACCTGCAGGTCGCCCAGCTGGTAGCCCTTATCGGGTCGCACGATAATGCCAACGTTGTCGCCTGGTTTCACCAAGCTATCGCTCACCGCAATGGTGCCATGCGACACAGTGTCGATACTGACCTTAAGAGCCGTGCGGAAGGTGGCCGTCACCGTCACATCGTAGTCGGGCATCTGGAACGTAGTCTTGTTGACCGGCACCGTGTCGTTGCGACTGCCCGTGCGATAGACGATGAACTTGTCAAGCACATAGTCTTCATCGCCTTGGGCTTCGAGGGTAACCTGCTGCCCGGCAACGGCCTTTTGGCGGTCGGCCTTCACAGTACCGTGCGGGATGTTCTTCTCAATCTCTACCTTATGCGCTTTCTTGAACTCGGCCGTCACCAGCACGTTGAATTTAGGCATGATGAAGCTGTTGCCGTTCACTTGCACCTGCACCTCCTTGTTGTCGGCACGCACCACAACGTATTGTGACAAAGCATAGTCCTCATCGGGCCGTGCCGTCATCGTGACACGCTGCCCATTGAAGGCCTCCTTTTCATTGGCTTCCACCCTACCGTGTTCGGGCTGCACGACCCAGATCTTGCTCTTGACGAGATGGGCTCGACAGAATTCGAGGTTGTACAAGGCATCGGCATTGTCGGGGTTCATCTTAAGCGCAACCTTATAAACATTGAAGGCATCGTAGTACTTGTTTTGTGCGAGAAGGCAGTTGCCCATGTTATACACGGCATCCGACTTCAGCTTGACATCAGGCGATAGTTCCAACACTTTCTGGAATTCGGAATACGCCGTGTCGTACGACTGCTTGGCATAATATACGTCACCCAGATTGAACTGCGCCTTCGCATTGTTGGGCCTAATCTCCAAGGCTTTCCTGTAGTTGGCGATGGCCTTCTCATAGTTGGCACTCTTGTAGTTGCGGTTGCCCTTCCGGATGGCCTTCTCGTCGCTCTGCGCCGAAACGGCAAGGGCAGAGCACAAAAAAGTAATGAGAATTATATATCTACTGAACCTTTTCATCTTTCATTCCAAAAATGTTAAACTTCCTTTCCCAGGCTCTTTTCCCCGACGACATGAAAAGCTCCACAAGGAGCAGCAGGATGGCAAAGCCTACAAACCACTGGAACTGGTCCTCATAGTCGGTGAACACCTTGGCTTCGATCTCCGACTTGTCCATCTTGTTGATGTCGTCATATATTTTCTCCAGACCTACGTTGGAGTTGCTGGCGCGGACATACAATCCGTTGCCTGCCGCAGCGATTTTCTGCAGCATCTGTTCGTCGAGGCGTGTGATGATGGTGTTGCCGTTCTTATCCTTACGGTAGCCTATCTGATGGCCATATTGGTTATACTCCGGAATGGGGGCACCATCGGCGAGACCCATACCAATGGTATAGATCTTTATGCCTTTCTTGGAGACGAATTCGGCCGCTTTCACGGCAGCATCGTTCTCGTGGTCCTCGCCATCCGAAATGATGACGATGGCCTTGCCGTGATCATCGTCTGAGAATGACTTGAAAGCCAAATTGATGGCTTCGGCGATGGCAGTACCTTGCGAGGCCACCAAGCTGGTGTTGACCGTCGAGAGGAACATCTTGGCGGCTGAATAGTCGGTGGTGATAGGCAGTTGCACAAAAGCCTTGTCGGCAAAAACGATAACGCCGATACGGTCGCCTCTCAGCTCACTGATAAGCTTGTTGATGGCCTGCTTGGAACGTTCCAAACGGCTTGGCACGATGTCTTCGGCATTCATCGAATTGGAAACGTCGATGGCCAAATACAAATCGATGCCCTCGCGCTTCACCTCCTCCATCTTGGAACCGCTTTGCAGATTGGCCAAAGCCAGTATCAGCGAGGCCACCATGAGGAGGAATACGACAAACTTGAAGTTAGCTCTTCGGTCCGAGCGGTTGGGGACCAGATAATCGCGCATCTCGATTTGGGCAAATCTTTTGAAACGCTTTTTCTGTCCCACACGGAACAAGATATAGATGATGACCAATACCGGTATGATGGCCAACCAGTAAAGGTATTCGGGATGTTCAAATCGCAATACGTTTTCCATAGTCTTAGTCCGTTATAGTCCTAAAAATGGTTTTACGCAAAAGGAACTCGAGCAGCAGCAAGGCAAGGGCCCAAGCCACCAGGGGATAGAACTCTTCGTGAAGGCGGCGGAACTCGGTCACCTCGATCTTGGAGCGTTCCAGCTTGTCGATTTCCGTATAAATCTCATCCAACTTTTGGTTGGAGGTAGCGCGGTAATACCTTCCACCCGTCGAGTTGGCGATGGTGGTCAACAGCTTTTCGTCGATTTCCACCCTCATCTGTTGGATCTGGGTCCCAAAAGGCGTTTGCACCGGATAGGGTGCCGTACCATAGGAGCCCACACCAATGGTATAGACGCGGATGCCAAACAGTTTGGCCATTTCAGCGGCAGTATAAGGGTCGACGGAACCGGCATTGTTCATACCATCAGTAAGCAGAATGACCACCTTCGAAATGGCTTCGCTGTCTTTCAGACGGCTAATGGCTGTCGCCAATCCGTCACCTATGGCGGTGCCGTCGTCGATGAGGCCATTTTTCATCTCGGCCAGCATGTTAAGCATCACACCGTGGTCGGTGGTCAGCGGCACCTGTGTAAACGACTCGCCCGAGAAAATGACAAGACCCATGCGGTCGCCGGGACGGTCGTTCACGAAGTCGGAAGCCACACGCTTGGCAGCCGTCAAACGGTCGGGTTTAAGGTCGCGTGCCAGCATGGAGCCCGACACGTCCATCGCCATCACGATGTCGATGCCTTCGATATTTGAGGTCGAGTTAGTAGAAGAACTCTGCGGACGCGCCAAAGCCACGATGAGCAACGCGAGCGCCGCCAGCTTCAAGGCAAATAGAAGATGGCGCAGATAGGGCTTCCACGATTTGGGCAGCTTGGCGAGACCGCTCAAGTCGGAGAAACGCACTGAAGCTTCCTGTTTCTTATGGCGTACCACATACCAAAGGATGGCCAACGGCACGAGCAAAAGGAGCCAAAGCAGCTTGGGATTCGCAAATTCAATATTCTCAAACATCCTTTACCTCCTCTTTCTCGGCCACCATAGTCTTGTCCGCTTTCATTTGTGCTGCAGCGGCTTCTTTGGCTTTCATATCTTGATAATGCGTATAGCTTTCGTTGACGAAGTCCGTTATGCTGTTCATGGCGTTCTCGCTCTCCAAATTAGAGCTTGAATATTTGGCGAATTTCACCAAGTCGGCGACTTCCATGGTGTCCTTCAGCTTATCGTAGGTCTCTTTCGGGAACTGTAGCGGCTTGATCTCTTCCAGAATGTCGTCGGTAGTCATCTCAACAGCGTTGACACCAAACTGCCCTTCGATGTATTCGCGGACGATGTCGGTCAACGTCGAGAAGTATTCCTTTACCTTGCCCGACTGCCAAAGCTTCTGTTGACGCAATTCCTCAAGGTCGCCGATCGCCTTGTTGTAGGGCGGGACGACAGGAACTCTGACAAATTCGCCATCTGCAGCTTTCTTAGCCTTGCGACGTTTGTTATAGAACCATATCCCCATGCCCAAGAGAACGGCAATCAAAACCGCCAAAATCCAAGGAAACACCTCTTTCATGGTGATGGGGGCAGCGAGGGGCTCCACGATGGGCTTGTAGGCCAAGGTGGTGTCGACCGTAATCGTGGTGGCATACAAATCAACGGGATCCGTATAGGCTTTCAAACGGTTCGGATTGTCGAACGACTTGGCATAGGTCAGGCCGACAGCAGGCAGTCGGATTTGGCCCGTGTCGAAAGTCATCAACGTAAGCTGTTGGCGTACGATGACATTGCTATCGGCATCGGCAGTACGTTCCACATTGCCACGCTTGACGATGTCAATCTGTTCCGACAATGAGTCGCTGGCGAAGTCGTTCCATTCCACAAACCACCCATAAGGCGCTTTCATGCTGAGGTCGAGGGTGAACGGCTTGCCGACTTGCACGTGGGTGTCGCCGACCTTACCTTCCACCTCCACCTGTTGTGCCTTCAAGCTGGTAAGCAGGGTGAACAGGGCCATCAAAAACAAAACATATTTCTTCATCTTCTTGCCTCCCTTTTCTTAAAGAGTTGCATCAAAGGTTTCACGTAATCCTCACCCGTGTAGATATGGGCATTGTCGATGCCATGTTTGCTGAATTCACGGTTGAGTTCAAGGGACTTGTATTGTATCATCTGACGGTAAGCCTCGTTCCATGCGCGGCTTGAAGTGTCGACCCAGCGTTCCTTGCCCGTCTCCGAGTCACGGAACTTCACCAGCCCCACTTTGGGGATGTCCATCTCGCGGCGGTCGGTGATACGCAATGCCACCAAGTCGTGCTTGTTGGCTGCGATTTGCAACTCCTTCTCGAAGCTTTTGTCCGTCATGAAGTCGGATATCAGGAAGGCGGTGGTGCGACGCTTGATGGCCGAGGTCAAGAAACGCAGGCCTTCGCCGATGTCGGTGCCGCGTTCCGTTGGCTCGAAGTCGACAATCTCACGGATGATACGAAGGATATGCGAGCTGCCTTTCTTGGGCGGGATGAACTTCTCGATCTTGCTGCTGAAGAAGATGACGCCCACCTTGTCGTTGTTCTGGATGGCAGAAAACGCCAAAACGGCAGCCAGCTCGGCAGTCAGGTCACGTTTCGACTGGCTCTGCGAACCGAAGTCATTGGAACCCGACACGTCGATGAGCAACATCACCGTCATCTCACGCTCTTCTTCGAAGATCTTGACGAAAGGCTTGTTGAAGCGGGCGGTGACGTTCCAGTCGATGTTACGGATGTCGTCACCATACTCGTATTCGCGCACCTCGCTAAAGGTCATACCACGCCCCTTGAAGGCGCTGTGGTACTGCCCCGAGAAGATGTGGTTCGAGAGGCCTCGCGTCTTGATCTCGATTTTTCGGACCTTTTTGAAAATTTCTGTTGATTCCATTTCCCAACTCTAAACTCTCAACTAATTACGGCACCTCAATGGTATTCAGGATCTCGTTGATGATTTCTTCGGTGGTGATGTTTTCAGCCTCTGCCTCATAAGTCAGGCCGATACGATGACGCAGCACGTCGGGTGCCACGGCACGGATGTCTTCGGGGATGACATAACCACGATGCTTGATGAAAGCGTAGGCCTTGGCTGCCAGTGCCAAGTTGATGGTGGCACGCGGTGAGCCGCCATAGCTGATCATGTTAGCGAACTTCTTCAGCTTGTAGTCGCTCGGGAAACGTGAGGCAAAGACGATGTCGGTGATATAGTTCTCGATCTTTTCGTCAAGATAGATCTCGCGGCACACCTCGCGGGCTCGGATGATGTCTTCCGGCTTCACCACGGCGTTGATTTGGGCGCCAGCGTTGGCGATGTTCTGACGGAGAATGAGTTTCTCTTCCTCTTTCTTGGGATAGTTGATGACGACCTTCAGCATGAAACGGTCCACCTGAGCTTCGGGCAGCGGATAGGTACCTTCCTGCTCGATGGGGTTTTGGGTAGCCATAACGAGGAAGGGATCCGGCAGCTTAAAGGTCTCGTCGCCGATGGTCACCTGATGCTCCTGCATGGCTTCGAGCAGGGCGCTCTGCACCTTGGCGGGAGAACGGTTGATTTCGTCGGCAAGGACGAAGTTGGCGAAGATGGGGCCGCGGCGCACCACAAACTCCTCCTTCTTCTGGCTGTAAATCAGCGTACCGATAAGGTCGGCAGGCAGCAGGTCAGGAGTAAACTGGATGCGGGCGAAGTCGGCATCAATAGCGCTAGCCATTGACTTGATGGCCAAAGTCTTGGCCAAGCCAGGCACACCTTCAAGCAGGATATGGCCGTTGGCCAAAAGGCCGATCAACAGGCGTTCGGTCATCTGTTTCTGTCCTACGATGACCTTGTTCATTTCAAGGTTGATAAGGTCAAGGAATTGGCTTTCCCTTTGGATTTTTTCGTTCAATTCGCGAATGTCAGTCTCTATCATTTTGTCAGTTGTTTAGTTGTTCGATTTTCAATTGTTGCAAAGGTCCCTCAAAAATTGTGCAAAAATACAGGATTCTTTAGGAGAAAAACACCTATTTAATAATTTTATTGTGGAAACAAGGATTTTTTCTGTTTCTTTGCAACTCAAGAATGATGAAAACCATTGCTCACATCCACACCGACTTCCCGACCAAGTTCGGCATTCCTCGGCAGAGTGGCATCATCGCCTCGCTGCAGGGATGCATCGTATTTGAGCCCGAATACCGCAACGCGGAGGCTATACGTGGCTTGGAGGACTTCTCCCACATTTGGCTCCTCTGGGAGTTTTCAGAGGCCGTCCGCGACACATGGTCGCCTACGGTACGCCCACCGCGACTTGGCGGTAACGTCAGGAAAGGCGTATTCGCCACGCGCTCGCCTTTCCGTCCCAACCCCATTGGATTATCGTCGGTGCGATTGGAGAGAATAGAAATCGACGCCCATCTTGGTCCCATACTCTATGTATCGGGTGTCGATCTCATGGATGGCACGCCCATCTACGACATCAAGCCTTACATCGCCTACACCGACAGCCATCCCGACGCTGCCAGTGGCTTCGCCTCAACACCCGCCGAGTATCTGTTGGACGTGAGCTTTCCAGAATCTTTGTTGCAAAAAATCCCTGAAAACCAAAGAGAAAGCCTGAAGTCAGTGCTTGCGCACGACCC
>JBGUNT010000035.1:0-20018 GCA_045117495.1 Candidatus Limimorpha sp. | reverse complement strand
ACCGCCAACGGTGTCGGCACACGCCGTGTGACCGTGGTCAAATAAATGAAATAGGTGAGTTTGTGGAGACGCGACAAGTCGCGTCTCCACGACCGCCGGTCATTTACCACACATCAAACCGAAAGGCGACCCTTATGGGCCGCCTTTCTTTTTTGTCGAAAAAACGCTTTGCGTGTCGTTAAAATACGTATCTTTGTAAACTTTTCTGAATTATTACATAAAACGATACAATCATGGAATTACCATTTGCAGAAGCGTGGAAAATCAAGATGGTCGAACCCATTAAGAAATCCACCCGCGAACAACGCGAAAAGTGGCTCAACGAAGCCCATCAGAATGTCTTTATGCTGAAGAGCGATTACGTCTACATCGACCTGCTGACCGACAGCGGCACTGGCGCCATGAGCGACCGTCAATGGGCCGCCATGATGCAAGGTGACGAGAGCTACGGCGGCGCCCGTTCGTTCTACCACATGAAGGACACCATCACCGAACTCACCGGTTTTGAATACGTCATCCCGACCCACCAGGGCCGCGCTGCCGAGAACGTGCTGTTCTCCTACCTCGTGAAGCCCGGCATGGTGGTGCCTGGCAATGCCCACTTCGACACCACCAAGGGTCACATCGAGAGCCGCAAGGCCTTCGCCATCGACGTCACCGTGCCCGAGGCCTACGACACCCAACTTGAAGTGCCGTTCAAAGGCAACGTCAGCCTCGAGAAGCTCGAAAAGGTGCTGAAAGAAAACAAGGGCAACGTGCCCTTCATGGTGCTCACCGTCACCAATAATACCGTTGGCGGCCAGCCCGTGAGCATGAAGAACATCCGCGAGACCTGCGAACTTTGCCACAAATACGGTGTGCCGGTCAACATCGACAGTGCCCGCTTCATCGAGAACGCCTACTTCATCAAGACGCGTGAGGAAGGCTATGCCGACAAGACCTTGAAGGAAATCGCCCTCGAGATGTTCAGCTATGCCGATTCGATGACGATGTCGGCCAAGAAGGACGGTCTCGTCAACATGGGCGGTTTCATCGCCACCAACAAGAAAGACTGGTACGAAGGCGCCAAGCTGTTCTGCATCCCCTTTGAGGGCTTCCTGACCTACGGCGGCATGAACGGCCGCGACATGGACGCCCTGGCCGTCGGCCTGAAGGAAAACATCGAATTCGAGATGGTCGAGACCCGTATCAAGCAAGTCCACTACCTCGCCGCCAAACTCGACGAGTACGGCATTCCTTACCAGCGTCCTGCCGGTGGCCACGCCATCTTCGTCGATGCTGACAAGGTGCTGACACAGATCCCCAAGGAAGAGTTCCCTGCCCAGACGCTGACCTGCGAGCTTTACCTCGAAGCCGGCATCCGTGCCTGCGAAATCGGTTATGTGCTTGCCGACCGCGACCCAGTCACACGTCAGAACCGTTTCGGCGGCAACGACTTCGTGCGTCTCTGCATCCCGCGCCGTGTGTACACCAACAACCACATGGACGTGATTGCTGCTGCCTTGAAGAACGTTTATGACCGTCGCCACGAAATCAAGCGCGGCCTCGAAATCACATGGGAAGCCGAGCTGATGCGCCACTTCACCTGCCAGTTCAAGAGATTAGGATAATTGTTGTTTGGGATTGGCTGAAAGGCCAATCCCAAACTTTATTACCACCGCTATCATGACCACCACTGCAATCATCCTAAGTGTCCTCTTCGTCCTCTGCTTGACTTCCAGCGTGGTGCCACGTTCGTTGGGCTTGGTGAAGGCTGACGACAAACCGGTACAGAAGATATGGATCCCTGTCGTTTTTGGCCTTAGCCAAGGTATCATGGCTTTGCTGGGACTCGGATTGGGCCGTCTGATGTCGCATCTCTACATCTATATCGCCCAGTATATGGTGTTTGCTATGATGCTCGTGGTTGCGATAAAGCTTTTTGTCGATTCCATGAGGGCGCTGCGAGGGAAAATGCTTTATACTGTGACCTCGAATAGGGACCTGTGTCTGCTTAGCCTCCTCGCGGGTTTCAACACTTTCCTTTATGCCTTGGTGGGCGTGTTTTTCGCTCCGTTTGGCATTTGGTTTTTCGCGGCAGTCACCGTGGCAGGCTTTTTGTGGTCTTTCTTTACGGTTCGCTTCGACTTCACACCGGGGATGATCAAGAAGGTGAGTTTCGTGGAGTTTTCCGCCGCCGTGCTGATGGTCGTCTTAGCGATATTGTATTTGCTCACCAACGTGTTTGAATAGTGTGTTGTAAATAACGTAGTTGAGATTCCCTTCGGGAATGGAATTTGATGTATAATTATTATGCGGCGGCTTTTGGCGTTTACGATTTGTGAGCTCTTTTTGTCGCCGCGTAGTAGAAACAATAACATGCTGCCATTCCCGAAGGGAATCTCAATAAAAAACAAATATGGAATTATGAAAAAAATACTTTCCCTCCTCATCGCATTGTCCTTTGCGCTGTTTGTAACGGCGCAGGCTCCATCCAACTATTACAACTCAGCCAACGGCTTGACTGGCAACCAACTCAAGTCGGCCTTGCACAACATCATCAAAGGGCATACCACCATTTCCTATTCCAACATAATGAATGCCTTCTGGAGCACCGACAACAAAGGCAACGGTGTGGTGTGGGACATGTATTCCGACCGACCGGGAGGCACACCGCCTTATGTCTATTATCTAGGCCAGGACAATTGCGGCAACTACGACAGCGAAGGCGATTGCTACAACCGCGAGCACTCTTGGCCGCAAAGCTGGTTTAACGAACAAACCACGCCGCGCACTGATTTGCATCATATTTTCCCTACAGATGGTTACGTGAATGGCAAACGCTCCAACTATGCCTTTGGCGAGGTGCGAAGTGCCTCTTGGACTTCACAAAACGGATCCAAGTTAGGTACATGCAAGACCTCTGGCTTCTCGGGAACTGTTTTTGAACCCATAGACGAATACAAAGGCGATTTCGCCCGCGCCATCATGTATATGAGCGTGCGCTATTACACCGAAGACGGAAGTTGGGGCAGCAGCGACATGACCACCAAGTCGGAAATCAAGCCCTGGGCTATTCAGTTGCTGATGCGTTGGAACGAGCAAGATCCGGTAAGCCAAAAGGAAATCGACCGAAACAATGCCATTTACGCAGACTATCAACATAACCGCAACCCCTTTGTTGATCATCAGGAATATGCCCGAATGATATGGGATCCGAATTGGTCTGCCGTAGAGGAGCTGAATGTGTCGGTAGGTCTTTTCCCCAATCCGGTTGAAGAGAATGGCGTTTTGCATTTGAGTGGCAACAGCATCGATGCCATCGCCGTGTGCGACCTCTGTGGCCGTACCCTCTATAAGGCTGCCGGCAAAGCCATCATCGACGGCACCGTCACCCTACCTGCCAGCATAGCTAAAGGTTGCTACATCGTCAAGCTGATGCGCAACGGCAGTGCCGTTAAGTATCAAAAACTGCTGGTAAAATGATGTGATGTTTACATCATTTTCTTATGCCTGAAATAGATATAAAACGCCACGGCGACAACGGCCATGAATCCCATGATGCCCCAGAAGGCCCAAGCCTGCTCCTGGAAGGGTAGCTTGACGTTCATGCCATAAAGGCCAGTGATGAAGGTCAAAGGCAGGATGATGGTCGACACCAAGGTGAGGATCTTCATGGTTTCGTTGGTCTTGTTGGTCTGCATCGAGTCGAAGGTCATCGACAGGCCTTCGATCAATTCCTCGTAGTCCTCGGTCATGTCCCACAGTTTCTGCAGGTAGTCGAGGATGTTGCCCCAGTAGTCTTCCATGTACTCGATGTCGTCGGTAAAGCCTCTGACCTTGCCTGTCTCAAAGAGATGGAAAAGACGCAGCTGCGGCTTGAAGATGGTGTTGATAAGGATGAGGTTTTTGCGAGTGACGCTGATGCGTTCGATGATCTTCACCTGTTTTTCCTGCAGCAGTTCACGGTTGATGAGTTCGACGTCCAAGCCGACCTTGCGCAGCAAGTAGACCGACTCGGTCATCAGCTTTTCAAGGATGCGGTAGAGCAAGATGTCGGAGTTGCGGAAATTCATTTCCTCTCCGTTCTGGATGCGCTCCTCGTATTCCTCGAAGAGTTGCGAAACGCCCCAAGGGTTCTTTTCGATGGAGATAATGTATTCTTTGCCCCAGAAGATTTTCACTTCCTTGATTTTCACGAATTTGTTCTGGCGGTCGAAGTTGGGGAAGTGTAGGATAAGGAAATAGTAATCGTCGTAGATGTCGATTTTGGGACGCTGGTTCACCGATTTGCAGTCTTCGATGTCCAAAGGGTGGAAATGAAATCGGTCTTTCAGAAATTCGAAGTCTTCTTCTGTTGGGTTGTTGAGATGACGCCAAGTCAAGTTCCCGATTTTCAGGCTGTTAATCATAGGCCTTCCCCCTTTCTTTTAAAGTGAACACTCTGTTTACATCGGCGCAAATATTGATTCGCGCCGCGAAAATAAGGTTTTTTGTTTAAAAATAGGGGAAAAAGTTCAAATTATTTCCACTCGAAGGTTCCGATCAGGTGGTCGATATCCTCGCGGATAAAGTGGATGACGGGCTGCATTGAGTCGTTGTTGGGCAGGAAGTTGAAGTACAAAGCGCCGCGGACGAAGTTGTCGGTGCTGTCGGTGAGGTAGAATTGCATCGGTGTTGCCACGCCTTTGCCGTCCATCTCGATAAACATGCCGTAAACCTTGTGCTCATCGATGGCGATTAGGCTGTCCTGAATGCCGTTGGCTTTCTGTAGGTGCTTGACGATCATGGTATGGACGTCTTCCAAATACTCTCCAAGATTGCCTTGTATCTTTTTATGTGTCAGATGGATAGAGCCTTTGAACTGAGGCATTTCGATGTTGACCCAGTTTTTCTCTTCGGGCGCATAGGGGTCAGGGGTGACGATGGCGTATTGCGGGCATTCGAACCGATAGGCACCGATGGTGTCGACTGTGACGTAAGCTTTCTCAGGCATGTCGATGCGGAAATAGCCGCGCGGTTTGGGAAGGTAGTTCGGTTCGCGGTTGCATGAGGCTGCGATGGTGAGGACCACGATGGCGGTGAATGCTATGGCGATGCGGTTTAACTTCATGATGGTCTGTTTTATTCTTCCTCGACGAAGACTTTGACTTCCTTGATGCGTTTGTTGTCGGCGTCGATGATTTCGAAATGGAATTTCTCGAATCTGAAGGAGAAGCCTTTTTCGGGGATGCGTCCTTCCATCTCCAGGATAAGACCTGCGAGCGTGTCGGCTTCGCCTTGGATAGGCTCGAAGTAGTCTTCGTTGAGGCTGAACACCTTGCAGAAATCGACCAGGCTTGTTTGTGCTTTGAACAGGTAAGTGCTGTCGTCGATTTTCTTGTAGTGGCTTTCGGTCTGTTCCTTGTCGAACTCGTCGTTGATTTCGCCCACGATTTCCTCGATGACGTCTTCCATGGTGATTAGTCCAGAGGTGCCGCCGTATTCGTCGACGACGATGGCGATATGGATTTTCTTCTCGCGGAAGTCCTGGAACAGGTCGTTGATCTTGCGGTTTTCAGGTACGTAGAAGGCAGGTCGCACCAGTTTCTGCCATTCATAGGACTCGGCGTCAAGATAGGGTAGGAGGTCTTTCACATAAAGGATGCCGATCACTTTATCAATCGACTCGTCGTAGACGGGGATTCTTGAGAAACCGCTTTTGATGACGGTGGCCAGCATGTCGGGGAAGGCCATGCCTTGTTCGATGCCGACGATGTCGACACGGGGAATCATGACGCCGCTCACTTCTTTTTCGCTGAACGATGCGATGCCCTTGAGCATCTGCTTCTCCTCGATGGGCGTCGACTCTTCGGTGGCGATTTCAACCGCTGTCGAGAGGTCTTCCATCGAGATCTCGCCTTTTTTCTTCTCCAGATGTTTGTCCATGAACGAAGTGGAGTTGATGAGCGGTTTGCTTAGGGGCTTGAAAAAACCGATTAGGAAACGCAAGGGTCTTGCCATAAAGCGGGCCACCTTGATGGGTCGTTTGCTGGCGTAGATCTTAGGCGTGATTTCACCTATGATGAGGATGAGCGAAGTGACGACGACCACTTCGAGCAGAAAGGCTGCCACAGGATAGTTGGCCATGTCGAAAAGTTGGCTCATGATGTAGGTGGCCAGCAGCGTGATGGTCACGTTGACGAAGTTGTTGCCGATTAGGATGGTGGCCAGCAAAGTCTTGGGTTTTTCACGAAGCTTCAGTACAAGTTTGCTTTTCTGGTCGTTGCGCGATTCCAGGTCGTCGATGTCGGCTGGCTGGAGTGAGAAAAAAGCCGTTTCACTACTCGAAATCAAGGCCGAAGCGATGAGGAGCAGGCATAATACGACCAATCCGATGATGGCGTTAACGTTAAATCCAGTGAAAAAGTTGCTTGAAACAACGGATAGAAGTCCTATGAAAGGTTCAGGGTCAGGATCAGGTGTTTCCAAAACGAATGTTTTTAATGTTTGCGGCTGCAAAAATAGGAAAATCTTTGGATTCGGCGATGCGAAGTAGGCCAAATAATCTGAATCTAAGTCCATTTCTTGGCTTTATATCCAGTCAATAAGGGCTTAGATTCAGATTGTCAGATGTTTAGAATGGCAAATCGTTGGCTTCCATTGGGTCGATGGAAGGACTTGTTGCCGTGATATCGCCTGAAGGATAGGAGGGGGTGTAGCCCATGTTAGGCTCGTTGCTGCCTCCATAGGGTTGGCCGTAGGATGATTGTTGGGCGGGGCGGGCTGGGGCCATTTGCATCATTTTTTCTGCGTTGACTTCAGTGACATAACGGGCGTTGCCGTTTTGGTCAGTGTACTGACGGGTCCTCAGTTTGCCTTCTACGTACATAAGGTCGCCCTTGGAGTAGTTGCGACGATGGTCGGCAATGTCGTTGGCGAGGTTGCCCCAAACCACGATGTTGTGCCAGTCGGTTTGTTCCACCCAGTTGTTGTCGCGATCGCGATAACGTTCCGAGGTGGCCAAAGTGACAGAGACTTTTCTGTTGCCGTTTTCAAATGTCGTTACTTCTGGGTCTTTGCCGAAGCGGCCGATGAGGATGACTTTGTTTAAGCTTGCCATGGTGTTTTTTAGTTTAATGATTTAAGTATGAGTCTATTAAGCGTGGGACGGGGTAACGGTCCAAATCCCTTTCGGGGGTCAAAAATAGATTAATTGTTTGAATGGAGTGCAATTCTTGTGAAAGTTTTATTTCGATGAACCGTGCTATGATGGTGCGGTGTGTGAGTTTGTGGGTGATGGGTGCCGATACGTTGACAATAGTAAAAGGTGTTGCACTCATGATGTGGGCAAATTCTGGAGAGGCGATCACCTCGTCGACAGTCCATTCCCGCGGGCTTTCGATGTTGGGGAAGTCGTATAGGTTTTTCCAAATATCGTTTCCGTCGCGTTTGTGCAGATAAAGGCATTTTTCTCCATTTTTCTCGACCCTGAGGACGAGGTAGTTGAAATGCCTCGTGCTGGTTTTGACCTTGGGAAGTTTGACGGGGCGTTGCATGACGGTTTGATGGTCGAAGGCGAGGCAGTGGGCTTGCACCGGACAATGGAGACAGTCGGGGTTTTGTGGCGTGCATAACAGCGCGCCGAATTCCATCATGGCTTGGTTATGCAAGCCTGGGCGCTGGCGGTCGAGCAATTCGTTGGCGGCAGAGGCGAAGGCCTCCATGCCTTCGCTATTATTAATAGGAGTGTCGATGTCGTACAATCGCGACAGAACACGGTAGACGTTGCCGTCGACGACGGCATGGGGCAGGTTGAAGGCGATGGAGGCAATGGCCGCTGCCGTGTAGCTGCCAATGCCTTTCAGGCCCTTCAGTTGGTCGTAATCGGCAGGAAACGAGCTCCCGTGGCGTTCGACCACCTGCTTGGCACATTGGTGCAGGTTGCGCGCCCTTGAATAATAGCCCAAACCTTGCCACAACTTCAGCACCTCCTCCTCGGAAGCCTGTGCCAGAGCTTCGACGGTAGGCCATTTCTCCATGAATCGCAGGTAATACGACAGGCCTTGGCTGACTCGGGTCTGCTGCAGTATTACTTCCGAGATCCAAACCTGATAAGGGCTGGGCTCATGGCGCCAAGGCAGGTCTCGTTTGTTGTCTTCGTACCATACAATGAGAGTGTTGCTGATGCTATTCATGGATTTACGATGGTTGTTTTGAAGTTTTTTTGTTGGGCGAAATTCTTTATTTATAACTTATTAGATAAAAAAAGTTGACAAAAATGCTCGGGGTGTTGAAAATGTTTGTACCTTTGCCGCAAATTTACAACAAACAAATCAATTAACTATAAAATCATAAAAAAATGACAAAAGCAGAAATCGTAGCTCAGATTGCCGAAAAGACTGGCATTGAGAAAGGTGCAGTTCAAAACGTGGTCGAAAACTTCATGGAAGTCGTTAAAGCATCGATGGCTAAAGGTGAGAATGTTTATCTGAGAGGCTTCGGTAGCTTCATCATCAAGACCCGCGCTGAAAAGACTGGCAGAAACATTTCGAAGAACGTGGCCATCACCATTCCGGCTCACAAAATCCCTGCTTTCAAGCCCGCCAAGACTTTTATGAACGCTGTTAAATAAGACAAAACAAAATTTCAATATTATGCCAAACGGTAAAAAACACAAGAGACACAAAATGTCAACGCACAAGCGTAAAAAACGCTTGAGAAAGGATAGACACAAGAAGAAATAAGCTCTTCTTGAGCCTAAACACGACAATAACACAGCATTGGTTCAATCTCCATTGTTGTGTTATTGTTTTATCAATCAACAGTTAACCTCAAAGCAAAACACTATGTCTGAAGAACAACAAACTGTAGTAGAACAGAAGACGGTGATGCGCGATTTGGTCATCAACTCGCACGCTTCAGAGGTCGACATTGCTCTGTTGGAGGACAACGTACTCGTCGAACTTCATAAAGAGAAAACCAACAACCAATTTGCAGTCGGAGATGTTTATTTGGGCCGGGTAAAGAAGATCCTGCCAGGCTTGAATGCCGCTTTCGTCGATGTGGGCTATTCCAAGGAAGCTTTCCTGCATTACCTCGACCTAGGGCTTGAGGCTCGTTCCTTGTTGAAATTCAGGGATATGGCTCGTTCTGGTGCCGAGGATCTCTCTATGGACACTTTCAAACTTGAGCCCGAAGTGGAGAAAAACGGCAAGATTGGCAACTTCTTGAATGTGGGCGACCTGCTGCCCGTTCAGATTGCCAAAGAGCCTATCTCGACCAAAGGACCGAGAATCACCGCAGAAATCTCTTTCGCCGGGCGCTATCTTGTGCTCGTGCCCTTCTCCAACCGCATTTCGGTATCCCAGAAAATCCGCAGCAGCGCCGAACGTAACCGCCTGCGCCGACTCATCCAAAGCATTAAGCCCGCCAACTATGGCGTCATCATCCGTACCGTGGCCGAAAGCAAGAAAGTGGCCGACCTCGATGCCGACCTCAAGTCGCTCATCGAGAAATGGGAACACTGCATCACGGAAATGAAAAAGATGACTACCTTTGGCAGGATGGTCAGCGAGATGGATCAAACCTCCGTCATGCTGCGCGACTTGTTGAATGAGTCGTTCAACAACATCCGTGTGGACGACGAATCGCTTTATGAAGAAATTAGGAGTTACATCCAAACCATCGCGCCTCAAAAAGCTGAAATCGTTCAACTTTACCATGGCAAAGAGCCCATTTTTGAACATTTCAACGTAGCCAAGCAAATCAAAGGCTTTTTCGGTCGCGTGGTCACCATCAGAAACGGTGTCTACCTCATCATTGAGCACACCGAGGCCATGCACGTCATCGACGTCAACAGTGGCCATCGCGTGAACAAGGAGAACTCGCAAGAAGAAAATGCCCTTCAGGTGAACCTGGAAGCCGCCAAGGAGATCGCACGCCAACTGCGCCTGCGCGATATGGGCGGCATTATCATCGTCGACTTTATCGACATGCGCGAAGCCAAGCATCGCAAACAGTTGTATGACGCCCTCGTCGATGCCATGTCGCACGACCGCGCCAAACACAACATCCTTCCAGCCACCAAATTCGGGTTGATTCAAATCACACGTCAACGCGTGCGCCCCGAGACCGAAGTGCAGGTGCAGGAGAAATGCCCTGTCTGCGCTGGCGAAGGCAAAATCAGGCCCGCCATCCTGTTCATCGACGAAATCGAAAACAATCTCAAGTACCTGCTCGTCGACCAAAACGAAAACCATCTCACACTGCAGGTGCATCCTTTCATCGAGGCCTATCTCACCAAAGGTCTGTTTTCGATCCAACGCAAGTGGAAAAAGAAATACGGCAAATCCTTTAAGGTACAACCCATGTCGGATTTCCACATGTTGCAGTACAACTTCCTTAACGCCAATGGCGACGACATCAAACTGTAAGGTAAGTTGCTGCCAAAAAAAACTCGAAAGCCCGCTTTTGAAGCGGGCTTTTTTCTTATTTTTGCGCCAAATTCTTGAATTATGGCAAAAGACATCGTTTTGAGTGGCATTCGCCCCACCGGAAACCTCCATCTTGGGAACTATTACGGCGCCGTGCGTAGCTTCGTGAAGATGCAGGAAGACTACAACTGCTACTTCTTCATCGCCGACTGGCATTCGCTGACCACGCATCCCACACCCGAAAACATACAAAAGTCAGCCCGTACTATCTTGGCAGAATATCTGGCCTGCGGTATTGATCCCGAAAAGGCTACCATCTACATCCAAAGCGATGTGCCGGAGACCATCGAGCTGTATCTCTATTTCAACATGAACGCTTACATCGGTGAGTTGGGCCGTGTGACGACTTTCAAGGAGAAAGCCCGTCAACAGCCTGATAATGTGAACGCTGGCCTTTTCACTTATCCCACGCTGATGGCTGCCGACATCCTGCAACACCGCGCCAAATGGGTGCCTGTAGGCAAGGACCAGGAACAAAACATGGAGATGGCCCGCAAGTGCGCCCGTCGTTTCAACAACATCTATAAGGTGGAGTTCTTCCCTGAACCGCAGAACTATTACTTTGGTGGCGATGCCATCAAGGTGCCTGGATTGGACGGCAGTGGCAAGATGGGCAAAAGCGACGGCAACTGCATCTACCTCTTCGAGGACGAAAAAGTCATGCGCAAGAAGGTGATGCGCGCTGTTACCGACAGCGGCCCGACCGAGCCCAATAGCCCCAAACCCGAGGTCATACAGAACCTCTTCACGATGATGAACATCGTTAGTGAACCTGAGACAGTGAAATACTTTGACGAAAAGTGGGACGACTGCTCCATCCGCTATGGCGACATGAAGAAACAACTGGCCGACGACTTGGAGAAGGCTGTTGCTCCCATCCGTGAACGTATCAAGGAGTTCTCTTCTGACGAGGAAAGATTAAACCGCATTGCCCGCATGGGTGCTGAAAGGGCACGTGAGAGCGCAGCGAAGACCTTGAATGAGGTAAGAAAGATAATTGGATTTAGACAATATTAACTTTGGCCTTTGGCCATTGGCTGCTGGCACTGCCAGTGGCTAATAGCCAATAGCCAATAGCCAAAGGAACATGGGCGACTTCATAACCTACGAAAAAATACCAGAACGCGCGGTGTTGATTGCTGTTGCCAGCAAACAACAAGGCCGCGAGCGCACGGAAGAATATCTCGATGAGCTGGCTTTCCTGTTGGAGACGGCAGGTGGCATCCCAGTGGCACGTTTCGTGCAACCTTTGGACCGACCCAGCAGCGTGACGTATCTCGGCTCTGGTAAACTGGAGGAAATTCACCAGTACATTAAGGCGGAGAACATTGAGATTGCCGTCATCGACGACGAACTCAGCGCGACACAGGCCCGTAACATGGAACAGGCCTTGGAATGCCGTGTGCTCGACCGCACCAGCCTTATCCTCGACATATTCGCTTCCAATGCCCATACGGCACATGCCAAGGCACAAGTGGAGCTGGCACAATACCAGTACCTTTTGCCACGCCTGACCCGCATGTGGACCCACTTGGAACGTCAACGGGGCGGTATCGGTATGCGCGGTCCTGGTGAGACCCAGATTGAAACCGACCGTCGCTTGATCTTGGAACGCATTGCCCTCTTGAAGCAAAAGCTGAAGGAAATCGACATGCAGAAAACCGTGCAGCGCAAAAACCGCAGTAAGTTGGTGCGTGTCGCCTTGGTGGGCTATACGAATGTCGGTAAGTCGACCATCATGAACCTGCTGAGCAAATCGGAAGTCTATACCGAGAACAAACTCTTTGCCACACTCGACACCACAGTGCGTAAAGTTGTGGTAGAGAATCTGCCTTTCCTTCTCTCTGACACTGTGGGCTTTATCCGAAAGTTACCTCATCATCTGGTTGAGTCGTTCAAGTCGACCTTGGATGAGGTGCGTGAGTCGGATATCCTGTTGCATGTGGTCGATATCTCGCATCCCGACTTCGAGGCACAGATGGAGGTGGTCAACCAGACCTTGGCAGAGCTGGGCTGTGCCGACAAGAAGACCATCGTCGTCTTCAACAAGACTGATGCCTACACTTGGGAGGAGAAAGATCCCGATGACTTGACGCCGCCCACCAAACGCAATATCTCCTATGAGGAACTGAAAAAGACATGGATGGCCAAGATGAACGAAAATTGCATATTCATTTCGGCCAAGAATCGTGACAACTACCAGGAATTCAGAGATTTACTTTACAAGGAAATCAAAGACATGCATGCCATCAGATACCCATACGATAGTTTTTTGTATTGACCATGTACCTTGTCGACACCCATACCCATATTTATGACCATCAGTTTGATTTGGATCGAACTGCAGCTATGCAACGTGCCTTGGAAGCAGGTGTTGGGATGATGCTTTTGCCCAACGTGGATGTCTCGACCATTGCTCCCATGCTTGATTTGCACGAGCAGTATCCCGACTGCACCCAAGTGATGATGGGTCTACAGCCCGAGGAGGTCAAGGAAGACTACAAGGCGGTTCTTGACAGGATGGAAAAAGAGCTGTCGCGCGGTATTTATATAGGTGTCGGAGAAGTGGGCTTGGATTTTTATTGGGATTCGTCCTATGAGCAGCAGCAGCTAGATGCTTTTGAGACCCAATTGGACTGGGCAAAACAACTTGGCTTGCCGCTTTCCATTCATTGTCGCAATGCCTTTGAAAAGATGGCAAGAATCCTAGAAAAGAAACAAGACGGTGGGTTGCGAGGTGTCATGCACTGTTTTACAGGGACTGAAGAAGAGGCAACAGTATATCTTGAATTGGGCTTCCATCTAGGTTTGGGAGGAGTGACTACCTATAAAAACTGTGGTGTGAAGGATTATCTGCCCAATTTGCCGTTGGAGCACATCGTCCTCGAAACCGACGCTCCTTATTTATCGCCTGTGCCGTATCGCGGCAAACGCAATGAACCGGCTTTCCTGATTGCCACGGCGCAAAAAATCGCAGATCTGCTAGGTGTTACATTAGAGGAAGTTGCAAATGCGACCTCAAGCAACGCCCTATCATTATTTCACATAACTGAACAATTGAACAACTGAATAAAACGATGACACAAAAAGAAGAAACCTCCATTCTCGTGCTTTACACGGGCGGAACAATTGGCATGATGCAAGACCCCAAGACGGGAGCCTTGGTGCCTTTCGATTTCGACAACATATATGCCCATCTACCCGTGCTGAAGAATTTCGGCTATCAAATTGATTTCTATTCCTTTGACCCCTTGATTGACTCTTCCAATATGTCGCCTGACTTTTGGATTCGCTTGGCGACCAAGATAGGAGAGGAGTATGAGCATTATGACGGGTTTGTGGTGCTGCACGGTTCCGACACGATGGCCTATACCGCCTCGGCCTTGAGTTTCATGCTTGAAAACTTGAATAAGCCTGTGGTACTGACGGGCTCCCAGCTTCCGATGGGTGTGGTGCGTACCGATGGCCGAGAGAATTTCCTTGCTGCCATTGAGATTGCCGCCGCCAAGGAGGACGACACCTCTATTGTGCCCGAAGTGTGCATATTCTTCCAGGATCAGCTGTTGAGGGGTAACCGCGCCACTAAGATCAATGCGGAGAACTTCAATGCCTTTGCATCGACCAACTATCCCAAGTTGGCTGATGTGGGAGTGCATATCAAATACAGCCAGGATCGTATATTGAAGCCTAACTTCAAGAAGCTGAAGGTGCACACCAACCTTGACCGCAACATAGGCATTTTGAAGCTGTTCCCCGGCATTTCGGCCGACTATGTCCGCCATGCGCTTCAGACCCCTGGCCTTAAGGCCATGGTGCTTGAGACCTTTGGGTCGGGTAACGCCACAACAGCACCTTGGTTCCTAGATGCTTTGAAACAAGCCATCGACAACGGGTTGATTATCCTTAACATTACACAATGCAAGTCGGGCTCAGTCGAGATGGGCCGTTATGAGACGAGCCTTGACATGGCCCGCATTGGAGTGGTCAGCGGTTACGACATGACCACCGAAGCAGCCGTGGCAAAACTAATGTATCTTATAGGCGAAGGGTATTCGAAAGAAAAAATCATGCAGTTTTTGCAGATTTCGATTCGTGGCGAGATGACTCTTTAACCCTATTTTTCAGCCAATTGGCATTTTCTTGAAAGAAAAAATGCAAAACATTTGGTTTTTCTAATGAAAAAATGTGTACTTTTGGCAACGATTTCCAAAGAAGAGGGGTAGTAGGGACGAGAAATGAAGCCAAGGAGAGATGTCCGAGTGGTTTAAGGAGCACGCCTGGAAAGTGTGTGTACTCCAAAAGGGTACCGCGGGTTCGAATCCCGCTCTCTCCGCAGAAAAGTAATTATACTTCGAGAGAAGACAAATAGTTTCATAAAAGTAATAATCAACATCATTAAATCTCACTATGAAAAAATTAATTGCTTTCCTCATGGTTGCTGGCCTCTTCACTTTTGGCATCAGCAATCTCGTCGTTGCTCAAGAAGAGCAAGCGCAAACCGAGCAAACGGAACAAACCGTAGCTCCTGAAGAAACTCCCGCTGTGGAGACTGTCCAAGAAGAAGTTGCCCCTGCCGTCCAAGACGAGGCTGCTCCAGTCACTTTCCGCGAATCCATCAAGAAGCAATTCATCGACGGTGGTCCTGGTTTCATGGGCATCGTGTTGGTCATCCTCTTGATCGGTATGGCAATCTCCATTGAGAGAATCATTTATCTGACACTCGCTTCAGCCAATTCGGACAAGCTCCTGAAGGGCATTGAAGAAAAGATGAAGAACGGTGACGTTGAAGGCGCCAAGCAACTCTGCAAGGACACCCGTGGCCCTGTTGCAAGCATCTTCACCCAAGGCCTCATCCGCTATCAGGATGGCCAGACGCTGGACGAAATCGAGAAGTCAATCGTTTCTTACGGTTCCGTCGCTGGTGGCAAGCTCGAAAGTGGTCTGAGCTGGATCGGCCTCTGCATCAGCTTGGCTCCTATGTTCGGATTCATGGGTACCGTTATCGGTATGATTCAAGCCTTCGACGATATCGCCGCTGCTGGTGACATGAGCCCGACGGTCGTTGCCTCTGGTATGAAGGTCGCTCTGTTGACCACCGTGTTCGGTTTGATCGCCGCTATTATCCTTCAGATTTTCTTCAATTTCATCGCATCAAAGATTGAAAGTATCGTCAACGATATGGAAAATGCTTCCATTTCGTTCATGGATATTCTCGCCAAGTACAACAACAAATAAAATAAGGTAATCATGAACGGTAAGCTTGCAAATATCTCAAAGTGGGTATTCGGCATCCTCGCGCTGATTACGGTTCTCGTCGCTGGGTGGTTCTACCTTAAGGTTGGTTCCGTCGCTCCTGACTTCAAAGCCGGTAATCCTACTCCGCGTGCCGATTTGTACCTGAATTGGGGCTACATTCTGATTATCCTTGGCATCATCCTCGCAGTGATTTCAGCCATCTTCACCGGCATCGTCAAAGGTGTCAAAGGAAAGAAATTGCTGATCCTCGTCATTGCAGCCGCTGCTATCGCAGTTGTAGCCTTCCTCATGGCTAAAAATTTCTTCAACATCCCTTATCAAGCTGGTGAACACTTGTATTCTGGCAAGACTCACGGATGGGTTGAATTTGGCCTTAATTTCTTCTACATCACCCTTATTGTTGCCATTCTCTCAATCCTGTTCTCAGTATTGTATAAGGCAATCAAAAAGTAAAATCATTACACCATGGCAAGAAAAGTTCCAGAAATCAATTCGAGTTCACAGGCTGACATAGCATTCTTGCTTTTGTGTTTCTTCCTGATGACGACCTCTATGGACGTGGACTACGGTATCACCCGTCGTCTTCCCCCGCCCGTCGAACAAAACGATGAGGATGTGAAGGTCAAGGAAAGGAATGTAATGAATGTAATGATTAACAAAAACGACAGACTTTTGGTCAATGGCCGTCCCTCCGACGTCTCCATGTTGATGGAACAGGCCAAGCAGTTCATGACACCTAGACCGAACGACCCCACCGCCCCTGAAGTTGAAACGAAGAACTTCGACCTCGTTGGTGACGTGCTGATGTCGAAAGGTGTTATCTCATTGCAAAACGACCGTGGTACGTCGTATGCTATGTATATCAGCGTGCAGAACGAGTTGGCTCGCGCTTTCAATGCGCTGAAAGAAGAGATGGCATGGCAGAAATTCCATAAACATCTTGACCAACTCTCAGAAGACCAAACCAAAGCTATAAACGAAGCGGTTCCCGTCCGTGTCAGTGAAGCTGAACCTGTTGTGTATTAATCTAATAGGAGGATATAGATATGGGTAAATTTAGAAAAGAAGGTAAAAAGGAAGTGCCACAAGTGAGCACCTCGTCATTGCCAGACATCGTTTACATGTTGATATTCTTCTTCATGATTACTACGTCAATGCGTGATGTTGAACTGAAGGTGAAAGCCGCTATGCCGAAAGCTTCTGAAATCCAGAAGCTCGAGAAAAAAGCCTTGGTGAGTAGCATCTACATCGGCCCTCCGCGTGACGCCAAACTTGGCACGGAATCCCGTATCCAACTTGACGATGCCTTCGCTCGCCCGAGCGACATCGCCGACTGGATCCTTAAGGAACGTGAAGCACGCAATGAGGCTGACCGTCCACTCCTTACCACCGCCCTTAAGGTGCACAAAGATACCCGTATGGGTGTCGTCACCGATGTCAAGCAGGAGTTGCGTAAAGTTGGTGCCTTCCGTATCAACTATACCACCCTCAAGGGTAGCGCTTTGGAGAACTAAAACAAAACGTATGTAATAAAAAAGGCGGCAGTTTTGCCGCCTTTTTTTATTTCTTCGATTTCCGCCAACTCCATAGGATGAGCCCAATAGTGATGGCAGCGCTAGCTGCGATAATCCATGTGCTCTGCGTCTCTCCCCAATGCTCCGCGTCTTCGATGAGGCCTTTGTTGTCCAAATAGTATAAAACCACAGCACTTCCATTGTTGACAAAATGCATCAGTATGCTGGTCCAAAGCGAACCGGTGATGTAGAACATGTATCCTAGCAAAACACCTAAGAACATGCGTGGCAGGAAGCCGTAGAACTGGAAGTGGAAGAAGGAGAAGATGGCTGCCGATAGGATGATGGCGATATGCGGGTTCATCTTTCGTGTCAGCGACTGCTGCAGCACACCGCGGAAGGTCATCTCCTCACCAATGGCAGGAATCAACGCGATGATGACAAGGTTTAACAACAATCCGCCAATAGTGTTCACGTTTAACATTTTCTCGGTGGCAACTTTGGCGGTTTCCTCAAGGTTTTTAATAAGGTCCTCAAGTTTGGAAAAAGCACCTCCTAGGCTCATGCCCTCATTCCAAGTTGTCAGTGTGGCTGTGACGGGTATGGAAACAAACATGATTGCCACACCGATAAAAATAAGCCACCATGGAGGTGTAAGTTTGCGAAAACCAAGGGCTCTCATCTGATGTTCCTTGCGCGTGATAGAATAATAAACGATGGGCGGCACTACAAACATCATGATGGAACTGATGCCCTGACCGATTTTCATGCCCAAATCGCCAGCAAAGAGGAAGACTGCAGAAAGAGCTATGCCTATCAAACTGCATATCATTACGATAATAAGAAACAGGAAGACACGCATCCCTATGGATTGTTTCAGGTTTTCGGTAAACAGATTGTCTTTCATGGTCGATTGATTTTAACTCCGTTGAATCATAGATTTGTTGCAAAGATACACTTTTTGTATTTTTGCAACGAAAAAGCTAAGGCCCCTGAGCCTGTCGAAGGGTCGAAGGGCCGATATTATCTCTATGTACAAACTCGCCCATCTCGAATTCGATCATTATCCGCTGCTCCTCGCGCCGATGGAAGACGTGTCGGACCCACCGTTCCGTTACGTCTGTAAGCTCTTTGGCGCCGATGTGGTCTATTCAGAGTTCATCTCTGCTGATGGTCTCATTCGCGACTCGGTGAAGAGCATCAAGAAGTTGGACTTCGAGGAGATGGAGCGCCCCGTGGGTATACAGATCTTCGGCAATGCCGTCGATCCCATGGTGGAGGCGGCACGTTATGCTGAGACTGCCCACCCCGACATCATTGACATCAACTTCGGCTGTCCTGTGAAGAAAGTGGCCTCGAAAGGCGCTGGCTCAGGCATCATGAACGACATTCCTAAAATGGTAGCCATCACTAAGGCTGTGGTGGAAGCGGTGAAAACACCGGTGACGGTGAAGACACGTCTCGGCTACGACGACCAGCACCGCGAGATCGTCGACATCGCTGAGCGACTACAGGATGTGGGCATCGCCGCCCTGACGATTCACGGTCGCCTGCGTACCACCAAATATAGTGAACCCGCTGACTGGACTTTAATAGGCGCGGTGAAGAACAATCCCCGCATGCACATCCCCATCATCGGCAACGGAGACGTGGTGGATGGCCCCTCGGCGAAATACTACAAGGACACCTATGGCGTGGATGGCCTGATGATCGGTCGTGCCACCTATGGCAATCCGTGGATTTTCGATCAGATAAGGCATTATTTGGAGACGGGGGAGGAGCAGCCCTTGCCCAACGTGCAGGAACGCGTGCGTGTAAGCAAGATACAATTGCAACGTTCTGTGGAGTGGAAAGGCGAGCATATCGCCCTATTGGAAATCCGTAAGCACTGGTCGGCTTACTTCAAGGGCCTGCCCAACTTCAAACCGTTCAAGATGCGGTTGATGGAGACGTTATCTGTCGATGAGACTTATGCCATCTTGGACGAAATCAATCGGCAATACCCTCTTTAAGCACTCCATTCTCAAATAAATTCCTCACTAACTCATCGCGCCCAATATGATAAGTGCGGATGCCCAACGACTTCGCTACATTGATATTGACAGCCGTGTCATCGATGAATAAGGTCTCTTCGGGTAGCAAGTGCTCGTGGTCAAGAATTAGCTCGAAGAAGCGTGGGTTAGGTTTTTCCAAATGTTCGGCGAATGAGAAATAGGATTTGTTGAACAGCTCGTCGAATTCATTGTAGCCAAAGCGCAGTTGTAGATCTCTGACGTACAAGTCGTAATGGATTTCATTTGAGTTGCTCATCAAAAAAATCTTGTAATGCTTCTTTATCTTCTCAATGGCTTCGATGCGCTCACGAGGAATGTCAAGGAGCATGGCGTTCCAAATCGAATCGAATTTTTGGTCTGTCATTTTCTCGAGTCCGAGGAGGGCTTTGGTCTTCTTACGGAAGGTGGGGGCAGTGTAGATACCAGTGTCGAATTTGCTCATAATTTCAAAAAACTCCTTTGACTGGGCTAGTTCGGTAGTGTTGATGCCCAATTTTTCGAGTTCTTGGTACACAATATTCTCATCGATGTCAAGGATAACACCGCCAAGGTCGAAGATGATGTTCTTGATTTTTGCGCTCATTTTTGAGAAAATTTCAGTCTATTTCGTTGCAAAATTGTAAATTTGCAGCGCAAAAAGCAAGAAAAAAGGCGTATTTGTTTGCTTTATTCAAGCTGTTTTGCGGTCCCATAGCGCAGTTGGTTAGAGCAACTGACTCATAATCAGTAGGTCCTAGGTT
>JBGUNT010000034.1:0-36666 GCA_045117495.1 Candidatus Limimorpha sp. | reverse complement strand
TAACGTCTCTGGCGGCGGCGATATCACTGGCGGTCTGCCGCGTGTACAAGAACTGTTCGAGGCTCGTAACTCCATCGATCCTGCTATCGTTTCAGAAATTGATGGTATTGTCCATCTTGAGAAGAAACTGAAGCGTGGTAACCGTGAGGTTGTGGTTACGGCCAAGACCGGAGAAGAGAAGCGTTACCTGATCCCCACTTCGAAGCAGATCCTGGCTCAGGAAAACGACTTTGTAAAGGCTGGACAGCCTCTGTCGGAAGGCGTTATCACTCCTGCTACCATTCTGGCAATTATGGGCCCGATGAAGGTGCAAGAGTACATCGTCAACGAGGCTCAGAGCGTGTACCGTCAACAAGGTGTGGTCATCAACGACAAACACTTTGAGGTCATTGTACGTCAGATGATGCGTAAGGTCGAGATTCTCGATCCAGGCGATACCCGCTTCCTGCAAGGAGAACTGGTCAATAAACTGGCCTTCCAAGAGGAAAATGACGACATCTATGGCAAGTTCTTCGTTGAAGACAATGGCGCTTCCGAGAAGTTGCAGAAGGGTGAGATTGTTTCGGCCATGAAGCTGCGTGAGGAAGAGTCTTCGCTGAAGCGTAAGGACTTGGCCTTGCCTACCGTGCGTCCGGCTCGTCCTGCAACAGCTACCCAAGTGCTGCAAGGTATCACCCGCGCTGCTTTGGCTACCGACAGCTTCATCTCGGCTGCATCCTTCCAGGAGACCACCAAGGTGTTGACGAACGCTGCCATTGCTGCTAAGTCTGACTTCTTGCTCGGCATGAAGGAGAATGTGATCGTTGGTCACAAGATTCCTGCCGGTACTGGTCTGCGTGAGTATGACGACTTGATCGTCGGCTCACGTGAAGAGTACGAAGAGATGCAAGAAAAGGCCGCTCTCTAACATTTGTTGAATCGAGCGGGGACAGCCTTTTGGCCGTCCCCGCTTTTTAATACTAAAGCATTATGGAAAACAATCAGAAAAACCAATTGAATATCGAGATTAGCGATGAGGTGGCTGAAGGCAAATACACCAATCTGGCTATCATCACCCATTCGCCCAACGAGTTTATCGTTGACTTTGCACAAATGATGCCAGGCACCCCCAAGGCCAAGGTTCGCTCAAGAGTGATCATGAACCCAGTGAACGCCAAGCGTTTATATAAGGCTTTGGCTGAGAATATCGCCAAATACGAACAACAGTTCGGCCCCATCCAAGACGGTGGCGGTAACATCGCCCCGTTCCCGATGGGCTCGCCTACGGCACAAGCATAATTAAAACAAATTGCAATAAAAAAGGCGGAAACCACCCGGTTTTCGCCTTTTTTATTGTTTATTTTGGCAAAAATAATATTAAATTTATGCAGATATAGAATAAAATTGTATTTTTGATGCTGTTTTTAGTTTGAAATAGGATACTTAAACTTGGTAACAGTATGAAAAAATCAATTATTATTCTCTTTATCATTTTTGTGGCATTACCTGCTTTTTCACAGCAAATGGGCGAGGTGTCATTTGCATATGATGCTAACGGCAATCGGATTTCGCGTTCTTTGGAGTTCAAGAAGATTCGGGAAAATGGACGGGATGTGGAGTGTGATAGTCCTTCTTTTGGCAAAATTTCCGATTCTGTAGGTTTTATGGAGGTAAGCATTTACCCTAATCCCACTCAGGACAGGGTGTTTATCCGAGTCGAGAGCGGTGCTTTTGAGGTTTCGTATAGTGTGTCGTTGTCAACCTCATCGGGTGTGAAGTTGTATGAAAGAAGAATGTCGCGTGATCTAGAGTCGATTGATTTGTCAGAACAAGCAGCGGGCGTATACTTCCTTGAGCTTTGTGCTGGCGAGGAAAGGCATGTTTGGAAAGTGATTAAGAGATGACTAATAAACTTTATGTTATGAAGAAACTAATCTACACCTTATTATTAATGACAGTGTCCGTGACATGGGCGCAAGATAATAACGAAATAGACCCTCCCAAAGAGGATGGTAAAGTTGTTGTCGGAGCTATCGGTGGCTTTGTTGACGTTGCCGCTTTAGGCGGTGCTTCCTACTCCATCCCTATCCAAGTGCCAGAAGGCATTGGGGGAATGCAGCCGAATCTTTCCATCGTCTACAACAGCCAAGGCGGTAACGGTTTGCTAGGATGGGGTTGGAACCTTGGAGGCCTATCGGCCATCACACGAGTGGGGCATACACTTTACCATGACGGCTATGTTGACGGTGTGGATTTCGATGGAGACCGCTTTGCCTTGGATGGCCAGCGTCTGTTTGCACTCGATGCCGTTGAATATGGCAGTAATGGGACAGAGTACAAGACCGAATCTGATGGGATGAACAAGATCGTTTCATACACGGAAACGATACATGTTGGTGGAGGAGGAATGTTTGGCCATGGTAGCTATTCCTACAAGATCATCTCGCATTTCAAGGTTTACACAGCAGACGGCAAGATATTGTATTACGGGAAAGTGGACGACGAGCCTGACAATGCCCGCGTCATATTCGAGAGTAATGGGCGGAAAAAAGTTGTGATGTGGCTACTGAAACGTGTTGAAGACAGGAGGGGAAACTACATGGTATACAACTATGACATTGGAAGCCATGATTACCGTCTGAACAATATCCAATATTCTGGACATCCCGGGGACAAATCCACGGTTTATGGCATCGATTTCCATTACTACAGAAACCGTGTTGACAAAGAGAGTGCGGCCATTGGTAACTTTTTTCTTTATCAACCTTGCCTGCTCAAGGATATTTCCATATATCATTGGAGTCGGCCGCTGAGCAAGTACGAGTTCACATACGACAATAATAGTGGTCAATTGGATTCTCATAATTATTACAATAGACTAACTGAGATTCGCTACGAACATGAAGGTCTTTCTTTTAATCCAACAATAATAAGTTGGAGAGAATACCCTGAAATAAACAATGGTAGCAACAACATGTTTTTTTCCTCAATTGATGATATGTATGTTTCTCCCATTGATTATAACACCCAAGATCCATTAACGATAGATGGAGTGGTTAAATTCTCGGGAGACTTTAATGGAGATGGGCTGCAAGACCTGATATGTGTCGTAAAGGATCATATTTTGGATGAAGAAGGGCTTATGACTGACACGATTGAAATGAACAGGGGAGTTCATAGAGCCCATGCATTCATAAACAAAGGGAACACCAAGACCGATAACGAAGCAGGAGCGCTCTATTTTGAACAGATAGGAACATTCGAAATCCCATATAATCTTCGCTGGGTTTATATTTGTGATCTTGACGGTGACGGTGTGGACGAAGTGTTGCTGGTTGGAGAGAACACGGATGTTTATTGGGGCAGATTATCCCGCGCAAATTATGATGTGTTTAAGTTATATCCAAGAGGAAAGGAACCAGTTGGGGAGGAATTGGGAAAAAACGCGAGCATGCGATTCGCCGCGGGATTCTCCCCCCTTGCCAATTCCGACTTGACATTTTCGATTTTCGGTGACGGAAGCGACTATGTTTGGGGGAATGGCGATATCCTGGAATTTACAATAACCGAGAAAATGAATTATTCATTCATCGTTGGGGATTTTCTGGGGAAAGGGCATTGCGACATTATTTTCACTTTCCCTTATAAACACTTTGTATACATATATTATGATGAACAAAGCGGCTACTTTAAGCAAAGAACTAGCGTTGCAGATTGGAATGGGTTGAGGTATGTGCCCGGCGACTTTGACGGTGACGGGAAAACAGAGGTGTGGTTCGATAGCGAATTTGACGAAGATCCAGGTGTAATCGCAAAAGTCTATATCAACAATGAGGGACGCTTTTCTTGGTATCCTTTGGCCAATATGATGGATAGCTGGAACAGGAATTTCACAGGCGATTTCAATGGAGATGGACATACTGATTTCCTTACTTTCCGGAAAGACACCAAAACATGGCATGTCCTTCTATTCAAACAAGATTGGCATTCCTACCCTGTTTTTGATGTGACGGAAACGATGAAACGGTATTTTGGAGAGGAGGATCCAGATGATGCAAATTATTCCATTGAAGGAAAAGAGGGGCTGGATTTTTTTATTGAGATAGCCGATGTTGACGGGGATGGTAAGTCTGATGTTATGTTGAGGAACAAGAAAGGGACAGATGATTGCAAATTTGCTGTTTTGTACGGACCTCCCGTAGGAAACGGCTTTGCCAGGATTGATGAATTTGATGCTAAAGAGATTCAAATTCAGATGGAGTCCACTCCTGGCCTGTGTGTCGGTAATTTCTTGGGGCAAGAGAACATGGCTCTCATCAGCAAAGGGAACTTATACTCTTTCCCACAACATTCCATCTATTACAACGTCGACAACATCACCGACGGCATGGGCAACCGAACCTCTTTCGACTATGGCTATCTGGTCCATAATCCGAGGAAATCCGATAATATCTACGATGTGGACCATATTGGACAAAACCTGGGATATGATTTATACAACATTCCGTTGCACCTAAAAGCAGTAAGGACACTGACGAGATGCAATATCGAAGTGCCGACGCAGGCCCATGCGGTGGACTCGTTCTCGTACGTCAACGCCATTGCGCATAGGAAAGGCAAGGGGCTCCTAGGCTTCAGATGCACCATACGCAATAGCTGGATGGTCGAATCTGCCGAAGTGGAATTTCCAGAGGCCAAGCATCAAAGCGAACTGGTGCAAACATTTAGTCACAAGCCGATGGGTGAGCATCGTTCGCTTGTGCCCGAAACGGAAACACTGTATCGGTATAGGGATGATGGTGAGAAGGTAAAAACTGCCTCAACACTGTATTTCTATCGCAAGGGGCTATGCCAGCGTGACATGAACAGCTTGGGTGTCAAGGTATTTGCCCCACTTGTCAAGACAATCATCGCCGACGAATACGAACTGCTCGGCGAGAGAGACCATTTGCGCAGGCACATTACAGAGAACGAATACGATGGTCAACAGCAATATGGTTTGTACTATTACAACAATGTAATCCGCATAAACGAAACCTATCATGGAACCGATGCAGGAACTCCTTCAATGGTGTCGAACTGCGAGTTCCAGACCGCAACGCTCACCGAGTACGCTCATTTGCTCAATAGTGGAGATCTGTGGGTCCCCAGCCGTCCTCTCTCCGTTCTCACGAAAGCGACCCGAAGGACTCCAGGCTATGCCAGCTCGAAATCACTTACGGTCTATTCCTATGACAACGATAGACCTTATCTGCCCAAGTTTGTCACAACTTATCCATCGGGTGGGGAAAACGAAAACGATCCTTTGGCAATGACGGCGTATTATACATACTATCCTTCAGGGTGGTTGAAAGACGAAAGCCATTACCCCGTCGTTGGGAGGTCGGAAGACGGTTTCAAGACCATGTATGAGTATTCGCCGAACTACCGTTTCCTAACGAAGAAGACCGAAGAATATGACCCTACGCATGCGAATGACTATCATACACTTTATGGATACGACAATGTATACGGTGACCTGAAAACCGAAACCGACTGCAACGGGTATTCGACCTATATGGAAAACCCCGACCATCTTGGCCTAACAGTAAGAAGTTACAAACGCAACAATGACGCAAACCAAAGCCGAATACCTGGAACGGAGGCCGTTACGGCATTGCGGTGGTTCGCTGGCAGCGCATATCAAATCCATGGTGAAGGCTTGGTGTCTCCATCGTATTTCTCATGGAAGCAGCGTTCTGGCACCGCCGAAACGTTCACCATCTACGATGCTATGGGGCGCGAGTTGAGGACCGTTTCGCAAGGCTTGTCCGAGATCGTATATCAAGACAAGCAATACGATAGCTGGGGACGCTTGTATAGGGTGAGTGAGCCTTACTTCAAAGGATTGCCCATGGGACAACGAAAATGGACGACCTATAATTACGGCGATTTTGACCGTATGGATGTTGTGTTTGACCCACAATATACAGTTGACAGTCAAACGGTTGTTCCCTATACTCGCTATGACTACAATGGCCTGACCACTACCATTACCATTGGCGTAGAGGACAACACCCTGACCCACGTCACCAATACCACGCTCAACGTTATGGGATGGACGGAAAGAAAGGCTGAGACAATAGATGAAAATGGTACCAACAATGTGATCACATACGGTTACAATGCCGATGGTAGTCTGGCATGGGCTATGGTGAATGGCAACGAAGCCATGAAAGTCACCATGCAATACGACGATGCAGGCAACCGCGTGGAACTGTCCGACCCGGATTATGGAAAGGTGACTGACCGCTACAACGCTTTCGGGCAGTTGGTCCGTACCGTTTCGCCCAAGGGCGACGAAACCATTTATGAGTACGACAACTTGGGGCGCATGAAACGCCGCACGGAGATTGACAACAACAATCAGAACCTGCCCGACAGAATAACGGAGCGGTGCTACTCAGAGAGTCCGGGAAGCAAGGGACTGCTCGATAGCATAACGCTATGGGAAGGCGATGAGGAGAGCCAGCTCATAGCCTACGGATACGACGGGCAGCACTACAACCGGCTGTCTTCGACAACGGAGACGCTGTTTGGCACGCCCTACACGACATCATACACCTATGATGATGCCTCCGGCTTTCCACTCCGTGTAAAGACGGTGACCCATCCTAGTGGCTACACTGTAGAGAGAGGCTATGATGCCCTGACGGGCAAAATGACGGAGATAAGCCACGGGAACCAGACGCTTTGGAAAACCCAAAGCATCAACGCATTAGGGCAGATTACGGGCTTTAAGGTGGGCGACGGCATGGAGTCGGAATACGACTATGACGACCGACACTTCTTAAAAAGGCAGGCTGTGGTGGCCGACGGAAACATATTGCAAGATTTCGGCTACAAATACGATATTTTTGGTAATTTAGCCGTACGAAAAGACAACTTGCGTAATTTGGAAGAGCGATTCACATACGACCGATTGGACCGTTTGGAGAGCGTAAGCTTGAACGGTGGCGTGCCTGACGAGATGAGGTACGATGCCTATGGTCGTATCATCTGGAAGGAGCGCGACGGCACAGTGGTGTTTGAGGATGCGCGATACGAGACCTACGGCCCCGACGGCGCCTTGAAACCCCATGCCATAAGCAGTGCGCGGGGCAACGGTTCGCCCGCGTTTATGCTCCATCCAGACCTTTCGGCAGACTACACGATGTTCGACAAGGTAAGGCTTTTCCAAAAGGGGACAACGACGGTCGAGTTTGATTACGGATACGACCATCGGCGAACCCGGATGAGCAACGCACATGATTCCTTGACGATTGTAAAGACATACGTGGGCGTTTGTGAGCGGATAACAGATACTTCAACAAATTCCGATCTAACCCGCACTTTCTTGTCGGGTCCGCTGGGTGTGTTCGCCGTGGTTGAAAAGCAAGGCGACGAGGAAAGCCTGTATTATATCCACAAGGATCACTTGGGCAGTTGGACGACCATTACCGGTGGTGAAGGCAACATCGTCCGTGAGCAGAGTTATGATGCATGGGGGAATTCGCGGTTTGCTTCAACTTGGAGCGGATACGACCTGAACAAGCCCATGTTCGACCGTGGATATACGGGGCATGAGCACGTTTACGGTTTCGATTTGATCAACATGAACGGCCGCATGTACGACCCCGTGATGAGTTCGTTCCTTTCTGTGGACAACTACATCCAAGCTCCCGACTTCTCGCAGAGTTTCAACAGGTATGCCTATTGCCTGAACAATCCGCTGAGGTATGTGGATCCGAGCGGGGAGTTGTTTTGGGTTATTCCGAACATCGGTTACAGCGAGGAAGGAGGATTGAGTCTCGGATTGACATTCGCTGTCGGATTGCCTGGCTTGTGGAGCGCTCAGGCTAGCTTGGGCTACTCAGTTGGCTCGCAGTCGGTTTATGCTAGTGCAGGTGTTACTTTCGCAGGTGTTACAGGATACATTTCGGCGGGTTATTCGTTCAGCAACGAGCAGGCCTTTTCCAGCATCGGCATCACTGCAGGTTTGTCGCCTTACAGCGGAGTGCCCTTTTCGACCAACATCCTCACTGTCGGCGCGAGCTGCGACCTTGTCTATTCCAAGGCCGCTGGCTATGACGTTAGTTTCACCGGCAACCTTTCTGCTTGGTCTTACAACACAACGGCCAAAGCTTGGAACTTCAACCCAAGCGTATCGGTCATGGTTTATCCCGAACATACCACAAACCTGGTGCGTGGACAGGGATTCCGGAGCAATGATGCCGTTTTAAAGCGGTTTGTCGCCGCCAACAACCACCAAGGGGCTTTGGATTATTTCGGGTTTGAAGGGAAGTATGACCCTAATTGCCAAGATCCTGGAAATACTGACAGGAGAAGTAAGACCATTACCTATGGAGATCAAGCTTTTGCAAACGGATACGACTATTTATATCTGACTGCGGATCATGAACAAAGGCATCTTGCAAATTTTAAATCGGGCAAATATGACAGTTATGAAGGCCCGTTAGATGTGTTCACACATGCCGAGGAGGAATGGTCAACATATATGTACAACTATCGAAGACAAGGACTGTATCATAAACATGGTTTTGATTTGAAAGGGAGAATAGGGGCTGAAGGGATTAAGGCTGGTATTTATGAGCCAAGTGTATTACCAAATGGACAGTATTCCATATCAACTTTCTCTCCTAAATGGTGGCATTTTATTTACTATATTCCAAGACTTTATTAATCCCGTTGCCATGAAAACAAAGTTGCTTTCAATGATGCTATTGCTTTCGTATTCGGTGGCTCTCTTTGCTCAGTCCTCTGAAACAAGAGAGGTTTTCGGCCATGAACCAAAGCATCTGCCCTGTTATGAAGGTGGTTATGAAAAAATGTATGAGTTTATATTCAGCAACATCGACATGAGTGACATTGATTCCTCGACTTTTGATGGTCGCAGGATATTCGTTGGATTCACCATTGACACCTTGGGCAATACCTATGACCATAGAATATTGAAAGGCTCTGTAAGCAAGCGTAGTGATGATGCTTTGATAAATGCGTGTAAGCTTTTACACTTCCATCCAGCCATAGGCTATGACGACAAACCACAAAACTACGAGTTTTCTATTGCCATTCAATTTGGTCATGAACAAAACGATAGAAACAAATGTTTCTTAAAACGGATATTCAAAAAGAAAAGCCGATAGACGAGTAAAGGTGGGTTTTAATAAGTCCACCTTTCTTAAGTCAAAATCTCCTATAACGGTCTTATGAGTTTCGCCTATTATAATTCCAAGAAAATGGTAAAGAGATTTAAACTGACAAATTATGCAAACATCATTGTTCATAAAGACGCTTTCACTTGCAATCTTGTGTAGCTTGACTTGCCACAAAGGATTGTCTCAAACTTGTTATTCCATTGTTTCTGAAACTCCAGAAGATAGCATTTTTTGTGCAAAACATTGTCCATTTTATGATTTTTCCACACAAGAAGAATTGTATGGAACAACAATTCCCGAACAATTAGTTGAAAGGAAAAACGGTAGAATGGAAGATTTGGTTGAAGAAACGAATAATGTGGTATATACGGGAATAGAAGACCATGTTTTATACTTATTTGTAGTTGTTGATAGTGTTGGCGTAACAAGAGGATTGATTGTGATGAACTGCACAGAAAGAAAAGATGAGAAACTTTTTTTGGCTAATAGGGCCTTTGAATATCTCAAGGGAATAGAGTTTATTCCAGCGAGACTGCGAGGAATAGCTATACCTTATGGTTTTTCTTTGGCTATTGGAATAAGAAGAAATTCGAATCAGGATACAATACCGCAATCAAAGCCGAGCACTCGAGAGGTTTTTGGCCAAGGGCCCAAGCATCTGCCCTATTATGAAGGTGGCTATGATAAGATGTATGAGTTTTTGTTTAGCAATATCGACTTGAGCGGCATTGATTCTTCGGCTTATGATGGTCGTAGAATATTCGTCGGATTCATCATTGACACCTTGGGCAATACCCATGACCACAGAATAATGAAAGGTTCAGCTGGTCAGCGTTGCGATGAAGCCTTGATAGAAGCTTGTAAACTCTTGCACTTCCATCCTGCCATAGGCTATGACGACAAGCCACAAAGCTGCGAGTTTAGCATTCCCTTTCGATTTGGTCAAGAACAAGACAGTGAGAGTAATTGTTTCTTTAGACGGTTATTCAAGAAGAAAAGCCCGAGGACTAAATGTGCCACCGAAACAACAATCTAACGCCATGAAAGACACAATAATCAAAAGGGATGGCAATTCCGTTGGAACGTGGTTTGTGGCGGAAAAGGCATTAAACGTTTGCAATGAAAACGAAAAGACATAAAAACATGATCTAAATCTATATCACCATGAAAAAGTACCTACTTGTCGCCCTTCTATTGGCGGCGTTCAGCGTTGGGGCGATGGCACAGCGAGAGCCTAGCCCGAAGAAATGTGCCATCTCCGCCGGCGTATTGCAAGGCGGTGGCGGCCTTGTCGGTGTTGATTTCGAGGCCATGATAGGCAGCCACTTCAGTGCCCAGGCGGGCGTTGGCTTGCTCAGTTTTGGCGTAGGAGTCAACTACCACTTCAAACCATTCATCAACAGCTCCATGGTTTCCATGGTGTATTGGCACCAGGGCCTTGGCGATTCCCACACGGTAGGATGGATAGGCCCCGTCTATACCTTCCGCGCGCCCAAGGTGTTTCAGTTCCAGATAGGAATGGGATACAAAGCCAACTACGGCTCCGCCGCCACCTCCGAGATGCGCAAGGCGCCCGTTGGCCTAATGTATAGCATTGGCGTGTATTTCCCGATTTAAGTCTGTAGTGTTTTGTCCTCAATTCTTTTGAATCTCCCAACGGGAAGCCGAAATGGCAACATCTGGGATGTGAGACGTATTATATCAATGTTATTATTGAAAAACAACTTGCAAATAGCTTCAAAATATGAAAAACTTTTTTCTGTTATCCTTGTTTTTGTCCATCTCTTATTTCATTTTTGGGCAAGAAATAGTAGATGGTAACAATGATAGTCCTTCCGAGAAGAAGGGTAAACAGCTTTCGGTAAGGATAGCCTCTGATTCCATCATGCCCATAACGCCAATGGTTATAGATGAGTATGGCAGGGCTAAAGTATTGTACAGAAAAGGGAAGATCGAGAAAAATATCGGATGGGGGTTGTTTGTGGCAGCTCCGGCAGCTATTATAGCTGGATGGTTCGTGCATCCTATTCATGTCTATTGGCAATTCAAGGTTTTGGCAGGTATTAGTGCGGCTTCAAGTTGTGTTTTGATTCCTGTTGGATATGTGCATAAGGCTCGAGGCTTGCGAAAAACAAACAACATCATAAAACATTATGGTCCGATGCCCCAAGCAGATGGTGTTTCTATCCGAATTGCCCCTTCGGTGATTCTTTGTGACGCACCGAGGATATCGGGTAACATGCCTATGGGTATGACGTTGAGTTTGGATTTTTGAGAAAAAGATCGATCACCTATTCGTCCAACGAGTTTGGGAGAATATCGCCAAATACGAACAGCAGTTTGGCCCCATCCAAGACGGTGGCGGTAACATCGCCCCGTTCCCGATGGGCTCGCCTACGGCTCAGGCTTAATCGCCTCATATTAAATAGAAATCGACCGACTATGTCATTCCCAAGGGAGATGCTTCGCATTCGACGAAGTCAATCTATAGTCGGTCGATTTCATTTATAACCGTTCTGATTAGAACGTCTCTGGCACCTTTTCAGCACCTTCGTCAGCCTCAAAATAAGGTCGTTTCTCAAAGCCGAACATTCTGGCAATCAAGTTGCTTGGAAACTTGCGGATGCTTTGGTTGTAAGCTTTGGCGGTTTCGTTGAAGCGGTTGCGTTCCGTTAGGATGCGGTTTTCGCAGCCCGCCAGTTGGGCTTGCAAGGCGAGGTACTCTTCGTTGGCTTTTAAGTCGGGGTAGTTTTCGACTGTCACGATCAGCCGGTTCAAGGAGTTGCCCAATTCTTCTTGTGCCGAAGCATAGTTGGCGAAATCTTCCTCGTTGTAGTTTTCCGTGTTGACGGTGGTGTTAGCGGCTTTGGCACGTGCTTCTGTAACAGCGAGGATGGTGCCTTGCTCATATTCGGCATAGTTCTTCACCAAGGCGACGAGGTTAGGCACGAGGTCGGCACGACGTTGGTAGACGTTTTCCACTTGTCCCCAGGCCGTGGTCATGGCTTCCTGTTTCTTCACGAAACCATTGTAGGTGCCGATGCCCCATATCAGGATGACACCCACAATGATAGCGATAATAAGGCCAGTCTTCTTCATGATTAGATGAATTCGAGTTTGTCTTGTGTGGTGTTCTTCTCACAATAATGGCAGTGCAGCTTGATGTTGCCTTGTGCGTCTTTGATGACGGTGAACTTGGTCGGCACATCATGCTCCTTGTTGGTGACACAATTGGGGTTGAAGCATTTCACGATGTGCTCGATGCTTTCCGGGATGGTCACGGTTTGTTTCTTGACAACTTCAAAGTCCTTGATTTCGATGATGGAGGCGGTGGGGGCGACCAATGCGATCTTGTTCACGTCTTCGGGCTCAAAGTACTTGTTGGAGGCTTTGATGAAACCTTTGGTTCCGTATTTCTTGCTTTCTACGTTGATGCCGAAATACACAGGAGTATTGACTCTATCCAAGTCTAGGATCTTGACGACTTGGAACACTTTGTCGGCGGGGATATGGTCGATGACGGTGCCATTCTCAATGGCGCTTACGGTCAGTTCTTTTTTCTTTTCCATGGTTCAGATTATTTAAGTCCTAAGATTGATGCAATTAAAGCTTGACGGGCGTATACACCGTTTTGTGCCTGTTGGAAGTAATAGGCTTTGGGATTGGCGTCGACGTCGACGTGGATCTCGTTGACGCGTGGCAGCGGGTGCAGCACACGGCAGTTAGGTTTGGAGTTCTCCAACATGGCATTACGCAGCACATAGGAGTTCTTCACCTTCTCGTATTCCTCGGGGTCGGGGAAGCGCTCGCGTTGGATGCGGGTCATGTAGATGATGTCGGAGTGGGGGATGGCGTCTTCCAACTCGGTGTATTGGTGGTATTCGAGGTTGCGGTCCTTGATGTGTTGCTTCACCACGCTCGGAAGCTTCAGCTCGACGGGCGAGACGAGGTTGAACTTCGCGTTGAAGTGGCACATGGCCTCTACGAGGCTGTGAACGGTGCGGCCATATTTCAGGTCGCCGACGAGGGTGATTTCCAGGTTTTCAAGCGTGCCCTGCGTCTTGCGGATGCTGTAGAGGTCGAGCATGCACTGGGTGGGGTGTTGGTTGGCACCGTCGCCAGCATTGATGACCGGCACCTTCGACACTTCGGAGGCAAAGCGGGCCGAGCCTTCGATGGGGTTGCGCATGACGATGAGGTCGGCGTAACTGGCTACCATGGTGATGGTGTCGGCAAGGGATTCTCCTTTTTGGATGCTCGTTCCAGCGGTGCTGCTGAAGCCGATGACGTTGCCGCCCAAGAGTTGGATGGCTGTCTCGAAGCTTAGGCGCGTACGGGTGGAAGGCTCGAAGAAGAGCGAGGCGATAATGCGCCCGTTCAGCAGGTTCTGGTGCGGGTTTTTCTCGAAGTCCTCTGCGATGTCGAGGACATGACAGATCTCTTCAGGCGAATAGTCGCTGATGGAAATCAAGCTGCGGTTTTTCAATGAAATTGACATAGGCTTATTTGTTTGATTTGTTGATATTGGCAAAAAAAAGACGGCCAACAATGTGACCGTCAGTATGGAAAATAGGGAAATTCGTTTTGATGGAACCAGTTGATTCCGTGCAGATAATCTTTTCCGATGGCTTGTTTTGGTATCTCATCGGACTGCAAAGATAGCTTTTTTTTATTCCGAGACCAAGTTTTTTACTATTTTTGTACAATTAATTTCATTGTCATGTTAGAAGAAGTATTAAGAGAATTATTCATAAAGTCATTTACAACTTTATACGGACAGGAACCGCCTGTGCAACAGGTGAATTTCCAAAAGACACGCCCCGAGTTTGAGGGCGATATGACCATCGTGGTGTTCCCCTTCGTGAAGTTGGCAGGGCGTAACCCCGAGCAACTGGCCAACGAGATGGGGGCCGAGATGATTAAGGAATCAGACATGATCGCCAAGTTCAATGTGGTGAAAGGCTTCCTTAACCTGCTGATTTCCGACAAGTTCTGGATGGATTTCTTTAAGACCAACCACGAGAACCGTGAGTTTGGCCGCAAACCCGTCTCAGGCAAGAACGTGGTCATCGAGTATTCCTCACCTAACACAAACAAGCCCTTGCACTTGGGCCATATCCGCAACAACCTTCTTGGCTGGAGTGTCTCCGAAATCATGAAGGCCAACGGCAAGAGAGTGGTGCGTGTCAACTTGGTCAATGACCGCGGCATCCACATCTGCAAGAGCATGTTGGCTTGGCTGAAGTGGGGCAACGGCTGCACACCCGAGTCGACGGGCAAGAAAGGCGACCATCTCATAGGCGATTTCTATGTGCTGTTTGACAAGAAGTTCAAGGAAGAAGTGAAATCCTTGCTGCCGGCCGACTACGACACCTTGGATGAGAAAGCCAAGGAAGAAGCCAAAGCCAAGGCCGAAGCCGAATCCACGCTGATGCAGGAAGCCCGCGAGATGCTGGTGAAATGGGAAGCTAACGACCCCGAGGTGCGTCACCTGTGGGAAACGATGAACCAATGGGTATACGACGGCTTCGATGTGACCTACAAACGCATGGGTGTGGCTTTCGAGAAGATTTACTATGAATCACAAACCTATCTTCTGGGTAAGGAACTTGTGCAGGAAGGCCTTGAGAAAGGTGTCCTTTATCGCCGTGACGACAACTCCGTGTGGTGCGACCTCCGCGATGAGGGCTTGGACGAGAAGCTCCTGCTCCGTCGCGATGGCACTTCTGTCTATATGACCCAAGATCTTGGCACCGCACAATTGCGTGTCAAGGAATACGACCCCGAGAAGCTGATTTATGTCGTGGGTAATGAACAGATTTACCACTTCGATGTGCTGAAGCGCGTGTTGGTGCGCCTCGGCCGCGAATGGGGCAATGATATCGAACATCTTTCGTACGGTATGGTGGAGCTGCCCAACGGTAAGATGAAGTCGCGCGAGGGCACCGTAGTCGATGCCGACGACCTCATGGACGAGATGGTGGCCACAGCTAAAGCCGTCTCCGATGAACTCGGCAAGGCCAAAGACCTCTCACCCGAGGAAGCCGACAAACTGTATCACACCATCGGCTTGGGTGCTTTGAAGTATTTCATCCTTAAGGTCGACCCGAAAAAGACCATGCTCTTCAACCCAGAGGAGTCGATCGACTTCAACGGTAACACGGGTCCGTTCGTGCAATACACCCATGCCCGTATCTGCTCGGTGCTGCGCAAGGCTGAGGAACAAGGCATCAAGCTGGAGAGCGAGGTGAAGGTCACGGATTTGCAACCTAAAGAGAAAGAGATTATAGTGATGATGTACGGCTGGCCGATGGTCTTGAACCAAGCTGCCGAAAACCGCAGCCCCGCGATGATTGCCAACTTCATCTTCGATTTGGCCAAGGAATTCAACCAGTTCTACCAAGAGTGCAGCATCCTGAAGGAACCCGATGCTGATCGCCGCATGTTCCGCCTGCAGGTGTGCGACATGGTGGCAGCCTTGCTGCGCAATGCGTCTGAGTTGCTGGGTATCGGAATGCCGAATAGAATGTAATAATGAACGTCTTTTACATACCAGATGCTCAAGAAGGCCTGACGACCTTGCCCGAGGACGAGTCGAAGCACTGTGTCAAGGTGCTGCGCATGACCGAAGGCGAGCGTTTCTGCGTCACCAACGGAGAAGGTTTTCTCTTTGACGCCGAGTTGGTGGAGGCCCTGCCCAAGCGGGCCACCGTCAACCTGACGAACCAGCGCAAGGGGTATGACCACTGGGGCTTCAACCTCGAAATCGCCATTGCACCGACCAAACTCAACGAGCGCACGGAGTGGTTCCTGGAGAAAGCCACTGAAATAGGCATTGACCGTGTGAGGTTGTTCACCTCGTATCATTCCGAACGTCGTGCCGCCAACGTGGAGCGTTTCCAAAAGGTTATGGTGGCGGCCATGAAACAAAGCATCAAGTCGCGCCTGCCCAAAGTGGAGGATTTGGTCGCTTTCGACAAACTGGTGAAACAACCCTTTGAAGGGCAGAAGTTCATCGCTTGGATTGACGACGACGTGAAAGATTGCCTCTGCGACCTTTACAAAAAGGGTGAAAATGTTTTGGTGCTCATCGGCCCTGAAGGTGACTTCAGCGCTGAGGAAGTGGCCTTGGCCAGGGAGAATGGCTTTGTACCATGCAGCTTGGGCGAGGCACGTCTGCGTACCGAGACAGCGGCCATCGTGGCATGCCATACCATCCAACTTATCAATCAGATGAAATGAAGAAACTGTTGATTGTCATATTGTTGTCACTCTCTTTCGTTGCCTCAGCGCAGCAACTCAACATCGCTTTGTTGAAGTATCGTGGGGGTGGCGACTGGTATGGCAACCCTACTTCCTTGCCTAATTTGGTGCGTTTCTGCAACCAAGAAATCGGGACTGACATCAACCCGAATGTGCCGACGGTAGAACCATCGTCTCCCGACTTGTTCAACTATCCCTATGTCTACATGACGGGTCATGGCAACGTGGTCTTTGATGCCGCCGAGGCACAAAACCTACGCAATTATATGTTGGCAGGTGGGTTTCTTCACATTGATGACAATTATGGTATCCGACAATACATCGAGCCTCAGATGAAGAAAGTGTTCCCAGAGTTGGATTTTGTGGAGTTGCCATACTCACATGAGATCTTCAAGAAACCTTATGCTTTTCCGAATGGGCTGCCGAAGATCCATGAACATGACAATAAGCCGCCACAACTTTTTGCCTTGATTTACGAAGGTAGAATCGTTTGCATTTTCACCTATGAATGTGACCTTGGCGATGGCTGGGAAGATCAGCGTGTGCACCACGACTCGCAAGAGACCCGAGAGAAAGCCCTGAAAATGGGTGCAAATATATTAAGGTATGTATTTACCAAATAGCTCAGTAACCTGCTTCAACTAAACAACTGAATAACTATGGAAGAAAGAAAATGCCTCTATTGCGGTGAACCGCTCATCGGACGTGTCGACAAAAAGTTCTGCTGCGACTCATGCCGCAACAGCTATAACTACGAGAAGACCCACAAGCAAATCAATGTGGTCAGGAAGATCAACGGCATCTTGGCACGCAACCATAACATATTGATGGAACTGAATCCCAATGGGAAAGGCTTTGCCAGTCGCCAGCAGCTGATGGAGAAAGGTTTTGACTTCAAGTATTTCACGAGTACCTATACGACCAAGGCAGGTGCTGTCTACCATTTCGTATATGACCAGGGCTATGTGCCTAAGGAAAGCGATAGGGACGCTTTCGTCTTGGTGAAAAACACGGATTTATAAGCTTTATCATTTTATCAACACCGCGGCAGCGCGTAATGCTTCTGGTGTTATCTTGTCATTGCTGAGCATCTTGGCAATTTCTTGGAGTCGTTCATCCTGGTTAAGCAGGCGAATGTGCGATTGGGCGCGTTCGCCTTCGCTGTCTTTGTAGATGAAGTAATGATGCTCGGCTTGGCTGGCCACTTGGGGTAGGTGGGTGATGGAGATAAGCTGCAACGAATGCCCCATTTGCTGCATGATGTCACCGATTCTTGCTGCCACTTCGCCCGAAACGCCCGTGTCGATTTCATCGAAGATGAGGGTGGGGATGTAGTTGTAGTCGGAAACGGCACTCTTGATGGAAAGCATTAACCGCGAAAGCTCACCGCCGGAGGCTACACGGCGTATATCGTCAGGGGCAATGCCTTTGTTGGCGGAAAAGAGGAAACGAATGGCATCTGCGCCTTTGCTGCTAAAACCGTCTTGTTTTTCCACCATCACCTGAAACACAGCAAATGGCATGGCCAATTGCCGTGCCAGTGTCGTGACTTTTTCGCTGAAGGCTACGGCGGCTTGGCATCGCTTGTCATGCAAGGTCTTGGCCAGATTTGAAAGCTGTTTTTCGCTTTCTTTTAAGGCTTTTTCGGCTTGTTCGATGGCTTCATCGATATTCTCAAAGGCGTTCACTTTTTCTCTAAGGCTGTCTCTCAAACCTGTCAGAGCGTCGTAGTCGTTGACATGGTGCTTCATCATCAGGCGGTTGATCAGGTCATAACGCTCTTGGAGGCTTTGTAGTTGTCCTTCGTCGAATTGGGTGTCGTCTTCCTTGCGACGCAGGTCGTAGGCGATGTCTTTCAACTCTACCTTCAAGCTTTCGACGCGTTCGTCCAAGCCTTCCAAATCGGGAAGCAGGCCTTTCAACTTTGAAAGGGCGGAAGCCAACGTGTTGACTTGTCCTAGAATGGCGCTTTCGGAGTCTTCCATCAGCCCATTGGCGGTCACCAAAAGGCTCTTGATCTCCTCAGCGTTTTCCATCACCTGCAGGGTTTGTTCGATGTCGGCGTATTCTCCTTCTTTCAGGTCGGCTTTACATAATTCCTCAAGCTGGAATTTCAGGTAGTCGTTTTCAGCTGTATTTTTGGTTGCCGTTTCTTTCAACACATTAAGTTTTTGCTTGAAAGTGTTGTAGCGGCTGAATTCTTTTTGGTACTCGTCCAGCGTCTCAGCATTTTTGGCAATATCATCCAAAAGTCCGAGTTGGAAGTTGGCGTCGGTGAGTAGGAGGGCGTCGTGTTGGGAATGGATGTCGACCAATTGACTGCCGATTTCTTTCATCGTCTGAAGGGCGACGGGCGTGTCATTGATGAAAGCGCGGCTTTTCTTTTGTGGGTTGAGTTCGCGGCGGAAGATGCAGTCGGTCTCGAAGTCGAGGTCGTTGTCTTCAAACAAGGACTTCAGTGTTTCGTCAAGCGCAAAATGGGCTTCCACCACGCATTTCTTGTCCTTGTCGTACAATACGTTGGTGTCGGCGCGGTCGCCCAAGGCAAATCCTAAAGCGCCAAGCAATATGGATTTACCGGCGCCGGTTTCGCCTGTGATTACATTAAAACCTGATTCGAAACGGATTTCGATTTCGTCGATAAGGGCGTAGTTGCTGATTTGCAGTTGCTTAAGCATGGCATCGATCAAAAGCCATTGTTCTGCAGCATGGTTTCGTATCTTGAAGACTGCGACGGGTCGATGGTCTTCATAATGTTGCAGGCAACGTTTCTGACTTTCATTTCGCCTTGCGAGAAGACTTGTATGATCTCATCACGTTTGCTTTCGATGATAAGCTGCAGGAAGTAGCACATGGAATTGCGTTGGTAAACGCTTTCCAACATCGTGAGTGCGTTCATGATGGCTTCGCGGCCTTGAGCCGGATTCTCCGACATGACGTCGAGTCCCATGCGGTGGTATTCGTAGAGGAACTGCCTTAAGGGGGCATAGCTTTGGTTGTTGATGTCGTTGATCAAAGCATAACGGTTTTGACGCCCTGTGGTGCTCCATCCTGCTTGGTTGGCGCTGTTTTGAGGTGCCATCATGGCAATGTTTTGCGCCGTCTCGAAGAAAGCGGTGCCACCGTTGGGTGAGAAGGAGTCGAAATCGAGACCCAGCATGAGATACACATAGTATCCGATGGTCCCAGTCAACTCGGAGATGAAGCTGTTGGTGTTGAAGTCGAGAGGCTGCCCATCCATGTACTCGAAGTTGAACTTGGTGTCAATGTAGTTAAACAAAGGAGTGTTGTAGCTCGACTTGTAGACAGGTCGGCGCAAGGCTATGTTGATGTCGGCAGCAAAATTCTCCGTCCCTGACCTTTCCTTGATGTTGAGCAGGATGGAACATTCGATCTTCTCGTTTTGCTTGAAGTTGATGTCGGTGAACTTGGTATTGTTGAGGAACTCATACAAGGCGGTCTGCAGGTTGTCGTAGACGGTCTTGTCGGTACCTGCCACTTGGCTGGCGTTGACACGGACATCACACTTCAGCTCTTGGGCCCAAGAGAACTTCAAGCCGATGAGGCAGCAGAGTCCGAGAAGAAAGATGTTGATCCTTTTCATGGCTTGTTAGGTTCAGAATGCGTCTTGTTCTTCTTTGGCAGGATTGCGGAAATAAATCTGGTCGTGCAGGAATTCGTGGATGGCAATCAAGGTAGGTTTCGGAAGACGCTCGTAGAACTTGGCGATCTCGATCTGTTCCCTGTTTTCGAACACTTCCTCGAGGCTGTCGTTGGTGGTGGAGGCAAAGGACTCGATTTTTTCATTGAGTTCTTCCTTCATCATGCTGGCAATTTGATTGGCTCTGATCGACAGGATAGCCACTGTCTCATAGATGTTGCCTGTGCCTTTGTAAAACTGGTCCTTCTGACGAGTGACCACGGTTGTTTCGGTTTTAATCTTCTTGAAATCCATTGTTATTTGATGTTTTCTAATTTCTTTCTTGCTTTCTCTGAAATGCTTTGCGTACTGCTGATGAACTTGCTTTCAGGGTATAGGTGGCTCAAAGTGTTGCAATGCTCAATGCACGACTCATAGCGTTCACGCTGTTTCGAGGCGATGCTGTTTTCGGCATAGTCGTAATATGTCTTGGCCAAGTCGAAGAGGATCTCCTCGCGATGCTTGGTGTTGGGATATTTCTTGAGCAGGTTCTCGAAAGAGGTGATGGCAGCATTGTAGTTCTCCATGCGATAGAAGAGACGGCAGATGTGGTAATCTTTCTCTTCAAGCTTGTCGTTCAGGTTGCCAAGCAACTCCTTGGCACGGTTCAGACTGTCGCTTTGGGGATACTTTTCAATGAAGCTGTTCAGCTGTTTGATGGCATCGTATGTGTTGGTTTGGTCGAGCTCGAGCTGGGGTGAGTTGAGGTAATTGCAGTAGGCGCTCAAAAAAGCGGCGTTTTCAGCTTTGGCTGAAAATGGATAGGTCTGCACGAACTTGTTGAAGTAATAGGAGGCGATGTCATAATCGTCCTGAAGGTAATAGCACATGGCCGTCCGATAGGTGATCTGCTCTCCTTTGGGCGTGTTGCGGAACGAGGCCTGAAGGAGGTCAAACAACTGCAGGGCATGGTTGTAATCCTGCCTGTCATAATAGTCCATGGCCACTTCGTATTTCATCTCATTGTCGGTGCTTTTCACCAGACGGTTGAAATTGTCGCATGAAGTGAAGGTTATGAGACCCAACAATGCTAATATCAAAAGTCTATTTTTCATCGAGCTGCAAAATTACTCAATTTTGTGTTATAAACGAGGGTTTTTCTCTATTATTTTTCAATAATGAGTTTTTCTACCTGCATTCCGCTTTCGCTGTTGATTCTTAAGAAGTAAAGACCAGGCTTCATGCCGATGGTGCTGATTTGGGCCTTGTCTTTTGCAGTGTTTGCGAGGAGGGCTTGCCCCATGCTGTTGAACAGTTCATAGCTCATGTTGCCTTTTGACACGACGGTAACGCTGCTTTTGCAGGGGTTGGGATAGACAAGAGCGTGCCTCCCGTTGCTTTCTTCAACCGAAGATTCGCCGATACAGGTCAACGTGGCTGCCCAGCCGAAATAGCTGAAATGGCCATCGGAAACGAAGGCGAAGGTCAAAGCTCCATCGGGATTGGTTGCAACGATGCTATCGGGGGCTTGGTTTCCGGAATAGGCGCCAATCAGCGGGGCGCTGCTTGTGGTGCCATCATAAATGCTGAGCATATCGGTTGTGGGCTGGGTCTTGAAAGCCAAGAATTTAACGCTGATCTTTTGGCCGTCCGATTCAGGCCTGACGGTCATTTTGTAATTTTCATTGTCATTATAGTGTCCGCAGTCACCGCTAGAAGGGAGAAACAGGCCTTTGCAATCGTTGAGTGTTATGTCGCTATTGTGGATAGGGATGGGATGATAGACGTCGATGAACTCGTTTTGGGTATGGGTGTGGCTTTGCCCATAGGCGTCGGTGACTGTCAGCGTGACCCCAAACAGTCCTGGCGTTTCATAGGTTACTATGGGGTTGCGTTCTGTAGAGGTGGCAGGTGTTCCGTTTTCAAATTCCCACAACCAGCTGACGATACGTAATCCTTCGCTGTGGTCTCTGAATTGTACTGGAGTGCCTGTCGTGACGAGTTCCAACTCGGCCTCGAAGTCGGCCATCAAAGGCGTTCCTAGCTCAGGCGTCAGTTGCACATCTTGCGTGACGGTTTCGTGGTCGCTTATATTTATTGTAATGGTTTGTGGCACGTATCCATAGGCGGAGTAGGTGACACGATAGGAGCCTCCTTTGATGGGACGATGATAGTCGCCTGCCGGCAGATGCGAGCTGACTTCAGAGCCATGATGGTCGTGCTCTTCTATGCTGATAGTGGCCTCGATAGGCTCACCTGTCTCGGCATCCGTAACAATGCCATGGATGCCATTGAGGCATTGCTCCATGTAACTTAAAAGGCTGTTATGGTTGTAATTCCAATACATGGGCATCGTCGTGGCGTTGGGGACATAGGCGTTGGAGGTCTCAACCGTCATCTCACGGCATTGGGCGTAGTAGTTCATGTAGTCTTGGCGACTGCCCGAGATGGTGTACCACAAATAGCCGTTGATAATGCCGTTTTCTGCATATTGATGTGGCATGTTCATGTAATCGGGATTCAACTCGTGGCATTGGTCGGCATATTCGTGGCAGACCAGCTTCCACCAGGCATCGTCGGCATGGAGCGAGGGATGTGTGTCCCAAGGATAGTTAACCACCTCTGAACCAGTGTGGAAATTGGCGGCCATGGTGAACTTGTAATCCTGTGCTAAGTCCATTAGCCAACGTGTTTCGTCTTGATAACACCACTCGCCATCGGGGTGCGGGCCTTTGTCGAAGTCGCGATAATTACGGTTGAGGTCTACGTTGTTGGCGTTGCCGCGCCGCGAGCCTTCCACGGTGTGGTTGCCGGCGTAATAGGTGCCGTCGGGGTTGGTGTTGGGACAGATGAAGATGTCTAGGTTGTTGACAAGGTTGACTATGCGGGCATCGCTGCTGTTGCATAGTTCGTCGATAAGGCGAAGCATCAGCATGAAGCCTGTGGTCTCGTTGCCATGCATGGTGGAGGTGTATAGTAACCTGGGCTTACCTTCGGGATGCCCGTTGTTGATCCGGCAAAACATGAGCTTTCGGCCACTATCCAAGGTGCCGAGTTCGAAATAGGAACAGCGTTCGGGATGCTCGACGGCAAACGACTGCATCATGTTTTCATAGGCTTCGTAGGTCGGGTAGGCGTCCCAGTCGTAGGCTTCACGGTGGCTGCCATCCCACATGGCAGGCTTCTCGAGAAGCGACGGGGGCATCTGCAATTGTGGTTGATAACCAAGCGCAAGTATATGCTCGAATTCGTTTGGGTTGGCAAAGCAAACAACGGTTACACCATCTGTGCCAGCCACGGAACAAATGTCGCTGATGGTTTGGACTTCTTCGGGTCGCTGTAACGTCAGGGTGAAGTAGTATTCTTCACGGTTTCGCATGAGCTGTTGCAAGTCTTGTGGGCTGCTTTGAGGCCTTGCCATCTTGCATGTTATCAGCACCAATATCAAAAGCGAAAAGTGTAACCTTTTCATAATTATCGCTTTATGTAGTTATTGTTTTGAGACAAAAAAGGGGACATGGGCTTGGGTTGCCTCATGTCCCCGATGGATTCGCGCCTTATTTATTTATGACGATTTTTTCAACAAAGGTGCCTTGTTCACCCTTGATGTAGAGGAAATATACGCCTTGGCGTAAACTTTGGGTGTTGACCAGAATCTTGCCTTCGCAAACATCCGAAAGAACGACTTGCCCAAGACTGTTGATCATCGTGAAGTTGTATTGTCCCATGACGTTGATGGTGAAATCACCGTTACTGGGGTTGGGGTAGACATGGGCTTCCTGGTCGTTTTCCTGCACCGACCAGTTCCTAATGGTGACGGTCACTTCACCCGAAACTGTATTGCCAACTGCATCGGTCACTTCCACTTTGTAGATGGTCTCAGAGTCGACGGGAGTGGCAATGGGGCAGCAAATGGTTGGATCGTCAAGGGTTTCGACGGGCTCCCAATGGTATGTGTAGTTGCCCGCGCCGCCCATCACGATGGCTTCGAGTTGGCTGCTTTCGCCTTCATTGACGGTTTCAGGGTTGGCGGTAACACCAATGATCATGGGCTCGAATGTGCCGGTGCAATGTATCGTGGCCACCCAACCGGAGGCGTTGGTATATTGGTCGGAGATGAAATGGAAGGTCAGCGCACCTTGGGCGTTGGTGGCGGTGATGGTGCCGGGTGAGCTGTTGCCCGAATAACGTCCAATCTGCGTGTCGGAGGTGCTGGTGCCGTCGTAGACGTACATGTAGTCCCACCCGCCCTCTGTGCTGAATTCGGTGAAGATGGCTTCAATCATGGCGTCAGGCGTTGCCGGCATGAAGGTCATGATGTAATCCTTACGGTCGCTGTAGTTGCCTTGTGGGCCGCCGTCGTCATAGAATAGGGCGTTGCAGGTGGTGATGGTGCCGTTGAACATGTTGTAAGCTTCGCTTACGGTGATGTAGTCGTGCTTGGTGATGCTCTCGGTCTGTCCTTCGGCGTTGGTGACGGTCAGCGTGACGTCGTAGGTGCCGATTTGGTTATAAGTAATGCCCATGGGATTCTGCTCGTTCGAAATGGCTGGCTCGCCGCCTTCGAAGGACCATTCCCAGCTGACGAGGTTGGCGCCCCAGGTGTTGTCGGTGAAGTTGGCGCTGCCACCGAGCGATACGCTGGTCAAATCGGCGCTGAAGTCTGGGATCAGGCCCTCGCCAGCTTCGAGTTGCACGTCGAAGGTGACGGTTTCGCCGTCAGCGACGGTGATGGTGTGTGTCTGTGGATAATAGCCGTTGCAGGCGAAGGTCACGTCGTAGGTGCCGCCTTTGATGGGACGATGGTAGTCGCCTGCCGGCAGATGGCTTTCAACGATGGAAAACGCGTTGTCGTGGTCTGCGATGGTGATGGTGGCGTTGAGCGGCTGGTTGTTGGCAGCATCGGTTACGGTGCCATGGATGCCATAAAGGCATTGGTTCATGAAGGCGAAGATGGAGTTTTTGTTGATGTTCCAGAAGTTGGGCAGCTGGTTGCCATTGGGCAGCTTCGTGTTGGAGCATTCGATGGTAACCTCACGACACTGGGCGTAGCCATTCATGTAGTCTTGGCGGCCGCCGCCAATCATATACCATTGAGCGCCATTGGTGATGCCGTTGTTGTAGTCGGTCATATAGTTGGGGTTCACTTGGTGGGTGAGGTCGGCATATTCATGGCAGATAAGCTGGTACCAAGCATCATCGGCATGGAGGGTATAGGTGTTGTCCCAAGGATAGTTCATCACCTCGGCGCCGCCGTGGTAGTTGGCACCCATCACAAAGGGGGTGTCCTGGGCAAATTGCATGAACCACTCTGTTTCGGCCTCGTATGGATTTCCGTCGGGGTGTGGACCGCTGTTGGGGTCGGGGTAGTTGCGATTCATGTCGATGCCGTTTGCGTTGTAACGAGTGGCACCATTTACGTTGTTGTTGCCGGCATGATAGGTGCCGTCGGGGTTGGTATTCGGGCCAACGTAAAGGTCGATGTTGTCCATCACGTTTTGCACTTCAGGCTCATTCGGGTTTTCTAATAGGTAGTCGATGAGGCGAAGCATCAGGATCCATCCAGTGGTTTCGTCACCGTGAATGGTGCTGGTGTAGAGGAACTTTGGTTTGCCTTCGCTTGTTCCGTTGTTGAGGTGGGCAATCAGGATTTTCCTGCCGCTCGGCAAGGTCCCTAAAGTGATGATTTCACACTTGTCTGGGTGGTCGATGCCGAATTGGTACATCATGGCTTCGTAGGCTTCGTAGGTCGGGTAGGCATCCCAGTCGTAGGCAGCACGGTTGGCACCATCCCACATGGCGACTTCCTTGCGCAGCGAAGGAGGTGTCTGCAGTGTGATTTCGTATCCAAGCTTTTGGAAACGGGCGAATTCCTTGCTGTTGGCATAGGCGGTAACCAAAGTGCCGTCGACGCGATCCACCGAGATGGTACGAGCGATGGCATTTAAATCGTCGTTGCCGTTCAGGTTAAAAGTAAAATAATACTCGTTGCGCTCTTGCATGAGTTGTTTCATTTCTTGTTGATTCTTTTGAGCAAAAACGCTGCCACTGATCACAGTGGCCAAAATGAGGATAAAATAACGTAAAATTTTCATTTTTTTATTTGTTCTTTAATTCTTTCCATTCTTCAATAATGTCGGACTCCACCTTTTCGTTGGCGCTCACTAATGGAAGGCGTAGCACGTTTTGGCAAAGTCCCATGTGACTCATCAGGCACTTGATACCCGCCGGGTTGCCGTCGGCGAAGATGAGTTGATTCATGCGGAGCATGGCGTAGTGCAGGCGCAAGGCTTCGTCAGTCTTACCTTCCTTCTGTGCCTTCATCATCCGGCTGAATTGGCTCGTGTAGGCATTGGCGGCCACTGAGATGACGCCTGTTGCGCCAAGGGCCATCAAGGGCTGGGTGATGCCGTCGTCGCCCGAAAGCACGTCGAAGTCAGCGGGTTTGTCACGCAAAATCTCCATGATCTGCTGAAGGTTGCCAGAGGCTTCCTTGACGGCGATGATATTGGGGTGCTTGGCCAGCTCCACGCAAGTGGCTGCTTGCAGGTTGACGCCAACGCGTCCAGGAACGTTGTAGACAACGACGGGCACGGGGCTGGCATCGGCGATGGCCTCGAAGTGGGCTTTCATGCCACGCTGGTTGGGCTTGTTATAGAAAGGTACAACGCTCAAGATGCCTTGGATGCCCGTAAAGTCTTGCGTTTTGATGGCTTCGATGACGGCTTGTGTGTTGTTGCCACCCATGCCGAGCAAGGCGGGAAGACGGCCGTTGTTGGCCTTTAATATGGTGCTGATAACCAGTTTTTTCTCTTCTGGGGTGAGGGTGGGGGCTTCAGAGGTGGTGCCTAAGATGACCAGAAAATCGGCACCGTTGTCAATGACGTGGTTGACGATGCTCGTCAAGGCGTCGGTGTCAACGGAATGGTCCGCCGTAAAAGGGGTAATCAAGGCAATGCCAGTGCCTCTAAATGGATTGTTTTTCATTTATTAGTATGGGTTTTGTGTTGATTGCGGGCCCACAAGGGCTTTCAGATAATTGTATAGAACGTGAATGTTCGAAACCGGGTCAGTAGCTCTCGGATTTTCGATTACCAGGTCGTAGATCTTCACATAGTCGCTTTGTTGGAAGCTGACCCTGAAATCGGACTTGGGAAGGGAGCAGATGTAGTCGCTGATGCCCGTGTTTTTGGCAGCCATGTTGACGATCATGTTGCTCGAAGGAAGCTTGCGGAGATACTCGTGCTTTTCGGGCTTCAACACACTCATGAAACCGAAGTCCTTGGGCGTGATCTCGTTGTAAAGGTCGCTCTGCAGGATGTTGTCCGACATCTCGTTGCAGAGAATCACGAAACCGCAACGGTTTGTGTTAAACAAGCCTTTTGCGCTGTTTTCGATGCTCTTGACGATGCTTTTGTCGCTTTCGTCTAGAATAATTAAAAGCGAATTAATCCGCTGAATATTAGGCATTTTAGATGCCTGCTTTTCAGCGAGAAACTGGTCAAGGGCACGGTTTAACGACCTGTTTCTTAGTTTTGAGAATACATTCATGGCGCAAAAGTAGTTTATTTTGCGAAATAGCGTGTCTTTTTTCTTCGAAAAACATTATTTTTGCGTTTTGGTTTTTCGTAGGTTAAACCTATGGGTTTGACATTTTTAATTTGATTTGATAGCAATGATTATCACTGTTTTAGGTAGTGGAACCTCGCAAGGTGTGCCCGTCATTGGATGCACTTGCCCTGTGTGTCGATCCAAGGATCCCCGTGACAGACGGCTTCGAACTTCCATTTTGATTCAGACCGAGGCGGTGACGGTGGCGGTGGATGCCGGTCCCGACTTCCGCCAACAGATGTTGCGCGAAAACGTCACCAAGCTCGATGCAGTCTTGATTTCGCACGAGCACAAGGACCACATCGGAGGCCTCGACGACTTGCGGCCCTACATCTTCATGCAGAAAAAGCCCATGACGATTTATGTGGCCGACACTGCCTTGCCAGAACTGAAACGCGAGTATTCCTACGCCTTCGACGAACATCCTTATCCTGGGGCCCCGACCTACGACATCCGTCGCCTCGACGAAACGCCTTTCGACCTCGGCGACCTGCATATCGAGCCTATAAAACTGAAGCATTTTACGCTGACTTGCTATGCGTTCCGCATCGGCAACTTTGCTTACGTCACTGACCTGAGTGAGATTTCCGAAGAAGCCATTGCAAAGCTACAAGGCGTTGAATATCTGATTATTGAGGCCTTGCAAAAGAAAAAGCACTATTCGCATCTCACCTTGGACGAGGCGATTGAAATATCAAAAAGGGTAGGGGCGAAGAAGACTTGGTTCACGCATTGCAGCCACAGCATGGGTCTCGCCGCCGAAGTCAACCGCGAGCTGCCCGAAGGCATGATGCTCGCCTACGATGGATTAAAAATTAAAATAGAATGATATGAACACGCTTTGCGTCATTGCGAGGAGGAACGACGAAGCAATCTAGAAAAGAGCTACATTTCTGGATTGCTTTGTTCCTCGCAATGACGCGAGCGTCAACTGAAAACTGAACAACTGAATAACTGAACAACTAAATATGAAAGCAACCTATTCCCAAAGACTGATCAAACTCGCCGACCTCAACCACCACCAGACCTTCTTCGCTGGCCGTTGCTCGGAGTACTTTTTAGAGAGTTCTTATTTCGCTGTAGCGCAGTATGTTGACACTAAGGATACGGTCCTACTTGTGCTCCACGGCATAGATTTCAAGTTCCCGATCTTTGCTGGCGACATTGTCACGTTCGAGAGCAAGGTCATCTCGGTGGGTCGTAGTACGCTGACGGTCTACACGAAGATGTACCGCAGCCGCGAGCCCGAAAAGATTGCCGCCGACGGCTTCGCCACTTTCTCGTATTTGGACGAAAACCACCATTCCCGTCCGCACGGCATCACCCTTGAGCCGGAAACGGAGGAAGAGCGTTTCTTGCAACAGCAAGCCTTGGAAGTCATGGAGGACTCGAAGCGCCGTGCCAAGGCAATGAACCAGAGACACTAGCCTGGACAGTCATTGCGGACTTGATCCGCAATCTCATGAGTCTACCGTGCACCGTCATTGCGGACTTGATCCGCAATCTCCCAATCTTTAGTACCAACCCTCTGCGTTGTTAGTGTGTCGTTTCGTGTCGGAGATTGCGGGTCTGTCGCCCGCAATGACTCCCCTTGGTGGGAGTGTGTCGTATTATAGGTGGGGCTTGGGTTAAGGACATCCGAAAACAACGCTTTTTCAATACACTAGACTGGGAAAAGTCATTGCGGACATGATCCGCAATCTCATGAGTCTACCGTGCCCGTCATTGCGGACTTGATCCGCAATCTCATGAGCCATAGAACTATCATTATGCATTGTCGATTTGCCTGAGTGTGTCGTATAGTATTGGAGATTGCGGGTCTGTCGCCCGCAATGACTCCCATTGGTGAGAGTGTGTCGTTTTGTTTAGGTATAGGGTAAGGCTATTGTGCTTTATGAATACATTATACCGCGAACCGTCATTGCGGACTTGATCCGCAATCTCATGAGTCTCTACCATGAACCGTCATTGCGGACTTGATCCGCAATCCCGTGTGCCCTTGGACATCGCTTTTGCAGAATCCCTTTCCTCATAATGCTCTTTAACCGACTGAATATACTCGTCGTCTACGCCAATCGTTTCTGCGAGGTCGTTCCATTCGGGATTAAACTCGTTTATTAAAGCATCCTTCCATTCTCTACGCCATTTCTTCAGTTGCTTCTCACGTTGAATTGCATCGTAAATATGCTCATGGATTTCATAATAAACGAGTTTCTCGGTATTGTATTTGTCGCTAAACCCGCTATTAATATGGAGTTTATGCTCGGCGACCCTTCTTTTTAAGTCATTAGTGACGCCTAAGTATAAAGTGGTATTGCGTTTGTTTGCTAATAAGTAGACGTATCCTTGTTTTGACATGGCATGATGTGTTGTTATTGTCGTTTCGTGTCGGAGATAGCGGGTCTTTCGCCCGCAATGACTCCCTTGCGTGGGGTTTGTTGTATGTTTTTTTTGGACTAAGCATTCCTAATAGAGCGTTATATTGAATACCCTAGACCGCGAACCGTCATTGCGGACTTGATCCGCAATCTCTTGAGTCTATCGCGCACCGTCATTGCGGACTTGATCCGCAAATCGAAGATTAGCTACGCTGAATCAAAGATTTCGATGTAGTCAATCTCATGAGTTATAGGATCAACTCCTTCGGATAGCAAATGAAGTGCTTCACCACCGGTTGTGAGAGCACCGAAATGTTCAGCTGGTCAGAGGCCTCGCTGATGTCTTTCAGGGTGCCGTCCTTATAAAGGATGTTGATGGCAGGCTTCTTGGGATGATAGGCGTGGTTCGACGAAACACCCTGCAACAGCGCGAAGTCAGCCTCTTCTTTGGTCCAGCCGTAATACGCTGCAATTTTGTTTCGTAAGGTCTCAATGTAGTTCGGGTCAAACTCACCTTCGCGCATCTCGATTTTAAATAAATGCCTGTCAGTTAACCGTCTGCAAAGCTCCGAAAGCACGCGGTCTTCATCGTCGCGCCAGGCTTTCACGGCGGTCATCACATCGTAATCGTCGAGTTGGCAGAAGCGGTCAAGGACTTCATCGGCGTCGAAGTCATGGACGGCGTCTTGGTTCTTGAGGAAGAACGACAGGGCAGGGGTGGCAAACAAGTCGCGTTCCTGGCTGAGCATCTTGGCGCGTTTCAAGATGTTGCGTAGCATGTACTCAGCGCTCAACACTGCCTTGTGCATATACACCTGCCAGTACATGATACGCCGCGCCACGATGAAACTCTCCACCGAATAGATGCCCTTGGCCTCGATGGCCAAGTCGTTGTCGACGACTTCCATCATCTCTAACAGGCGCTCTGCGTTCACGCTGCCTTCGGCTACGCCGCTGAAGTAACTGTCACGTTTCAGGTAGTCGATGCGGTCGACATCCAACTGGCTGGAAATGAGTTTTGTAAGAAATCCCTTGAAGTATTTGCCAGTAAAGATTTCGATGGCCATGTCCAAGCGTCCCTCATGGATCTCGTTGAACTTCTGCATTACCTTCAACGAGAGCTCCTCATGGGTAATTCCGTGAACGATGCTGTTTTCCAAGGTATGCGAAAACGGCCCGTGGCCGCTGTCATGGAGCAAGATGGCCAGCGAGGCGGCCTCCAGCTCCTCGTCGGTGATTTCATAACCCTTGCCACGCAACAGCTGGATGGCACGCCGCATCAGATGCATGGCGCCGAGACTGTGGGCAAAACGCGTATGGTTGGCGCCTGGATACACCAAGTTGGTCATGCTGACCTGTTTGATGCGTCTAAGACGCTGGAAATAAGGGTGTTCTATGATGTCAAAATGCAGTTCGTCGGGAATACTGACGAAGCCATAGATGGGGTCGTTGAAGATTTTCTTTTTGTTTGGGATTGTTGCCATTTGCCGCAAAATTTGCTGCAAAAGTAATGCTTTTTTTTCGAAAAGCTGGGATTCCCTTCGGGAATGGAGAATATCGTTTAATCGAACAGCGGCGGCTTGTGACAACTTAAGGTTTGTAAGCGCTACTTGCCGCCGCAACACACACACCACTAGCACTCCATTCCCGAAGGGAATCCCAAAAAAGTTCATCCCTGTAAAACAAAACCCTTATTTTCGCGTTTCATATCCATAAACCTATAATCTATGGACAAAACCACAATTCTTTGGGCCGACGATGAGATCGATCTCCTGAAGCCCCATATCATGTTTTTGGAACAGAAAGGCTATGAAGTAGTGACGGCCAACAACGGCTCCGATGCCATCGACCTTGTACGCCAACGCCATTTCGATATTGTATTTTTGGATGAGCAGATGCCAGGTATCTCGGGCATCGAGGCGCTCGAAGTCATCAAGCGAGAATACCCCAACCTCCCCGTGGTGATGATCACCAAGAGTGAGGAGGAACGCATCATGGAGGATGCCATCGGCTCCAACATAGCCGATTACCTCATCAAACCCGTCAACCCGAACCAGATACTGCTTTCTTTGAAACGCAACCTCGAGAACAAGAAACTCCGCGACGAGAAGTCGACGATGGGCTACCAGCAGGAGTTCCGCAAAATCAGCATGGACCTCAACAACAACCTGAACTTCGACGAGTGGGTTGACCTCTATAAGAACCTGGTACGCTGGGAACTGGAGCTGCAAAAGTCGACCGACGAGGGCATCAAAGGCATCCTCGCCGACCAAAAGCAGGAAGCCAACACGCAGTTCACACGCTATATCGAGCGCAATTACACGGACTGGATCCAAGGCAAGTCGGAAAAACCCGTCATGTCGCACACTGTTGTGCGCGACAAGGTGCTTCCACGCCTTGACGACAGCGACAAACCGCTGTTCCTCATCGTCATCGACAACTTGCGCTACGACCAGTGGAAGGCGATCCAGCCGCTCATTGAAACCTATTTCCGCGTGGAGGCCGATGATATTTATTACAGCATTCTGCCTACCACCACTCAATACGCCCGCAACTCCCTCTTTGCCGGACTGATGCCCTTGGAAATTCGTCGTCGTTATCCGAAATGGTGGGTAGATGAAGACGAGGAAGGCACCAAAAACCAATTCGAGGGCGAACTTCTCGGCGAACAGCTAAAACGTTTTGGCAAGAGCATTAAGTACTCTTATAATAAGGTGTTGAACCTACAGGCAGGCAAGAAACTCTTCGAACAGATGTCCAATCTGATGCCTAACAAGCTGAATGTCATCGTCTACAACTTTGTAGACATGCTCTCGCACGCCCGCACCGAGATGGAAATCATCCGCGAGCTGGCCGACGACGAGGAAGCCTACCGCTCGCTGATGTACTCGTGGTTCGAGCACTCCAGCCTCTTCGACATGATGCGCTTCATCGCCGAGAAGGGCTGCGACATGATCATCACCACCGACCATGGCTCCACCTACGTCGAAAAACCCGTCCGTATCCTGGGCGACCGCGAAGTGAACACCAACCTGCGCTACAAGTACGGCAAGAACCTGAAATACAACCCGAAGGAAGTCTTCGAGGTGAAAGACCCTGAGAAGATCTTCCTGCCGAAGGCCAACCTCAGCACGACCTTCGTCTTCGCCGGCGAGAGCGACTTCTTCGCCTACCCAAACAACTACAACTATTACGTCAGTTACTACCGCAACACCTTCCAGCACGGCGGCATCTCCATGAGCGAAATGCTGATTCCGGTGACGCATTTAACGGCGAAGTGAAAAGGATCCCGCCGCGGCGGGATCCTTTTCACCCTTTAGAGTCATCGCGGACTTGATCCGCGATCTCCGACATTCATGTCGTCGCTTCATGTAACTGCAAGCAAAGCGATGCAGTATCTTGTTGTCGCTTTGCGTCATTGCGAGGAACGAAGCAATCCAGATAAAAAACCATACACCTGGATTGCTTCGTCGTTCCTCCTCGCAATGACGTAAACGAACGAAAAATTATTATCTTTGCAGCGTAAAACCCAATGAAATGAATTCTAAAGAATTCCATATTTCCAGCGTGGAGCAACTGTCCGAGGTTTCCGAGTACTTGCTTTCCTTACGTGATGAGGCCGACGTCATCGCCTTTTACGGCGCAATGGGCGCAGGCAAGACCACACTCATCAAGAACCTGTGCCACCGCATGGGCGTCACCGATGAGGTGAACAGCCCGACTTTCGCCATCGTCAATGAATATGTGACAGAGGAAGGGGAATCTGTCTATCATTTTGACTTCTATCGTATTAAGAAGTTGGAGGAAGCCTACGACATCGGTTTTGAGAACTATTTCGACAGCGGCAACCTCTGTCTTATCGAGTGGCCTGAGATGATCGAGCCATTGCTACCCGAAAAGTACATCCGCGTGGATATACAGCACGGCGAAACGGATGACGAACGGGTGATTCTTTGTCAAGTGGTTGGAGAATGATTGCTGATAATGAAATGGGAATACTAAATCCGAGCCTTTGCCCTCATGGCGGACAAGGATCCGCCATCCCCTAAGCGCGAAGAGTAATCCTTTTGCGCTGGGGATTGCGGGTCAAGCCCGCAATGAGGGCTAAACAGTGAAATGTGTCATGAAATGAACGAAAGACTGAAAACAATAATAACCAATGCCTCCCAAGTCTTCATCCTCACCGATGAAAACGTCGCCCCGTTTTGGCTGCCCGAGGCGGCCCATTGGCTGCATTGCGAATCGGCCATCGACATCGTCATCAAGCCGGGCGAACAGCACAAAACCCTGCAAACCGTCCAACGTATATGGAAATCTTTGATGCGCCATCACGCCGACCGTAACGCATTGTTAATCAATCTTGGAGGCGGTGTGATTACCGACTTGGGCGGCTTTGCAGCGTCCACCTACAAGCGTGGCATCCGTTTCGTCAATGTGCCGACCACCTTGCTCGCCATGGTGGATGCGGCGATAGGAGGGAAGACGGGCATCGACTTTGGCGGTGCCAAAAACCAAATCGGAACTTTCGCCGAGGCGGAGGAGGTGTTGGTCGACCCTGTGTTTTTGTCAACACTGCCTCGAAGGGAAATCCTCTCTGGCTTGGCTGAGATGTTGAAATATGGCTTCATAGCCGATGCCAAGCTGTTGGCGGCCAATCTTGAGAATTACCAGGATCACATTTTGCGTGCAGGCGAAATCAAGCGGGAAATAGTTGCAAAAGACCCGACGGAGCAAGGCTTGCGCAAGATTCTGAACTTCGGCCATACCTTAGGCCATGCCATCGAAAGCCATTGTTTGACAACGGAGTGCCCTCTGCTGCATGGCGAAGCGGTGGCCTTGGGCATGGCAGGAGCCTTGTGGCTCTCCATGAAACAATGCGGCCTCGATGAAAAAGTGCTGCAGGACTATGAAAAACGGTTGCCCATGCTGCTTTCAGAAGTGGAAATCACTCTTTCGGGAAACGATATAGAGCCCATCATGGCTTATCTCGTCCACGACAAGAAAAACCATGGCGAAAAGCCGCAATTCGTTTTGCTTGAAGCGGTTGGTAAGCCTGTTTGGGATGCGGAAATCGATGTAGACACCATCGAACAATCACTTGAATATGTAATAGGGAATGTGCGCTGTAACTATTGACTCGACCCCTTTGCCGTCATTGCGGGCGCAGACCCGCAATCTCCCGAGAGAAAGGAATAAGTCTTCATGCTCGGGAGATGGCGGATCGCAGTCCGCCATGACGATGAAAAGTGGAAAGGTGGTCCGTTTTGGAGCGATCACCCTGCCCGCCAGCAAGAGCGAAAGCAACCGCGCCCTGATGATTGCTGCGTATGGTGGCTTTGAACCTGATTTCCAGAACCTGTCGGATTCAAGTGATACGAGATTATTGAACCGTGAATTACAAGGATTGTCTTCTATAGATTCCTTCAGGAATGACATAGAAGACAATCCTCAAACCATTGACATTGCCGACTGTGGCACGGCGGCGCGTTTCATGACGACCTACCTGGCCTGCCTTGAAGGCGACTGGCTCCTGACAGGCACGGAACGCATGAAGCAACGCCCTATGGCCCCGCTGGTGGAAGCATTGAGAAGATTAGGTGCTGACATTCAATACGTTGAAAAAGAGGGTTGCCTGCCGCTGCGTATTCATGGCAAGGCGCTGTCGGGAGGCAAAACCTCGGTCGATATGAGCCAAAGCAGCCAGTTTGCTTCATCATTAGTGTTGGCAGCACCGATGTTTCCCAAGGGCTTGGAGCTTGAACTGCTCGGCGAGCTCAATTCCTTGCCTTATCTCGACATGACCCTCGCCCTCATGCGGCATTTTTCGGCGCATGCTGAGCGACACGGCAAGACGGTCGCCGTAAAACCACAACCTTATCAACAACAGCCTTTTACCATCGAACCGGATTGGACCGCAGCCTCCTATTGGTATGAGATGGCGGCGTTTAGTGAGGAATGTGAGATAAGGTTAAGGTCCCTGAGCCTGTCGAAGGGCCGTCCCAATTATCAAGGCGACGCCATCATCGCCGAATGGATGAGCCAACTCGGCGTCGGCACTTTTATTGAAGGCGACGACGTTGTCTTGCGAAAAATCCCTTTCGAAAAACAGCCCTTACACTTCGATTTTTCCCAACATCCCGACCTCTATCCGACCATGGCCGCAACCTGCGCCGGATTGAAGCTGGATGCCGTTTTCACGGGTCTCGACAACCTCGCCTTGAAAGAGTCGGATAGGGTAGAGGCCATGCAAGCCGAGTTGTCGAAACTGGGCCAACAGCCACTGCGTTTCTGCGCCCACAACGACCACCGCATCGTGATGGCCCTGGCACCGCTTTCCATGCTGTTCGGCCTCGTCGCTTTCGACCATCCCGAAGTGGTGGAAAAATCCTATCCGCATTTCTGGGACGATGCCCGTTTTTTGGTGACGCTTTAAGTTGAAAACCATAAAAATATAATAGGATTTGCTTTTGAATACAAAAATTCCGTATTTTTGCAAGTTCGATTATAAGCGCCAAGATGAAAGTCAATTTATTTGTGCCTTGTGTCATTGACCAGTTTTTCCCACAGGTGGCTGTCAATACGGTCAAAGTTTTGGAGC
>JBGUNT010000033.1:0-54660 GCA_045117495.1 Candidatus Limimorpha sp. | reverse complement strand
TCTCTCATGGATATGTATACGTCCGTCCCGACGTGGATTGGATGCCTGTTGACATTTTCATTCCACGAGGAGATTTGCATGGTGCCAAGGACGGTCAGAAAGTGATTGTCCATTTGGTCGACTGGCCCGACGGCTCAGGCAACCCCTTTGGTGAGATTACCCGCGTGTTGGGCAAGCCTGGAGAAAACGACGTTGAAATGGAGTCTATCCTTGCCACTCACGATTATCCGATAGAGTTTCCTGAAGAAGTGGAGAAGGAGGCCAACAGAATTTCTGATAGAATCCCTAACGAGGAAATCAGGAAGCGTCGCGATTTCCGCAAAGTGTTCACCGTCACCATCGACCCGATGGATGCCAAGGATTTTGACGACGCCATCTCATTGCAGAAACTGCCTAACGGGCATTGGGAATTGGGTGTCCATATCGCTGATGTGTCGCATTATGTCAGGGTTGGCTCTGCCATCGACAAAGAGGCTTTCGAAAGAGGCACCTCTGTGTATCTTGTCGACCGCACCATTCCTATGCTTCCTGAAAAGTTGTGCAACAACGTATGTTCACTTCGTCCCGACGAGGAGAAGTTAACCTTTTCCGCCGTTTTCGAGATGGACGATGAAGCCAAGATATACAATCATTGGATTGGAAAGACCATCATCAAGTCGTGTCGTCGTTACACCTACGAGGAAGTGCAAGCCATCATTGAAGGGGGAGAAGGTGACTTTAAGGAAGAGATACTGACATTCAATGCTTTGGCTACAAAACTTCGTGAAAAAAGGATGGCAGCTGGTAGTATTAATTTCCACACGGAAGAGGTAAAATTCATCCTTGATGAAAATAAAAAACCCGTTGACACCTACGTTCGTGTACAAAACGAATCGCACGAACTGATCGAGGACTTCATGTTGCTGGCCAACCGTACCGTTGCGGAGACCTTTGGCAAGCCCGACAGCAAATGGAAAAATTATACGTTTGTTTACCGTGTCCATGATGAGCCCAACCCTGAGAAACTCAACAAATTCATATTGTTGCTTTCGCGCCTTGGATATACCATGGACATAAGCAATCGAAATACGTTGGTACGTTCTTACAACAAGTTGTTTGAAGACGTGGATGGCAAGGGTGAGAAGAATCTTATCGAAACGGTTGCGGTGCGCACCATGGCTAAAGCTGTTTATTCCACCGACAATATCGGCCATTATGGATTGGCTTTCGATTATTACACGCATTTTACCTCTCCCATCCGACGCTATCCCGATTTGATGGTGCATCGATTAATTGAACGCTACCTGATTGAAAATCAAGGTTCTGTCAACCAGAAAGAATATGAGGAAATGTGTGTGCATGCCAGCGAAATGGAAAAGCAGGCCGAAGAAATGGAACGCCAATCGGTGAAATACAAACAAGCTGAATACCTGCAGGATAAAATCGGGCAGGTGTTTGAGGGCTTGGTTTCAGGCGTCAGCAAATGGGGTCTGTTTGTTGAGCTTAAGGGAAACAAGTGCGAGGGTATGGTACGCTATGAAGACCTCCCTGGGGATTATTATTACCTCGATGATGACAACTTTAGGGTCATAGGAGAGGAAACAGGTCGTGTCATCCAATTGGGCGATGAAGTCCGTGTCCGCATTAAGTCCGTCGACCTTTTCAAACGTAAGATGGACTTTGAAATGCTTGCCGATACACCTAGACCTTCCAAGAAGACAAAACAGAAAAAAGGCAGATATTGAAAAATTATATGTAATTTTGCAGACGAATTAAAATAATACGATATGAAAAAAAGAACCCATTTTCTTATGGCGGCTTTGTTGGCCGTGGTAACCATGTGTTTTGTTGGTTGCAAAGGCCCTGATGACCTCCATGTCAATACCCAAGACGTTTGGTTCGGCTTGGAAGCCGGCTCCAAAACCATTGAAGTTACGGCCAATTGTGAATGGACCGTTACCCAGAACGACGATGCAACTTGGTATACAGTTACTCCCACGACAGGGAAAAAAGACGGCACCATTACCGTGACCGTGGAACCTTTGGAAGGTAGTGACTTCAGAAGTTCGTCTTTCGTGGTCACCTCTCCTAAAGGACATATCCGTCGCACAGTCTTTGTTTCGCAAAACAAACTCGATTTTGACGGCATTATCAACAAGATATTTGGCGTGATGAGAGTAGAACATTGGAACACAGATTATTATGGGGAAATCATCGAGGATACTTATCAAGATTCTTCCTACGATCCCTATGATACTACCACGGGTTATCATTTGTATTTCTTTGATACAATAGGTATACAACGCGACCATCATACCGACACAGTTGCTTTTTGGTTGTTTGATTATGAGTATAATCCGATCAATCAAATTATGCACTTTGAGTTTGAAACCATTGAGGGCGCCCCAGAGAGTTACGACTGCAACGTACTGACCGCAAGCGATTCTTTATTCCGTTTCATGCATGAATGGAAAGAGAACTATTGGGAACGTGCTGATTTGAGAAAGGTAGGTGATATCACCCCACAAGAGCTTCGTGAGATCATGACGCGCAAGCAGGTTTTCGCCAAACACAAAAAAGGCGGCCCCATTTTCTATATGGATTAATGACATAACGAAGAGACGCAATATGTTGCGTCTCTTCGTTTTTCAAGCTACTCACAATGACAAAAAAACTCCTTCGACACATCTCCCTCTTTGGCATCGGCGTCTATTTGTTGGCGTTACTTGTGGTCACTGTGGCATTTCGTGAACATGCGCTGCAGGTAAAGTGGATTTTATGGGGCGTAGGAGAGGTGCTGTTTTTCTTCCTGATGACCCTTTATTTTTATCCATGGTGGAAAGACATGGAACAGAAAAGGTTTCGTTGGACCCTTTTCTTGATAGCCCTTGTTATCAGAGTGGCTTATGTTGTGTTGATTTCGTATTACTATTATTATCAGACAGGCATTGCATTTGAATATCATGCTGCAGATAGTCTGGGATACCATAAGACAGCGGTCTATCTTTCACAATGTGTTCGTCATGGCCAAATTGCATATATTTTCAAATATCTCAACGCCTACACCATGGGTTATTCCGATCAAGGGTATGTGCTTTGGTTGACATTGATCTATTCCATATTTGGCCGTAGCCTGCTGACGCCTCGGTTGTTGAAGGCTTTGATGAGCGCCTACCTCTGCCTTGTTGTCTATCGACTGGGAACAAGGACTTTCGGAGAGCGGACGGGTCGTTTGGCAGCCGTGATGTGTGTCTTTATGCCTATTTTCATCCAAATGGCGGGGCTCCATACCAAAGAAATGGAGATGATCTTTCTCTCGGTTTTGGCACTCGAGCGCATGGATTACCTTATCCGGAGTAAGAAATATACTGTTTGGAACATACTTTGTCCTATTCTATTGACGGGTTTGACTTTTGGTTTCAGGACCATCATAGGCATGTGTTTGATATTTGCATTCCTTGTGTTCGTTGTTTTTTCACCTAAGGAATTCTTCAAAAAAAGAAACAGGATTATCACAATAGTGGCAACATTCGTAATACTGTTGGTTTTTTTGTTCACCAAAGTGGGAGGGGAGATGAAAATCATATACAAAGTTCGGTTTACGGAAATCAATTACCAAACCGAAAAATATGAGAAAGAAGGCATGAGACACTGTGAATTGGCGCAAAACAAATATCTATGGCCAGGTGCGTTCGTGCTGCCATTGGCACCAATGGTCGAAAAAGCTCCCGAACATAACAAGATGATCCATGGAAGCACCTATTTAAAGAATTTCTTGGCTTTTTTTGCGATGCTTGCCATCGTGATCGCTTTCAGGCAGAGGAAATGGCGTGATTTCAGCCTGATTGGAGCCTATGAATTGTCTTATTTGGGTCTCATCATGTTTTCGTTTGCTGCCAATTCAGAGCGTTATCACGAGCCGGCGATACCCATGCTTGTATTGATGGCGGCGTATGCGATGACCCATCTGCAGCATAAGGACATGAAGCTCTTCTACGTATACTGCTTTGTGCTCTTTGCTGCGTTGTTCACATGGAATTGGCTGAAGATTTCGGCACGAGGCTTGGCATAAAAAATTTCACGCATTCCTTGTATGTTCAAAAAAAGATGTATCTTTGCAGCCGCAATTCGCAAGATTGGCTACGCTGAAATCACAGATTCGACGTTAGTCAATGCAAAGCATTTCAACGAAGTTAAAGGGTACCTTGCCCGAGTGGTTAGGGATCGGTCTGCAAAACCGGGGACGGCGGTTCGAGTCCGCCAGGTACCTCAAAAAAGAAAAGGCTGACACATCGTGTCAGCCTTTTCTTTTTTATCCTGAGCCACATGTCGGACTCGAACCAACGACCTACGCATTACGAATGCGTTGCTCTACCAACTGAGCTAAAGTGGCATCTCAATTGAGACTGCAAAAATAGGAATAATTCGTGAAACGAAACGGATTTTTTCAAAAAATATGGAATTATCGGATTGCATCGCAAGAAATCTAAAAAAATCCTGTAAAAACATATTGAAAATCAATAATATATAAAAAATATACCGAAAAATACAATAAATAAACTAATTTTTTAGTTGTATATTCAAAAAGTTATCTATATTTGCAGCGTTAAGACAAACAAAAATGGCTATCAAACGTCACATAATATTATTAATGGTATTAATGGTGATTGGATTATTCGCATCATGCGTGACCCAACCCACAAAGTATGTGACTTATGTTCCTGATACGGCGGTTGTGTTCGAAGTAGTCAGGGCCGAAATACAATATCTTGACATTCCAAAAGACAATAAGATAGAGGTACTCTCACTGACCAATAGTGGTCTTGACCGCATCCCTTCGAGCATCAAACGTTGCAAGCATCTGCAAAGATTGAATTTGGAAGGCAACCAAATCAAACACATTCCCAGATGGATTAGTTCGCTGGATAGTCTTGAAGAAATCAACTTGAATTTCAACAAACTGAACTTGAAAAGACGGGATATCCGCCGCTTGGCTAAGGTAGAAGACGTCTTGTTGGCGGGCAATGGCATCAAGAAACTCCCAGACAATGTTGGTGTGCTTCGTTGCGAAAGCCTGAACCTGTCAAAGAACCAACTCAGTGCCTTGCCCAAGTCGTTTGCCGAGCTGAAACAAACCAGATACTTGATTTTCTATGACAACGCGTTTGAGACCATCCCGCAGGAATTGGCAGGTTTCAAGAATTTGAAGCATTTGGATTTCTACAAGAATAAGATCAAAGAAATCCCTGATTTCATTGGCGACATGGACAACCTGCAACAGCTTTTCCTGTCGTTCAACAGAATCGAGGTAATTCCCGATACCTTGCGCAACCTGAAACGCTTGAAGTATTTCTATATTCATCACAATGAGTTGCATTTCATTCCAGAGTGGATCACGGAGATGGATTCCATCGAACGCTTTGGGGTGGGATTCAACCACCTGCTGGAGTTGCCAGACTTGTCGAAAATGAAAGCACTATATGAGTTTGACGCCGAGCACAACTTGTTGGAGCGCTTTCCCTGGGAACTTGTGGAAAAACCCGATATGGAGATGATCATTCTCCTCGACAACGATTTCAACTTATCCGACGAAGAAAGAATGCGACTGATCCAAATCAACAAAACCATGAACATCAGTTATTGATTAATTATAAAAACCATGAATATGAAAGAATTAACCAAAGGTGAGGAACAAGTAATGCAAGTCATCTGGAGTATCGGCCAGGGCTTCGCCAACGAGATTATGGCGGCCTTCCCCGAACCCAAGCCGGCCTACAACACCGTGCTGACCGTCATCAAGATCTTGGAAAACAAAGGCTTCGTGAAGCACGAGACCTTCTGTCGCGCCAACCGTTACTCGGCTGCCATCAGCAAGGAGGAATACTCACAGCGCTATCTCGGCAGCGTGGTGGAACGCTATTTCAACAATTCCTATTTAGACCTCGTTTCGGCCTTCGCCAAAAAGGAGAACTTCAGCCTCGAAGAGCTGGAAGCCCTGAAAAAAGTAATCGACGAAGCCATAACCGAAGAAAGGAAATAAGCCATGAAAGCACAAGAATTAATCATCGGTCATCTGCTGCCTATCGCAGCTACCGTTGCTGTCCTTTGGTTGGTGTATCGCCTGTTGTTCCGCAACAGCAATCGCCTGCATTTCAACCGCTTCTTTCTGTTGACGAGCATGTTGTTGGCCTTAGCCATGCCGTTGCTCGGTCTGCTCTCTGGAATTGAAGTGCCTCAAATGGCGACCTTGAAACAACAGCTTTTTAACGGCATCATGCTCAATGAGGTTATCGTCACGCCCGACGGCCAGCCCGTCTTGCCTGAAGTGACGGTGACCACCAATGCCACGCCTTCGCGTTTCAGTGTGTGGCAAGTTATTGGCGGCATTTATCTATTAGGTGTCAGTGTGATGACATTGTTGTTCCTCATCAAGTTGGGGAGACTCGTGGTGCTCATCATTCGTTCGCCGAAGCGCAAAATGAATGGTTGTACGGCAGTATTCACAGGTCGCGAACAAGGTTCGTTCTCTTTCTTCCGTTATGCCTTTTTCCCCAACGAAAATGTGGATCCTGACATCATGCGGCACGAAATGAGCCACATTGAGCACCACCATTCGTGGGACATCCTTTTCGCCGAGGTGATGATGATCCTGCAATGGTTCAATCCCTTTATTTATCTGTACAAGAAGGAGTTGCAGAGCCTTCACGAATACCAAGCCGACCGCGACGTGGTGGCCACTGGTGTTGACAAAAAGAACTACATGATGCTGATCCTGCAGCAGTGCACGGCTGTCGACTTCAGCGGAATGAGCAATAACTTCAGTTTAATCCTTACCAAAAAACGAATCAAGATGATTACAAGAAACGAAAAGGCCAAGGGCCTCTGGTGGAGGCTCTTGGCTACATTGCCAGTGCTGGCTATCCTAATGATTGCCAACACGAAAGTGACGGCACAAGATGCTTCGACAAAGCTCGGCAACCAAGCCGTCGACAAACCCATTACTGTTGAAATGGGTCAGTTCGAAATCTTTGATGATGACGGCACTCCCATGCAATTGAAAGACACACTCATTTATTCCGATGACGGTTCCTATGTCAAGTTCGAGACTTCGGATGGTTTCCAACCTGAGTCAGGAGAGCCATGCAAAAAACTGACCGTCACCTCTTATGATGCTGACGGAACCCAGCGAAACAATTTTTTCATCACGGAAACAGAAAGAAGAGGCGATACGTCTACCTATACCATCGAGCCGTTCACCCTCTCCGTACATCTTTTTGAACAACTGTTTGACTTAGCCACATACGAAGAAGACACTGTCTATCAAATTGTTGAACAAATGCCTCAATATATAGGGGGTGAACAAGCCATGATGAAGTATGTGGCTGAAAACATCAAATATCCCCAAGCAGCAAAGGATAAGAATATCTCAGGCCGAGTGTTTGTAGGATTTGTTATTGAGAAAGACGGCAGCGTTTCCAATGTGAAAGTTGTGCGCGGCATCGGCGGCGGCTGCGATGAAGAAGCCGCTCGAGTCATTAAAGAGATGCCAAAATGGAAACCTGGCATGCAAAAAGGAAAACCTGTTCGCGTCAATTACATGATGCCGATTTTCTTCAAATTGGATGATGGTCAGCCGGCAAAATCCGTAAAATAGGAGAAAGCAAGCAATCCTGACATGACACCCGACAAAAATGGTGTTTATCAAATCGTTGAAGAAATGCCTCAATACCCAGGTGGAGAAGATGCCCTGATGGACTATGTGTCCAAAAATGTTGTTTATCCTAGTGAAGCTCAGGAAAAGGGAATCTCAGGCCGTGTGTTTGTGAGTTTTATTGTCGAGAAAGACGGTAGCGTTTCCAATGTGGATGTGAAACGTGGCATTGGCGGCGGTTGTGATGAAGAAGCTGTCCGTGTCATCAAAGCTATGCCGAAATGGAAGCCTGGCAAACAAGAAGGCAAGCCCGTTCGTGTGAGTTACATGATGCCGATTACGTTTAAACTGCAATAATGAATTTGTTTTCACGCAGAATTCGCAGAACTCGTTGAACCTATCAGACGCATGTTTGGCGTCGCATAGCGATTCACATAGTTCTGCGTATTCTGCGTGAGATATCATTCAATAATCAACTGTTCCCACCGGATCTTAGGCACAAACTGAACGCCATTTTCGTCACGGTAATAGGCCAATTTTTCGCCTTCATCCACAGGTTGCAACTTGATGTTTTCCTTGCCTTTGCCGATGGCCAAAATCAACAACGGCTCGTAAGGCAAATTGAAGGCTTCAGTGATCTTCGCCTTGTTGAAAGCACCAATCATAATGCCGTTCAAGCCCATTTCTGTGGCTTTCAACAATATGCTCTGGGCTGCAATACCCAGGTCGATGTCCACAAACTTGCTTTCGGGCTCGGTGCTGCAAATGATGATGAAAGCTTCGGGCTCGGTGCCTGGGTAGGGGAGATGCAGTTCCGGCAAGAGGCCGCCCAGTTTCATGTTTTGCGTAATGTTTTCCGCGCCCGTTTCTTTGGTCACAAGTTTGAAACGAAGCACCTGTTGGTTTTTCGCCGAGGCGATTTTGGCGTTCACTGCCACGATGCGTTCCAGCATGTCGCGCTTCACCTCAAAGCTTTGGTCATAACCGCGATAACTGCGGTTTTTCTCCATGAGGGTTTCAATCGAGGTGTGTTTTACTACAGTCTTCTTGGCACCCTTGCCAAAGACCTCTTCATAGCGTTTTTCCAAATATCCGTCGGCCATGGTTTTGTGTATATTTCACTAGTCTCGGGTTATTTCGCAAGGTATGGATACTTTTTCCTGATGTTTTCGGCCAGGAACTTCGCTACGAGATCGGTGGAGAGCTGGGAGACGTTAAACACAAAGTCGTAATTGCGGGCATCATAACGCGACACGTGGGTGACGGTTTTTGTATAGTTTTCACGAGCATCGTCGATTTTATCGATGCGCTTGCTGGCGGCTTCTTCGTCCAAAGCAAGGTATTCCATTACGCGTTTCACGCGGGTCTTCTTGTCGGCAATGAAGAAAATCTTTATGGCATTTGGGTGGTCTTTGAAGATGTGGAATCCTGAACGGCCGATAATGATACAGGACTCCTGCTCCGCCAAATCGCGCAAAATATGAGTTTCGGCAAGATAAATCTGTTGCGAGGTCACTTCTTTGTCTTCCTGAGCGGTGTATCCTCCTCGACCAACTGCACCAAATTGTTGGTAGAACCTGCAGAAATCGCTCCACCAGCTGGTCTTGGTGGCTTTGATACGTTGCATCTCCTCAATGGTAAGGTTGAATTTGGAGGTCAAGGTATCGAGAATAGCCTTGTCGTAAACATTGATTCCAAGCAACTCGCCGAGCTTGTAGGCAATTTCCTTGCCACCCGAACCGAACTCTCGGTTGATGGCGATAACAAATTTCGGATTTTCCATCGTTGTAGGTATTGAAATGACAAAAATACAAAAATAGATAGATATTCAACCGCTTTTTGTACTTTTGCGACATGAAAAAACGAATCCTGCAAATCGGCTCCCTTTTATTAGCCCTTGTGGTGCTCTTCATCTCTGCAGGATGGGATGTGAAGTTCCACTATTGCACCGAAGACCATCACATGATGGGCAGTTTCGGCGATGCTGCCGCTGATTGTGTGCATTGTTTGGGACACGATCATGAGCATGAAATGGAATCCCTTTTGTCGCACAATGTCGTCCAGTTCAACGCCAAGTGCTGCTGTGATGACTTCGACAGCAAGATCCAATTCACCGACAATTTCGTTTTTTCACCAGATAAGCATTTGATTGTCAGCCTACAGTCCTTCGTCTTGCCCTATTTTGACTTGACGGACATGTGCGAGCAAGTAAATGTTGTTTTCAACAATTTTTCTCTGAAAAAGACACTTAAGTTTCTCTCTGGTCAGGAACGGATAGTGTTCTTTTCTTCGCTGAAACTTAATCCCTTGGTTTTCTGATAATCCTCTGAGACATAAGGAGGCCGGGAATGTGTGCCTCGAGCCTTACTGTCATTGCGGAGGAACATCCGCAATCTCCTAAGCGGGAAGGTGTCCCTAGTGCATATGAGATTGCGGGTCAAGCCCGCAATGACGTCTAAAGAACGCACATACAACATAAACGATATCAATATGAAAACCAAACAACTTACCCTAATAACCCTATTATTATTCGTCTTCGCCACAGGCACTTTCGCCCAAGGCTTCATCGAAGGCACAGTATATGAAGAGTCCGAAAATGGCGAGCGCACGCCGCTTCCTGGCGTTAATGTGTATTGGAAAATCGTCAACGAAGGCGTGGTGTCCGACGCCAACGGACACTACAAGATTCCTGTCCACGGACAAATCGGATGTCTCGTGTTCAGTTGCATCAGCTATGAAAACGATACCGTCCACCACATGTTTGACCCCATCCACTACGACCATATTTTCCACTCCATCCATATGCTTAACGAAGTGGAGATCGCTTCCCGCCAAAAGGCCTCATTCATTTCTGCCATCAAGCCGATGGCCGTGCAGGAAATCTCCTCCGAAGGCTTGCGTCGTGCGGCTTGTTGCAGCCTCGCCGAGAGTTTCGAGAACAATGCCTCGGTAGACGTTTCCTATAGTGACGCCGTCACAGGTGCCAAACAGATCGAACTACTCGGTTTGAGTGGCCTCTACACCCAGATGATGGCCGAAAACATGCCCAACTTCCGAGGTCTGGCTTCGGCATTTGGCCTCAACTATGTCCCTGGCACTTGGATGAACGCCATCCAGATTTCAAAGGGGACATCCTCGGTCAGAAATGGTTATGAGAGCATCAGTGGACAGATCAATGTCGACTACAAGAAACCTGAGCCTGGTGAAAGCGAGAAACTCTTTCTCAACCTTTACGGAAACACAATGGGCATGGCTGAATTTAATTTCAACACTCGTTGGAACGTGGGTCAACATGGTAGTATGATGTTACTTGGCCACGTCAACCATAACTTCATGACAATGGACAGTAACGGTGACCATTTCGTTGACGATCCTCGAGTGACCCAATACAATGTCTTTGCCCGATACAACTATGCCAACGATTGGTTTGAAGGCATGTGGGGCATGAAGGCCCTAAAAGAAGACCGTTACGGAGGACAAATCGGTTATGTTCCTGGAGCGCATTTACATGAAGGCGCTGCAGGCGACAGTCTGGGCTTTGTCATCAACACAGAACGCTACGAGGCTTTTTCAAAGACAGGTTTCCTCTTTGATCGCGATGACACCAGTCTCGGCATCCAACAGCAGTTCACCTATCACAAGATGCATTCGGCCTATTTCAACACCAACCTCTATCACGCCGAACAGTATTCCTATTATGCGAATGTTCTATTTAACTCATACATTGTCAATGAGATGCATAAATATTCGATAGGTGCGAGCTATTCTTACGACAAATACAAGGAGCATTTGCGCCACACTCAGCGCGGTTATTCCGACCAGATTTTGGCCGATAGCCTCTATGGCCGCGTTGAGCATGTCCCAGGTGTTTTTGGTGAATACACTTTCGATGACAACCACCATTGGAGTGTCATCGCTGGCATGAGGGTGGATTACAATGCATATTACAAAAAAATGCTTTATACACCTCGTCTGCACGTGCGTTTCAAGACCCACGATGAGTTGACTTTAAGAGCTTCAGCTGGAAAAGGCTATCGCTCGCCTAACGTGTTGGCCGAAAACTCCACCATGTTGGCGTCGGCGAGGATGATCCGATTCATTGACGCCCCCAAGATGGAAGAGGCCTGGAACTACGGCATTAACCTGACCAAAGGCATCGACATCGGCTGGCGCGAGATTGTCATCCAAGCCGACTTCTACCGTACCGATTTCATCAACCAAATCGTCCTCGACCGCGATGCTGACGCCCATCAGATTCGCATCTACAACCTCAACGGCAAGTCGTACTCAAACAGCGCCCAAATCGAGGTCAACTGCGAGATCTTCAAGGACTTCGACCTGACCTTGGCCTTCCGCTACAACGACGTGAAGATGACCATCAACGACACACTGCGCGAGAAGCCTTTTGTCAACCGCTACAAGGGCTTGGTCTCGATGTCGTACGCCCCCGGCACCTGGCAGTTCGACTTCACGACGCAATTCAACGGCGACAGCCGCGTGCCCGACTTGAGCGGCAACGCCACTGCCGTGGCCAACGGTCAGAACATCGAACGCTCGCCTTTCTATGTCATCATGAATGCGCAGGTCACCAAGAAGTTGGGCAAATGCTGGGAACTCTATGTCGGTGGCGAAAACCTGACCAACTACAAGCAGGACTACCCCATCATCTCGTCTGAAAACCCCACCAGCAAAGACTTCGACGCATCTATGGTATGGGGACCATTGTCAGGTATTCGTGCTTATTTGGGCGTTCGCTTCCAAATCAAATAAAAACCGTATTTTTGCAGTTTAAAAATTGAAACCAATGAAAAAATCCTTTTTGATATTTGCCACCGCATTGTTGGTAGCTTCATGTGGAAATAACAATGACAAGGCTCAGAAACAGGTGAAAGAAACACCTGTTCCACAAAACGTAACGGTTGCATCGGAAGCCCAGACAACTTCTCAAGTTCCGAATACAACTTCCACACTGAGTCAAACAGTTGACCCAAACACACCTGTTTTGAAGATGGAAGATGGCAAGCCTTTGGATTTCAGTCAGCTTATAGCAAGCCAAAACGCAAAGGCTGAAAAAATGAAAGCCATGGTCGACACCATTCGAATCAAGGCGGAGCAAGGTAATCCCGATTATCAATATGCCTATGGGATGTGTTTGGAAAAAGGTTATGGTGTTGAAAAGAACGAGCGTCAGGCTTTGGATTGGTTTAAAAAGGCTGCAGAACAAAACTGTGCTCCCGCTTTTAATGCACTCGGCAACTTTTATCGTTCCGGTATCGCCGTTAATCAAAATAACGATATAGCCTTCAGTTATTTTAGACAAGGTGCAGAAGCCAAAGAAGAACAAGCCATGTTGAATCTGGGCAATTGTTATTTTTATGGCATGGGGACAACAAAAGACGAAAAAATGGCTCTCAAATGGTGGACAGCTGCTGCTGAGGCTGGAAATGCGTATGCTCTTTCACAGGTTGGTGATTGCTATTGTTATGGCATTGGTGTGGAGAAAGACTATGCTAAAGCAGCCGCCTACTACACCCAGGCAGCAGAAAAGAACGTTCCAAACGCCCTTTACCGTTTAGGCTTATTATACTATTCTGGAGAAGGAGTGGAACAAGACCGCACTCAAGCCGAGATGCTGATGATGAAAGCACGCGATGGTGGCATGAAGGAAGCGGGGGATTTTTTGGACAAATACTATAAGTAAAGAAAAATGCCGCCTAATAAGCGGCATTTTTCTTAATAACTTCTTCATTCTTATTATGCCTTAGTCAGCGCTGCTGCACCCAGTATGGCAGCATCGTTGTCGGACAATTCGGAAACTCGCACTTCAACGCTTCCATCATAGACAAAACACAAGTGCTGTTTAAAGGACTCCCGCACAGGTTTCATCAATACTTCGCCAGCTTTTACAGGCCCCCCCATCAAGAAAATGGCTTCGGGACCACTGAAAGCAACAGCATTAGCCAAGGCAATTCCCAACCAATAGCCAGTTTTTTCAAACACTTTTAAAGCTAGTGTGTCGCCAGCCTGGGCAGCATCACCCACCATCTTGCTGGTGAGTTCTTCTGGGTTGACTTTGCGAAGAATGCCATCATATTCAGGCATGGATTCTATTAATTCTAAAGCCGTACGTCGGATGCCTGTGGCTGAAGTATAGGTCTCTAAGCAACCTTTTCGTCCACATCCGCAGGGACGTCCTTCCGGTATCAAGATGGCATGGCCTAACTCACCGGCCCCTCCTGTCTTGCCGTGAACGAGTTTGCCGTCAACCACAATACCACTGCCAACACCGGTCCCGAGTGTGAACATAATGAAATGCTTCATGCCTTTGGCTCCACCATAGACAAGTTCACCATAGGCTGCAGCATTGGCATCGTTGGAAACGACTACGGGTACGTCAATGTGCGAGCGAAAAGCAGCCGCCAAGTCGACAATGCCCTTGAAATTGAGATTGGTGGCATTTTCAATGCAGCCTGTATAGTAATTACCTGCTGGAGCCGCTATGCCGATGCCATCAATGATTGTGACGTTATTGTCAGCCATTAAGGCCTTAATCTGGTCGTAGATATCCGACACATAAATGGATGCATCAAAATACTTGTTGGTCGGAAGATTCTTTTTGGCCAGGCAACGGCCATCATCGCGCACCAAGCCAATGTCGGTGTTGGTGCCTCCAATATCGATACCTATGGAATATGTGCTCATTTTTGATGTTTTTGAGTGTGCTAAAATACATTTTTTTGACGGAAAATGAAGAAAAATTGACCACTTTGGAGCAAATCTTCATAAAATTCCTATTTTTGTCTCTTTAATACTAATCCTATGAAAAGAATTCTGTTGTTCTTTTTTGCCGTGTTTTTTATGGCTTCCTGTACTGAAAAAGAATATGATTTGACGACTACTTTTGAAAAGTCGAATTATTTGGAGACAGACGATTATGAAAACACTGTTATTTATGCGAAACGGCTTGCCAAGAAATTTAAGCAGGTTCATTACCAAAGTATAGGAGTTACGTCACAAGGCCGGGAAATACCTTTACTGATTGTGGATGAAAATGGTTACACCAATCCGAAAAAGATTCATAAAAAAGGTAAAGACATCATACTCGTTCAATCATGCATCCATCCAGGTGAACCCAATGGTAAGGATGCCATGTTTTTGCTTATTCGTAACATTTTGAGCGACAACAATAATGCTGCTTTATTGAACGATTTTTCTTTCCTTTTCATTCCTGTGATGAGTCCCGACGGATTGGCAAAATTCTCGCCTTACAACCGCATCAACCAAAACGGACCGAAACAAATGGGATGGCGTGTGAACGCGCAAGGGCTGAATCTGAACCGCGATTACACAAAACTTGATGCTCCTGAGATGAGAGCCTTTGTCGCGCTTTTCAACAAATGGCAGCCAGATTTTTTCTTCGACACCCACGCAACAGATGGAGCCGACTACCAGTATGTCACAACATATTCCACAGAGAATTTCGGCAATTATGACCCGGGTATCACCCGTTGGTTGACCGAAACCTGGGAACCTAGTATCAACGTTGCCATGGCACAGCATGACCTTCCCATCACTCGTTATGTTGAGTTTTACCCTTGGGGCGATCCGAACGGGCAGCTCTATGACAGGAGCTTCTCTGCCATGTTTTCTGAAGGGTATACGATTGCTCGCAATTGCCCTGGAGTCTTATTGGAGACACATATGTTGAAACCCTATAAAGACCGTGTGTTTTCTACCTATCATATGATTGAGGAGACCTTGAAAATCATCCGCGACGACAAGGAGAACTTCAATAATGTTCTCAAACAGGCCAAAAAGAACGACCAAAGCCTGAAAGAATTGCCGATTAATATGAAATCGGAGTTGAACGACACCATCATGGAGGACTTTTTGGGTTATCATTTCGACTTGGTTCAGAGCGAGGTTACAGGGGGTCAGTATTATGTTTATGATGTCACGAAACCAGAAACACGCCCAATACGCCGTATCCGTTCCTCCCGTCCAACAAAGACTCTTTCCGTACCAAAAGAATATATCATCCCTGCGCAATACAACGAAATTATCGACATCGTAAAAGCCCATGGCTTCAAAGTTAATGAACTAAAGGAAGAGAAAACACTTACCGTCAATACCTATCGTTTCAGTAATGTGTCGTTTTTGCCCATGCCTTCCGAAGGCCGTTGCCGCTTGGCGGATTTCGACACCGAGGAAATCACGAAAGAAGTAACCTTCCCTAAAGGATCGGCCGTGGTGAAGACTTCGCAAAACGGGATTCGATTGTTGATGAACCTATTGGAACCAGAGATGCAAGGCTCTTTGTTTGAATGGGGATTCTTCAACAATGTGCTGCAACGTGTTGAGTATTTCGAAACCTATAAGATGGAACCTATGGCAAAGGCGATGCTTGCAGCAGATCCTTTCCTTGCTGAGCAGTTTAACGCATGGAAAGCTTCTTATGACAAAGACAAACAGCCTTCACAATACGAAATGTTGAACTGGTTCTACGAACGTTCTCCATATTTTGACAAGAGCTATCAGATTTATCCCGTTGGCATCATCCGTTAATCAGTTTTTGTATGAAGCGTACTTTTTTAGCCATATCAATCCCTTCTGGAACGGAATATCCGCTGCTTGTTCAACAGTTGCAGAAGAAGCTTCAACACGAACAGAAGAATATCAATTGGTGCAAACCCAATCAGATACATCTTACTTTAAAATTTGTTGGAGAGACAGCCGACCAGGATGTTCCAGCCATTATAGAAGCTTGCCAGAAAGTGGCAAAAAACCACCAACCTTTCACGATGGACTTTAATCGTACGGGTCTTTTCGGTAGCAATCGAGTGCCTCGGGTACTTTGGCTGGGTATGCAGGAGGCCCCAAAAGCATTGTATGACCTTGAAGCCGATCTTTTGGATGCCTTTGATAGCGTTGGCTATATGCGTGATCGGCAGAATTTTGTGCCGCATCTCACAGTATGCCGTATTAAATATCTGGTGGACAAGCAATTGTTTCTGCAGGTTTATGAATCAATAGAACAAAAAACCTATCTGCATGCTGATGTGAAGGAATTGGTTTATTTCCAAAGTTTCCTGCAACCCTCAGGTCCATATTACAAAGTGTTGAAAAAAATACCGTTAGGATAAATTTAAATCATCCATTATGAATAAAAAGATACTATTATTATTCTTAGTAGGCTTAATGATGTGTCCGTTTACCATCTTGGCACAAAACATTTTGGTGAGTGGTAAGGTCATTTCAAGCGACGACGGCACAGGACTACCTGGAGTCACCATTCAGGTGAAAGGAAGCCAACAAGGTACCGTGACCGATTTTGACGGCAACTATAGCATCAACGCTGACCGCGATGCAACGTTGGTGTTTAGTTTCGTCGGCTATAAAACAAAGGAAATTGCCATTAAAGGCAAGACAAAAATCAATGTGACTTTGGAGGCTGATGCCCAGATGCTTGACGATGTTGTAGTTACGGCACTTGGCATTAAGCGTCAGAAGCGCGAATTGGGTTATGCCACTGAGGAAATCGGTGGCGAAATGATTGCCAAGTCGGGCTCCGGGAGCGTTATCAGCGCTTTGAGTGGTCGTTCTGCAGGTGTGCAGATTATCAACCCCAACGGCGTTGATGGTGGCTCGTCGCGTATCACCATTCGTGGTAACAACAGCATTTTCGGCGACAACCAACCTCTCATCGTTGTTGACGGTGTGCCGATGACGAACGAAGGAGGTATTACGGAATGGAGCGGTGGACGTGACTGGGGTACGGCCCTGAACAACATCAACCAGGAGGACATCGAGAGCCTCGACATTCTGAAAGGTCCCACGGCGGCAGCTCTTTACGGATCGCGAGGCGGCAACGGCGTAGTGCTCATCACCACCAAGAAAGGCTCGAAACAACGCGGTCTTGGCATTAGTTATTCGGCTGGTTTCAAAATCACGACACCTTATCTCTACCGTTCGGTGCAGAACAAATATGGCGCAGGAGGTCCTATCACCTTCCATACACCGACATTAACACCCATCGAAGGCATGACGGACGAGAACGGTAATCAAGTGTATGAATACCCAGGCATCTATAGCGTCGATAATGGCCCAGCTGGAGAGCCCACAAATACCACGTTTGGTTACTATGGCGGAGCCCAAAGTTGGGGTCCCGAGATGAACGGCGAGAGCGTCCTTTGGTGGGATGGCGTAGTGAGAAAATATGATCCTCAGCCCGACAACTTGAAAATGCTCTTCAAGAACGGCCATACAATGAGTCATAACATCGCTTTCCAGAATGCAGGCGATTTCGGTAGTGTCCGTGTCTCGTTCACAGACTCGCGTACCGATGCCATCATCGATAACACCAATCTGCGGCAGACAACAGTCAATGTCGGAACATTGATCAATGTGTCAGACAAAATCAAAGTGGATGTGGCTTTCAATTATTTGGATTATTTCCGACTCAACTCGCCCGAAATTGGTGAGTCAAACAGTAACTTTAACAAAGGATTGCTCTACAGTTGGCCGCGTAGTTGGAAGGGCCTCGAAGTTACGTCATACGAAAACCCTGACGGCACTATGAATCAGTTTGACGGCTATCCATACATGTATATTTACAACAGCACATTTTGGACGTTCTACAACAACAATACGACCCTCGATCGCGACAAGATGTATGGTTCCGTCCGTCTGATGTACGACGTCACGCCTTGGTTGAGCGCCTCCGCAAAGGTGGCCTTGGACTGGACAGCCGATAGCTATACCACCAAGCACAAGCCTACCACTCTTGACGGTATGGCGGGTGGTTACTACTCGAAGAGCAAGTCGAACTCGGTGACTCGCGACATGGATTTCTTGCTCACAGCCTACAAAGATAAAATCTTTGGATCAAAGTTTAACGTGCGTCTCTCTGCTGGTGGGGAGCAATATTACGGCTATCGCGATGGTATCAATGGCACTTCTGGCCAGTGGGCTTATTCAAACCTTTACACTATCTACAACTACTCCAATGCAACCGAGCGCACCTTCGGCGAGTCGATGTGGGAGAAACAAGTCAACTCTCTTTATGCCTTCTTCAACATGAGTTACAGCGACTGGCTGTTCTTGGATATCACAGGACGTAACGACTGGTCGTCAACGCTACCGATTACCAATAACTCTTATTTCTATCCTTCGGCCACTTTGAGCTTTATCCCAACTTCAGCTTTCAAGAATTGGAATTGGGGCCCCATTAACTATTTGAAGCTGCGTGGCTCTTGGGCACAGACTGCCAGTGATACTGAACCTTATCAGTTAACTTACACTTACAATACGGGTTCTTTTGGTCATCAGTTGTCAGCCACCTTGCCTACCGTTGTACCGCCCTTGGAGCTGAAACCCCAGCGCCAACGCAGCTATGAACTTGGTTTCGACCTCGGATTGGGAGCACGCTTCAACATGGACTTCACTTATTACGACATCTATTCATGGGACCAGATTCTTTCATCCCCGCTCGCTCCTTCATCGGGTGCAAACAATGTGACTATCAACACGGGTGTGGTGACCAACAAGGGTATCGAAGCCATCATGACATATGATATCGCGCAAGGCAAGGACTATGGTGTACAAGTAGGCTTGAACCTTGCACGCAATAGGAACAAGATCGTCGATCTTTCTGGTGCCAACATGTATCTGCTTTCAGAGATATGGGGTTCCAACGGTCCTGCCATAGCTGTTGAAGAAGGGGAGGAGTACGGCACCATCTATGGTTGGGATTATGTTTATGAATACACCATGCCCGACGGTACCACCGTAGGACCTTTCTATGATGAAAACGGCAAACCATTGCCGTTGCTCAATGAGACGGGCACCACCTACCTAAAGACCGACAATCGCGTTCCGATTGGCAATTGCGCTCCTTTGGTGACGGGTGGTATCAATATGAGGGCTTCCTATAAGAACTGGTCGCTTTATGCCTTAATTGACGCCAAGTTGGGTGGCCAGATTTATTGTGCCTCTTATGTGGTTGGTATGCAGACCGGTCAAAGTTTGGCAACGCTTTATGAACGCGAAGGCAACGGTTTGCCTTACTACGAAAACGGAGAACTGCTTGGCAACTATGGTGTCATCTTGCCTGGTTACTGCATCAACACAGAAACAGGTGAAGCGGTTGAAAACGAACACGTGGTACACTACCTCTACAAATACATGCCGAACTTTGGCGGCTGGGGTAATATCCTCAGCACCCCAGGCATCGTAAACAACACTTGGATCAAGATGCGCGAACTCACACTAACCTATGATTTCCCACGCAAGTGGCTCGACAAGCAGAATCTCTTCAAGCAGGCCTCCATCTCCCTGGTGGGTCGCGACCTGTTCTATTTCTTCAAGACCTTGCCTGACAACATCAATCCCGAGGGAACCCAAGGCTCTGGCAACGCCCAAGGCCTCGAGTACGCTTCTTATCCCGGCTCTAGGTCGTTTATGGTCACACTTAAAGTTAATCTTTAAAACCGAATCATCATGAAAAGAAATATTCTCATCATCTGTGCAGCAACTTTAGCTTTCGTTTCCTGCACCAAAAATTTCGAAGAGATGAATCAAGACCCGTTTTCACCGACGGGAACGACTATCGAAGCGTTGTTTAACGGCGTGGTTGGATCGATGCAACAGAGCATGAACGAGCAGTTCTATCTGCAAAACGAGATTTGGTATCCAGAAACGGAACTCGGTGCTTTGACCTCTGAGTCTTGGGGCAACTCACAGATAGGAACCTCAGAACTTTGGTCGAATTATTACCTTATGCTATCCAACCTTCGTGAGTTGGAAAGGCGTTTTAACGTCTATTGTGAGGAACAGGGTGACGACGCAGTATGTGACAAAGTGCGCGCCCAGCTCAATATCCTGAAGGCCTATCAGACTTTCAAGGTCTCCGATGTCTTCGGCGATATGCCTTATACACAGGCAGGACGTATCTGGGAGAACCCTTCGTCGCAAGCTACCATGAAACCCGAATGGGACACCCAAGAAAGCATCTACAAATCCCTCTTGGAAGAACTGGAATGGTCACGTAATATATTGCATGCCGATTCCGCTACCACAACTCTTGGAAACGAGTTTTACAAGTTGCCCTACGATGTACTACTCAGCAACGACTACACACTTTGGGCCGAGTTTGCCAATTCGCTGATTCTGCGCCATGGTTTGCGTATGTATGACAAAGACCCCGAGTTTGCCGAACCTTATTTGACAAGGGCTTACAACTTCATCTATACCAAGCTTAGTTCTTCAGGAGGCGTTGCTACAGGTGGAGGCATCTGTTTGTGGCCCAGTGTGTTGGGTACGAGTTGGGACGTCAACTGGTCATTCCGCGAGCACAAGCATCTCCGCATGGGCGAAACGGTTTGGAGCTGCCTTTCTTCGACTGACGACATGGATGGAAGTGGCATATTTGACTATCGCGCCTTCCTTTTCTTTGACACGAGCCACAAGACCGACAGCTTCCCCGATGGCGCCTGGAGGCCTTATCCTCAAATCCGAACCCTGGAGACACCAACAGAAGGCGGCTCACCTTATGCCCAAAGCCGTGATGGCAGTTACACGTTTAAGGGCCCATCGTGCCTCTTCTCTCCCTTCAACTACTATCTCACACGTGATGAGAAGTATGTTCCTCAGGTTTTCGTTACCTATGCCGACGTGCTGTTTATGAAGGCTGAAATTGGATTGCGTGGCATCGGTGGCATCAACCTATCCACAATGGAGGTTGATCAGATGCTCTATCAAGGTGTCTACCAATCTTGCCTTTTCTGGGCACACATGCCTCAAAACACGAGCCGTTGGACTTATTTCTATCCTCAGTATACCTCCTATATCGGTAACCTCGACATTTGGGCTTTGGGTAATAAGATGGCTTCTAGTGTGATGAACAATGCTGTATGGATGAATCCCGAAAACGACGGAAGTTCGGAGTTTTACCTGAAGATGATCTATCAACAACGTTGGCTCAATCTTTTCCGTCAGCCTTGGGAAGCTTGGGCTTTGGCACGCCGCACAATGGCGACGCCTACGACTACCAATCATGCCAAGCTGACCTCGTTCCGTATGGAGTATCCACAGAAGGAAATCGAATATAATTATGAAAACTATGCCACACAACTTGCCCGCATGTCGCATGGCGATACGAGGCAGACCAAAGTTTGGTGGAATGAGTTTTAGTATAGAGTTTAAAATTTAGAGTAATAATAATTTAAAGTTCAAAGACATGAAAAAACTATCTTTAATCCTTATGCTTTTGGTGTTCTCTTTTGGGATGAACGCCCAAGTCGAAAAAACCTTCGACTTCAATAATTATGGTGAAGGTCAAATCCTTAACGGTCAAGACGGTTGGTATGTCCGTGTACATAGTGCTGGTAATGGTAGCATGGGTCCCATGTACACCGATTATCTTGGCCATTACTGGGGCACCACGCCCGAAACACCCACCGCTGATGAAACTTTAGGTGTGTTTTCACATGCCTCAGGTACAGGCTTTGGAGACATTGCTACCCATGATATTACTCAATATGGTTTTGATTTTTCGGATGGTGGTATCATAGAAATAGAATGCGACCAGTTGCGCCAATGGTGGGGCACCCTTTTCGGCATTGGCTATGATGGCAATGGCGATGGTTCTGTCTTGCCTCCTGTCAAGGCAGCTCCTAATCACGCCCTCTACGAACCCATCATTCCCGACCCTGCCAGCACATCTCCCGATGGTGGTATTTATATGCTACTTACGGGTAGTGACACAGATCCCCTCTTCATCAAAGGTGTGGTATTGCCTAACAACACTCCGGCATGTAATTTTACACCTACCTTAAACGAGAAGAATTGGGCTCGTTTCAAGGTATCCATCGACCTTGATGCCAACGACGGAGCTGGTGCCGTCACTTTGTATGCGATGTATGACGTACCCGGTGGCGAGTGGGAAGCTGTGCCAGAATGCCAAGGTGTCAATATAGGTCTAACCCCTGGCAGTGGCGACAAATTTGACCCTGCAACATGGCATCACATCTTCATGCTTAACAGTGGATGGTGTGGCTTCGACAATTTTACCGTGCGGCATTTTCCTGGCGGACTGGCAGCACAGTTCATCGAGTTTAACGAAATACCGGACCAGTTGTCTTTTAATGCGCCCATAACCCTGGAAGCCACCTCTACATCAGGACTTCCAGTGACCTTTGAAGTTGTACAAGGTCCTGCCACCATTAATGGCAATGTCCTAACCTTGACGGGTGAAGACGGTCTTGTGAAAGTGAGGGCATCACAGCCTGGCGATGGCACACAATGGCAACCAGCACCAGCGGTGAATCGTTCTTTCTATGTGGCTAACCCAGAGAATTATGAGCCCCAAATCACCATCCGTCGTCCTTATGAAGGCACCATGGTGTATATGCCAGATTTCGAGAATCCTGTCATGATCGTGTTGAGCGCTTATATCGACCATGGCAATGTCCTTAAGTTTGAACAAGTGAAATGCGAAGTAGACGGCCAGTCGCTGTATTTGAAGACAGACTATCCTAACGACCCGAACAATGGTTATTGGTATACAACTTGGACACCTTCAGGTGAAGGTACATACAACATGACCGTTTCCATTACACAAACAGGAGGCAAAGTTACAACAGCTTCCAATACCTTTGAAGTGACTACCAATTATGATGACATAACGGTCACGGCATTCAATGGCGATCTGGTGGTCACACCGATTGAGTTTGATACCTATGGAGAATACGCCTTCCCTACTCACGTCAATGCCTTTGATTCCATCAGCATGCATTATTTGCACAACTGCGTGAACGGTGACTGCGACCCATATGACCGTGTAAGCCATTGTCGTGTGAAAAACTACCGTGGCGAATGGGTGGAACTCTACCGTTATTGTACACCTTTCGGTATTGAATGTGAAGATAATCTGGATGTGACAGATTTCACCACGTTGCTGCAAGGTCTCGTTGAATTTGATTTGCATTTGGAGAGTTATGGAGGCTCTGGCATTGCCCCCACGGCAATCTTTGAATACAGAAAAGGCACTCCTGACTATCCTTATGTAGACATGCAAGAACTGTGGTTTGGAACTTATGCGTTTGGCGATTATGCTGAACTTTGCCCCATACCAACACGCACGGTCGGGTTCGACCCTTGTGTGGAGAAGGCCAACTTACGTATTGTGAGTTCAGGACACAATTGGAGCAATACTGGCGATGGTGCCTACAATACGGGTAACGCTGCTGAATTCTACGAGGCCACTCACAACATTAGAATAAATGATGCAATAGTTTACACCCAGCATCCATGGCGCAATTGCGCCCCCAATCCGGCGGGGTGTAACGACCAAGCCGGGACATACACCTATCCGCGTTCCGGCTGGTGTCCTGGAAGCATGGTTATGGTATGGAACTTCAGTTTAGACGACTATCTTGCCGATGGCAACGCAGAGCTGCTTTATGAGTTTGAACCAACATACGTTGACCAATGTCACCCCAACTATCCTGACTGCGTAAGTGGTCAGAACAGCTGCCCGAGTTGTGAGAATTCAGATAACCCAATTATAAGGGTTTCAGGCAAGTTGGTGACTTACAGTCACAACACCGACATCCTCACAGAAGTTCCTGAACAACCTGATGTTGACGCTGAGCCGTTCCAAGTGACTATTACTCCTAATCCAGCGAGAAACAACATGACCATTTCTACGGATTACGAAAAGGGTAAGGCCAGTGTACACATCATCAATTCTCAAGGTGTCCAAGTGCGCCAGTTTAGTATGAAGGGTTCTACTACTATCGATGTTAGTGACCTGCCAGCAGGATTATACTTTGTCCATGTCGTCGGTGGCAAGGTGGTGACGAGAAAGGTTATGATACAGCATTAAACTTATCTTTGTGTCATCTTAGTCAATTGAAACGAATGACCCCTCATGCGATGGCAGAGGGGTCATTCGTTTAAGGGCTTCGCTCCCACACGCGCTTCGCGTCATTGCGAGGAGGCACGACGAAGCAATCTAGATATAGTGTGATATTCCTGGATTGCTTCGTTCCTCGCAATGACGCAAAGCGGCAGTCAGGTGTAAAGCGATGAAAAAACACAGACTTATTGAAAAAAACTCTACCTTTGCAGCCTAAATTGTAGAATAAGCAAAAAGAAAAGGAAATATGAAAGTTGCAACATTATTAGGCGAACGTTTCAAGAAGGCACCAGCCGACTGCGTGTTTGACAGTCAGGCACTGATGGTGCGTGGCGGCTACATCAAGTCGGTAGGAACCGGTTTGTTTTCATTCTTTATGCCTGCCAAACGTATCGCTAAGAAAATCGAGAATATCATCCGTGAGGAGATGGACCGCATCGACGGTCAGGAAGTCATGTTCCCCGTCGTGATGCCGGGTACACTGTGGCAGGAGTCGGGTCGTTACAATAGCATCGGCTCGGAACTGCTCCGTTTCAAGGACCGTAACGGCATCGACATGGTGTTGGGCATGACCCATGAGGAAGCCGCTGTGCAGCTGGCTCGCGATGCCGCGAAGAGCTACACGCAGTATCCTTTCATGATCTATCAGATTCAGACCAAGTTCCGCGACGAACCTCGTTCTCGCGGCGGTTTGATCCGTACCCGTGAGTTCACGATGAAGGACGCCTATAGCTTCCATACCTCACAAGAGGATCTGGAGCAATACTACGCCAAGGCATACCATGCCTACGACCGCATTTTCGCCCGTGCTGGCGTACCTCAAGTCGTGGCCGTCAAGTCCGACTCAGGCATGATGGGTGGCCGTATCTCCCATGAGTTCATGCTGCTCACCGACATTGGCGAGGACACCATCGTCATCTGCCCCGAATGCGGTTACCGCTCCAACAGCGAAGCCGCCGACTGCATCGTCCACAACGAGGAATACCCCATCGAGCCTTTGGAAGAGGTCTACACCCCCGACCAAAAGACCATTGAGGATGTGTGCAACTATTTGCATAAGTCGCCGCTGCAATCGTGCAAGGCTGTGCTCTATCAGCGCAACATGGATGACTCATTGGTCATTGTCTTCTTGCGTGGCGACCTTGAGGTGAACGAGACTAAGCTCCGCAACCTGCTTTGCGCCGAGGTGCATGCCGCTACCGTCACTCCTGAAATGGGTATCTGCCCTGGCTTCATCGGCCCCAAAGGCTTGCCGGAAGGCATCACCGTGGTCTACGACGAGTCGCTGAAGACCTTGAACAGCTTCGTGGCGGGTGCCAACAAGGAGAACTATCACTACAAGGGCATGAACATGGCCCGCGACCTCGGCGAGGTGAAGTACGACAGCGTGGCCAAGGCCACCGCTGGCGGCATCTGTCCTGTGTGCGGCAAGCACAGCATTACCATCAGCCGCGGCATCGAGGTGGGTAACATCTTCCAGCTCGGCACAAAATACACCGAATCGATGAACATGCAGTACCTCGACAGCGACAACACGTTGAAATATCCCATCATGGGCTGCTACGGCATCGGCGTGGGTCGTTTGATTGCCTCGGTCTGCGAGGTGAGCCATGACGACTACGGCCCGATTTGGCCCATCACCATTGCCCCTTGGCAGGTGCAGATTTGTGCGCTACGCATTGCCGACGAAAACGTACGCCGTGTGGCCGATAAGATCTATGAAGACTTGAAGAAAGCAGGTGTAGAGGTAATCTATGACGACCGTAATATCAGCGCAGGCGTGATGTTCTCCGATGCCGACTTGCTTGGCGTGCCGTTGCGCATCGTGGTGAGCCCGAAGACGCTGGAACGTAACGCCATAGAGTTTGCTTCTCGCGATAAGTCGTTCAAAGCTGATCTTAGTCCCGACAACTTCGTTGACGAGGTGAAGGCTAAGATTGCTGAGATGATTGCGGCATTAACACCTGAAGATTAATTAATTTGTAGAGACGTCATAAGGCGTCTCTACTTTTTTGACAATGCAATGAGAAAACTGATTTTGATACTTCCCATCGCGCTGATGTTGGTTGCATGTAATGGCAAGCAACCAAAGGAAACTGTTACATCCAATAATACCTCTAAGACAACGACCATTGTGATACCACAGTTTGATGCCGATTCAGCCTATCAATATGTGGCGAAACAGACGGCTTTTGGGCCTCGTGTGCCTGAAACATCAGCCCATGCGCAATGTGCAGCTTGGTTGAGCGGCAAGTTGAGCGAATATGCCGATACGGTTATTGTACAAGAATTCCGTACCAGGCTATTCAATGGCAAGGGCATAGATGGTAAGAACATCGTAGCTGTGTTCAATCCGGAGGCAAAGAAGCGTATTGTGTTGTGTTCGCATTGGGATTCGCGTCCCTTTGCTGACCATGATGCCGATGAAGCCAACCGCCATACCCCCATCGATGGGGCCAACGATGGGGCCAGTGGCGTTGGCGTGTTGTTGGAATGCGCTCGTCAATTCAAGGCACAACCATTGAATGAGAAATTGGGTATTGACATTGTATTGTTCGACTTGGAGGATTATGGGCCTCATCAAGAACAAGCCATGGAATACTATGATGAGAACATCAACTATTGGGCTTTGGGATCACAGTATTGGTCGAAGTATCCACATGTCTATGGCTATAAAGCCTATTATGGCATTTTGTTGGACATGGTAGGTGGTAGCAATCCCAATTTCCAGAAAGAATACTATTCGCAAGGCTTTGCCGCATGGGTGGGCAACAAGGTATGGCGCAAGGCACAAGACTTGGGGTATCGATCTTATTTCTCCAATGAATTGGGGACGATGATTAGTGACGATCACATCCCGATGAACGTGGTGGCGGGCATACCTACCATCGATATCATCGACCTGCAGCCCAACAGCAGCAATGAATGTTTTCCTGAAGTGTGGCATACACTGAATGATAATATTCAACATATTGATAAAGAAACACTTGGCATGGTTGGCGATGTGCTTCTCCATGTGGTTTATGAAGAATAAAAAGGTGCATTTCAAGTTCGTATTGTGATTTTTTGTATTTTTGCAGTGTAAACAACAAACCTTATTATTAACTAAACGATTACAAAAACATGAAGAAGTTAGTTTTAATCATGGTTGCAGTTATGGGTCTTGCCTTTGCTGCTAACGCTCAAAACAACCTTGGTGTCCGTGTTGGTACGGGTACTGAATTGTCATGGCAACATGGCATCGGCAGCCATAACCGTCTGGAGTTTGACCTCGGACTTGATGGTATTTTCAATAACCATGAATGGAATTTCATCTGTTTGTCAGGAATCTACCAATGGCATTGGAACATTGTTGACAAATTAGGATGGTACGTCGGTCCTGGTGCCACAGTTGGTTTTTACACTTGGAGAGACCACACTTCAGAATTGGGAGCAGCCGTTGGTGGACAAATTGGTATTGACTATGAACTGCCAATTCCGTTGCAGTTGTCGTTGGATGCCCGTCCTATGTGGTATCTCACCAACAACGAGTATCATACTGGCTTTGGATGGGGCGCCTGCCTCGGCATTCGCTACATGTTTTAAAGACAGTTGAACAAGTCAAAATCGTTTACAAGAGAAAACCGCACTAATTGTGCGGTTTTTTTTGTACTTTTTTTAATTTTGCAGTCATAACCATTAATACTTCTATTATGCAATTACTTACCATCGGCACAACCGAAATCATCCTCATTGTGATACTTGTATTATTGCTATTTGGCGGCCGCAAAATCCCGGAGTTGATGAAGGGATTGGGCAAAGGTGTGAAAAGCTTCAAGGACGGCGTGAACGGTGTTGAAGAACCTGAAATCAAAGAAGACAAAACGGACACAGAAAAGAGAGCCAAAGAATGAGCGAACGCGAGGTCAGCAGTTTCTGGGACCACTTGGATGTGCTTCGGAAAGTGCTGTTCCGCTGCTTGATTGCCTGGGCCATCGGGGCTGTGGCGGCATTTTGTTTCAAAGACATTTTGTTTCGCCTGTTGTTTGCCCCATCGACGGACGGTTTCATTTCCTATCGAGGCTTGGCTTGGCTTTGCGCCAAAACAGGATGGCAATCGCTCTGTCCAGGCAGCTTTCAGGCTTCGTTCATCAACACGGAACTGGCGGCACAGTTCATGACACACCTAAAAGTGGCGCTTTGGGCGGGACTCGTGGTGGTTTCGCCATACCTCATCGTGCAACTTTATGGCTTCGTCGCGCCTGCCTTATACGACAAGGAGAAGCGCCATGCCGCCCCTATTATAATATGGGGCACATTGCTTTTCATTCTCGGTGTGCTGATGAACTACTTCATCATCTTCCCCTTCGCCTTCAGGTTCCTCTTCAATTACCAAGTCTATTCAGAGGTGTATAACCAGATTTCACTCTCTTCATACATCTCCAACCTACTCATGCTCAGCCTGCTGATGGGAATCCTCTTCGAGATTCCCATCGTCAACTATCTCTTAGCCAAGGCAGGACTGTTGCAAGCCGAAACACTCAAGAAATACCGTCGCCACGCCATCGTGGGCATCGCCATTGTGGCTGCCGTCATCACCCCAACGGGCGACGCAGTGACGCTGACGCTGGTTACAGTACCGATTTATCTGCTTTATGAAGTGAGTATACAAATAGTAAAAAGAGTACAGACCTCAGTACAACCAATAGATCCAAAAACGTCATAGCGGACTTGATCCGCTATCTCCAAAATGCGAGGAAGTCATCTTCGCGCTTAGGAGATGGCGGGATGCCCCTCCGCCATGACGGTAAAGGGGTGGGTTTGTGAATCCCAGTAAAAAAGAAAAACAACAACTAACTCTAAACAATATGTTACGTAAAATCAGAATCTGCCTACAAGTGGTCATGATGACCTTAATGACCTTGCTGCTACTCGGCATCGGTTTCCGAGTGCATCTTTGGGCGGGATGGGTGGCCAAAATCCAGTTTTTGCCAGCCTTCCTTGCCTTCAACGCAGTTGTGGTGACCGCCATCATCATCGTCACCATATTTTTCGGAAGAATTTATTGTAGTGTGGTTTGCCCCTTGGGCATCATGCAAGACATTTTTTCGTGGATTGGCGGCAAAGTGAAGAAAAACCGTTTCAGCTATGCCAAGGAAATCAAATGGCTGCGCTATGGCTTCTTTGCCGTTTTCGCCATCATGCTCATCATTGGTTTTGCGCCGCTGACGACCTTGTTTGCGCCCTACAGCGCCTACGGCCGCATCGTCAACAACTTGTTCAAGCCGCTGTATGACTTGCTGAACAACTGGCTGGCTGGCCTCGATGCTGCCAACGACCGCTACAACTTCACCGAGGTGCAAATTTGGACCCGCAGTGTGACGACCTTCATAGTGGCCATCCTTACTTTAGTAATACTAGGCTTCCTCGCCTGGCGAAAAGGACGTCTCTATTGCAACACGATTTGTCCTGTGGGTACTTTCCTCAGCTTCTTCTCTCGTTTCTCCCTGCTTCGTGTCCGCTTCGACAAGGACAAATGCAAGAACTGTGGCCTGTGCGAGAAGAACTGCAAGGCACAAGCCATCGACTTCAAAGAAGGAAAAATCGATTATTCACGCTGCGTGGTTTGTGGTGACTGCTTAGAAAAGTGCAAATTCGATGCGCTGAAATATGGCAGGGACTTGTCTGCTTTTAAAACCGAATCGAAGCCCGTTGACACGGAACGTCGAGCTTTCCTCGTTGGCGCAGCAGTAGCCAGTACCTCGGCAGCTTTGGCCCAAACCGAGATGAAGGTGGATGGCGGCTTGGCCGTCATTGAAGACAAGAAGGCTCCTAAACGTCAAACACCCATAACACCCCCAGGTTCGGTCTCCATCAGGCACTTGGAAAAGCATTGCACGGCTTGCCAACTCTGTGTTTCAAGCTGCCCGAACAATGTGTTGCGTCCGTCCACTGACCTGTTACATTTCATGCAACCCACGATGTCGTTTGAACGCGGCTATTGCCGCCCCGAATGCACCCGCTGCAGCGAGGTCTGCCCTGCCGGTGCCATTAAGCCCATTTCCCGTGAGGAGAAGACAAACATCCATGTGGGGCATGCCGTATGGATCAAGGAAAATTGTGTGGTATTAACCGACGGTGTCAGTTGCGGCAACTGCGCCCGCCACTGCCCGACGGGAGCCATCCAAATGATAGACTACGAAGGCCCGAACGGCACAGTACAAGTGCCTACCGTGGACGAGAACAAGTGTATCGGCTGTGGTGCCTGCGAGAACCTCTGCCCTGCCCGTCCGTTCAGCGCGATATATGTGGAAGGGAATGAAATGCATCATATCAATTGATAATTGATAGTTGAAAATTGATAATTGACAATTGATAATTATTACAAGTTGTCACTACAATTTTCAACTCTAAACTCTAAACACTAAACTCTAAACTAAACAAAATGGATAGAAGAGAATTCTTAAAACATATAGGCGGCGCAGCGGTAGCGACTTCGGTGGTGCTTTCCGCCTGCAAAAACAACAACGGTGAAACGCCCATCGCCAAGGATGTCATCGACGGACAAGGCGAGATGACCTACCGCACCAACCCCAATACCGGCGACAAGGTGTCGCTCTTGGGTTATGGCATGATGCGCCTGCCCATCGAAAACGGGGCTGATATGCGAAAAGACCCCAACGCCCGTGTCGATCAGGAAATGGTCAACGAGGAGGTGGACTATGCATTGGCACATGGTGTCAACTACTTTGATACGGCTCCAGTTTACACAAGAGGCTATTCAGAGACTGCCACAGGCATTGCACTTTCGCGTCATCCGCGCAACAGCTATTACATCGCTACCAAGCTCTCCAACTTCAGCCCATCGACATGGGACACGGATAGTTCTAAGGCCATGTTCGAGAACTCACTCAAGCAGTTACAGACCGACTACATCGACTATCTGCTCATGCACAGCATCGGTGGCTCAGGAAAAGACATGACCAGTATGGAGATGTTCAACGCCCGCTTCATGGACAATGGCATCCTCGACTGGCTCGTAGAACAGAAAAAGGCCGGACGCATCCGTAACCTAGGATTCTCGTTCCACGGCGACCCGAAGCTTTTCGACACCATGATGCAATGGCATGATGAAGGTAAATACCATTGGGATTTCGTGCAAATCCAGCTGAACTATGTGGACTGGAGCTTCGGCGAGATAGAAGGCGAAGGCGTCAACTCGTCGTACCTTTATGAGGAACTGCACCGTCGTGGCATCCCAGCAGTGATTATGGAGCCGCTGCTTGGCGGAGGCCTTGCCAAACAACCTGATCACATTGTGAAGCAGATGAAAGAACGTGAGCCCGAGACCCCCGTCGCCCGCTGGGCCTTCCGCTTTGCTGGCACGCCAGAAGGCATCCTCACCGTGCTGAGCGGCATGACCTACATGGAGCATCTGCAACAGAACGTGGAGACCTACTCACCACTGCGACCCATCACCCCTGACGAGGACGAATTCCTTATGAGCGTTGCCGAGCAGTTCATCAAGCTGAAGACCGTGCCTTGCACCGCCTGCAACTACTGCATGCCCTGCCCCTACGGATTGAACATCCCTGCCGTGTTTGGCTACTACAACGAGAGCATCACTCAAGGCAACATGCCGACTGGTAATCGGGAGGCGAAAGCGTTTTGGGAAGCGAGGAAACGCTTCCTCATCGGCTATGACCGCAATATCCCAGCCATGCGTCAGGCGAGCCACTGTATTGGATGCAACCAATGCACTGAGCACTGCCCACAGGAAATCGACATTCCCGCCGAACTACATCGCATAGATGAATATGTGGAACAGTTAAAACAGATGTAAACGAAAGCAGAGACGTAGCGCGCTACGTCTCTGCGGTTTTCAATATATGTATTATCGTCTTAAAAACCTTGGATGTAATCATTCAGCTCGCGTTTAGAGGCCTCGTAGCTGAAAGCACTGTTCAGTAGGTAATACTTGTTCTTTTCCGTGCAATACTTGTAGGCGTATTTGGCAAATTCCAACTTGTTGTTCTCAAAGGAAAACAAATTGCAAATATTGGCGATTTGTTGTGCGCACATTGGATTGGAAGCCACCACTTGCTTGGCAACTGCCAACTTGGAGCTGTCGAAAGATTCCTTCTTGATGACGGCGCAAACCTCCTTATACTCGTGTTCATCAATGCAGGGTTGGTGCGCTTGCGACGGTAAGAAAGGTTGTGCGAGTTGAAGATTCATGGTCATCTCGGGACGTGTGCTCATGTGGGTCTCTTCAAAACGGAACATGCCTTCGTGTTGTGTGATGCCGAGGGTCTGGGAACGTGACATATCAACATATTGTCCCACACAGTTATGCAGGCGGTTGTTGAGTTCCACACGGATGTGGAAGTTGTCGGCCCAAAGGTTTTTCACGCAGATGGAACGAACAGGGTTCTCATTCTGAAGCACGTCATCGACAAAAAGCCAAAACCCCTGTTGGTTGGTTGAAACGACAGTGAGGGAGGAGGCTTGACCTTGGGTTTCACCATGATGTATCCGCAACTGCGCCATACAAGGTAGGGTGAGTAACAGGAAGACGGAAAAAATGAGATGTTTTTTCATAGCATTATAGGTTTTAATAGAAATGCGGTAAGGCACGTCTTTACAAAGAATTATGCAATAATCATTCCACGATGATTTTCTTGGTTATCAAACTGCCACCTAGCATTTGCACAGTATAGAGTCCTGCTGGCCAACGGCTCACGTCAATGGTGCGTTGGCCTTCCACGGTGAAGTTGGCCACAATCTGTCCCTGCATGTTGAGCACGATTACACAAACAGCGCCTTTATCGTAGTCGGTGCGGATGGTGAACTGGCTCTTCGTGGGGTTAGGATAGATTTCGGCGTTGAAAGTGGCATCGGCATGATATTCATGAACGTTTACCAACATGTTTTCATCATTGCTGTAGGAAACCACCTTGCCTGCTACACGTAGAATCGGATTGTCAGGGGCAGCACATTCAGCACAAGTCACGCCATTAATACAGTCGGGATGGTTAGGATGACAAAGGTCGAGGTAGGTCGGGTCGAATTGATAGAACAATTCAACTTGTCCCGAAGCGAGATACTCTGACAAGTCGAAGTCCCACACCATGCCAATGCTCCCTGGGCACCAGCCAGAACGCGGATAGGCGTATGTTCCAGCTTGGTCGTTGCACCCTGCTGGATTGGGGGCGCAGCTGCGCCACAGGTGCTGGTCATATTTGTTCTGGCCATTTACAAAGATATGATGAGTAGCTTCATAGAACTCCGCGGCATTGCCTGTGTTGTAAGTATTATTGGTGCCACTATTCCAGTTATGGCCGGTGGTGGTTAATTTCAGTTTAGCGGCTTCGGAATTCTCGCTGAAGGAGTAGTTCACTTCGGGCACGGGTTGTTGGTTGGCGTAGTCGCCAAAAGCAAAGGTACCGAACCAGATCTCATCGACATCAGCATAGAGGTAATCCGGCGTTCCTTTGGTGAAGGTGAAGATTAAATTGGGGTTGGAGCCGCCGCCATTCCATAACTCCATGTAATACTCGATTTCCACCAAACCTTGTAGTAAAGTGGAATAATCGCTTACATCCACATCGTCTTCACATTCTATGCCAAAGGGGGTGAGATAGCGGAACAACTCCACCCATTCGCCTCTGTAATTACGTATCTTGATGCCTCCCACACGGTCGTAGGTGTCACAATTATGGTTCACGCAATTGTAGTCGAAATGGGCCAAAATCTCATTAAAAGCACCTACGTGTGAAGGTAAGACATACTCGCCTTTGGCACTGTGAACAGAAGGTGTACATACAAGGTCGCCGTTGATGGTCACCACATCAAGATGGCTGTCGATGTCGTTGGTCACCTCGAAATGATTTGTGTAAGTGGTTGTTTTGTCGCCGCTTTGGGTGACGCTGACAATCATGTCGAAATCACCGAACCCTGAAGGAGTCCATAGACCATAATAGTAACCATTGTCGGGGTTGTCGGGATAGTCGGTTTGTAGGTAGATGTTTTGTCCGTCAACGTTAGCCACAACTTGGGTGAATTTGATCACTTCGGGATGTTCGATATAGGCCGAGACGACAATCATAACAGGATGGATTTCATCAAGGTATACCTTAGTTCCTTCATAGGGTCTGCGGATGGTTACTTCAGGGTCATATGCATATGGGTCAACCACCTCAAAGCTTTTCACCACATCGGGGGCAGGCAACCAGTTGGCGTTGCCGGCTTGAGTGGCTTTCAGTTTGACGACTCCCGTTTCGCCTGTCAAGGTGAGGACGTTGCCATTAATGGTGGCGGGACCGTCCATCAATTCAAAAGAGACAGGCAGTCCAGAAGAGGCTGTAGCTTGTAGTGTAATCGGTGCATTGAAAACCAACTGGTTCGGGATGTCAGCCATCTCGATGAGCTGGGCGTTGCCATCGGGTTGCTGACGTACTAGGAGGTTATCGAAACCGCCCGTGCCGCCTTGCGAATGAAAGAAGAGGCCGTCCCAAACATGGTAATCCAATTTATCTCCACTGCCAGGGGTGAGGTTCATGCAGGCGTTGGTGCAACCCGCCATTTGGATCCATTCGCCTTCACAGCCGGGTTTCACAAATACCGTCACGGCTCCTGCTCCATCGTAGGCAGAGAAATCGAACGACATCTTATAGCGCGTCCAACCACTTTGTTCGTAATCGAATTCGATATTCGAGCCATCAGGCAGGCACACTTTGGCGTGCCCACTGTCACCTTGGCTCTTGATGAAGAGATAAACACCCCCGTCAGGGTCGGTCATACCAGGCAGGATGTGTCCGTCGCCGTTGCCATCGAAGCCCACGCCAAAGAAAGAGCCCCACCAAGTGCGATTCATGTCGATTTCAAGGTCCATGATACCACCCTCTTGGAAGCTGAAGTTGAAATTCGGAGAGGCCTTACGGGTAGCTGTACGGCCTACGCCTGAGCCACCATATGGGTACCAGATAGCCAAGCTTTCGTCAGGCGCTATGTCGGAGCCGCACACATAGGAAACGTCAAAATCCTGCGATGAGCCCGCAGTTTGGTAATGAGTCATCCAACCATCCTGACCGTTGAGGTTTTGAGAGCCTTCTATGAGGTTGTTGAAGTCGTAGAGATATTCCACCTGGGCCTTCAGGGAGAAAGCAAATAAGCAATACAATGCAAGTATAACCGTCTTCTTCATACGAAATAGAATTTGTTTAGGGGACAAAGATAATAATAAATGTGGAATAGAGGTCTTGAATAGAAAAAAACGATAAATTTGCCCTCTAGAAATCTAATAATATGAAGCGTAGTATTATACCATTGATAATTGTGCTTTTGGGCTTTCTCGCCTCATGCAGCACTGATGTCGAACTTTATGCTGACTATAAGGATGTCGCTATCATCTATGGCATGCTCAACCCTCGTGCCGATACCAATATTATCAAAATCACACGAGCCTTTTGTGGCTCAAATGACAACCCGATCAATGCAAGTGAAGTTGCCTTGATTTCGGATTCGAGCAACTATCCGGGCAAACTAGATGCGCGTCTTGTGGAATTCAAAAGCACCCATGGGGGCACGTTTCAACCCACCGACCGCGTTTTGTTGCTTGATACGATGACGATACACCATAAGGAAGAGGGTACTTTTTATTCTCCCGACCAGTTATTGTATTATACCCCAGAACAAATCAAGGCTGGAGAAGACGGGGAAAAGTACAGATACCGTCTTATTGTGGTCAAACCGGATGGTGACACTGTTACGGCAATCACCACAACGGTTGGCAATGAAGAATTATGCATTGTCACGGGTGGAATGGGTTTTCAATTGCATCCAACAAATGGTATGGGCAGAATACTCTTTATAGCCGATGGCGTAGCAACTCTGTATGAGGTCAAGATCCAATTCAATTATCGTGAACAATTGAATGGACAAGCGATGAAGCACAAGAGTGTGAGCAGGTCATTTGGGACAAAAACGCTTATGGAATACCCAATTCTTTCAGGTAATTCCTATTTTGTCGAATATTCACCCAACTGGTTGTTCAATACGCTTAGGCAAGCGATCGGAGGAGATACCATCGTAGACATCAACCATCCCAACGTGGTTCGTTATATTGACGACTTTGTCATTTCCATCAGTGCCGGCGGCGAAGAGTTGAATATGTATTATCTTTTGCACCAAGCACAGAACGCTAGTCCGATATCTCCCGACTTTACTAACATTGACGGAGGCTGCGGGCTTTTCTCCTCGCGCACTACCATCGAAAAAGTGGCCCGACTCTCCAGCACATGCAAGAGAGACCTCTTTTCTGTAACATCATGGGGCTTTAAAGAGCAATAATTTACCAAAAAAGCTGATGCTACAAGAAAAATCATTATTTTTGCCCTTCCAAATCCATTGTAAAATGAGAAGACTATTTCCATCACTATTTTTCTTGCTTTTGGTGTTGGGCTTTACTGCCTGCAGCACTGATGTCGAACTCTACGCCGACTATAAGGACATCCCGATTGTTTACGGATTAATCGATGTGACACAAGACACAAACTATATCCGTATCAATAGGGCTTTTTCGGGCAGCAACGAAAGCTCTGTCAACGCCAATGAAGTGGCACTTATTGAGGATTCTTGCAACTACCCTGGCAAGCTTGATGCAAAGATTTATCGTTATAAGTGTGTCTTTGGTAATAATTTTGTTATCGATACACTTACAGACGACCATGGTGTTAACGTTCTCGACACTATGACGCTTCATAACAAGCAAGAAGGTGTTTTCTATGCCCCTGACCAGAAAGTGTATTACACCACCGACAAAAACTTTTTCAAAGTCAATACCGCAAATGCCCGGTATAAATACAAGCTGGTGGTTTTGAAACAACAGGACACCATTTCAGCTGAAACAAGCTTGGTGGGTGGCGAAAACTTCAGGATAGTCACTTCTATGGTAGGATTTGCCCCAAATTCCCAAAACTTTTCAAAAGTCAAATTTGTAGGAGCCGAAAACGCATTGGTCTATGAAGTGAGGATGGTTTTCAACTACAAGGAAAAGATTCATAACGGACCCATGACCGACAAGCAAGTAAGTTGGTCATTAGGAACGGTCAATGTCAATGACCTTGATATTGAAAATGGCTCTTATTCCATGAACTATTCTCAGACGGCGCTCTTCACACAACTGGCTTCCAAGATTGGAGGCGATACCATCAACGCGGAACGCTATATTGGCGATTTCAACATCATTGTGGCTGCCGGAGGAGAGGAGTTTTACAATTACATCCAAGTCAACGCTCCCAATGGCGGCTTTAACCAAACCGTTCCAGAATACACCAACGTGCATGGAGGCTTTGGTGTGTTCTCGTCGCGTATCAATATTATGAAGACGGTTCAACTTAACGCTAGGACACAAACGGAGCTTATTGGCATGAATTGGGGCTTTAAACAGCAATAAAGAAACAATATCAACAACAAGAATATCAATTTATTATGGAAGAAAAAAAGAGACTCTTCGAGGAATTTCCTCCCGTGAGCACCCAGGAATGGGAAGCGGTGATCGAGAAAGACCTTAAAGGGGCAGATTACAACAAAAAACTGGTTTGGCGCACGGCCGAAGGTTTCAATGTGAAGCCTTATTACCGTGCCGAGAACCTGGCAGACATTCCTTGGACGGGTATGGCTCCCGACCAATTCCCTTACGTCCGCGGCAATAAACCCGAAGGCAACACTTGGCTTGTCCGTCAGGACATCACCGTGAAGGATGTGCATGAGGCCAACAAGATTGCCCTCAATGCCATCAGTCGCGGTGCCAATAGCATCGGCTTCAAGCTGGAGTACGACAAGCCATACGACACCATCGCCATCTCAACGTTGCTCAACGGCATCGACCAGAAAGCGGTGGAGATCAACTTCTACAACAACAAGTACCACCTGCCGATCCTCGAGATGTTATCGAAGATCCCAGACATCAAGGGCTCGTTGAATTATGACCCGCTGACGCGTTACCTGCGTCGCGGCGTTTGGTACATCAACGAAGGGGCCGACACAGAACTGGCTTACATCATGGTGAAAGCTGAAATGCCTGGCTTCGACACCATTGGCGTCAATGGCCATGTGTTCACCAACGCTGGTTCAACCATCGTCCAGGAGATGGCTTTCAGCCTCGCCGTGGGTGCCGAATACCTCGACAAACTTACCGAGAAAGGCCTCACCATCGACGAGATTGCACCCAAAATGCGCTTTAACCTTGCTGTGGGTCAGAACTACTTCATGGAGCTGGCCAAGATGCGTGCCTACCGCCTGTTGTGGGCCAACATCGTGAAGGCCTACGGTGGCAAGGAGGAGAACGCCAAGATGCACATCCATGCTACCAATGCCGAAATTGGCATGAGCCTCTACGATGCCTATGTCAACATGCTGCGTACCACTACGGGCACCATGTCGGCCGTCCTAGGTGGCGTCGACTCGTTCACAGTCATGCCGTTCGACGTGCCGTTTGAGATTCCCACTGATTTCGCTGACCGTATCGCTCGCAACCAACAGCTCATCCTTAAGGAAGAGTCACACTTCGATAAGGTGGCTGACCCCGCCGCAGGTTCCTACTACATCGAGAACCTCACCGAGAGCCTAGCCGTGGCCGCTTGGGACTTGTTTAACAAGATCCAAGACGAAGGTGGTTATCTCGAAGCTGTCCGCAAGGGCATGATACAAGGCCTTATCAAGGAAAGTGCTGCCAAGAAGTTCAGCAACGTGGCCACACGTCGTGAGACTATCCTAGGCACCAACCAGTTCCCGAACTTCACCGAGACGATGAAGTTCACGCCCGAGGCCTGGGTCTTTGAGGCCGACAATCGCCGCGACGAGAAAGCTGAAATTGAGACCATCGTAACCTTCCGTGCTGCCCAGCAGTTCGAGAAGCTGCGCTTTGCCACTGACGTCTACGCCCAAGACCATAAGCGTCCTGTGGCTTGGATGTTCACCTATGGTAACCTTGCCATGCGTAAGGCCCGCGCCAACTTCGCCTCTAACTTCTTTGCTTGCGCTGGTTTCCAAGTCGTCGACAACCCTGGCTTCAAGACTTTGGACGAAGGCATCGCCGCTGCACGCGAAGTGAAACCCGAAATCTTGGTTATCTGCTCTTCTGACGAGGAATACGGCGAAGGCAATGCCCTCAAGATTTACGAGGCATTGAAGAGCGACACCATCGTGGTGCTGGCCGGTAACCCTGAAGGCACCGCCGACATCCTCAAAGAGGCTGGCTTGAAGTATTTCATCCACGTTAAGAGCAATGTGCTCGAGACACTGCAAGAGTTCCAAAAGCAATTAGGTATAACAAAATAATTAGTATAGAGGTTTTCGCGCCTCGAAGAGGTGCAACCTCAATTACCCCACATAAGCAAAGCGCAGTGTGGGGAGAAGAAAGGAGAAAACAATGAAACCCAACTATAAAAACATCAATATCAACGCTATACCTAAGAACAACGGTATCATCCTGCCCAATGGCGAACTTTGGGAGACCCATGAGCACATCATGGTGAAGCCCGCCTATACCGAGAAAGACCTCGAAGGCATGGAGCACCTCAACTATGCCGCAGGTATTGCCCCCTTCCTCCGTGGACCTTATTCGACGATGTATGTGATGCGTCCTTGGACCATCCGTCAGTATGCCGGTTTCTCCACTGCTGAGGAATCGAATGCCTTCTACCGCCGTAACATCGCAGCGGGTCAGAAGGGTTTGTCAGTGGCCTTCGACTTGGCCACACACCGTGGCTATGACGCCGACCACGAACGCGTCATGGGTGACGTGGGTAAGGCAGGTGTGTCCATCTGTTCCGTCGAGGACATGAAGGTATTGTTCGACCAGATCCCGCTGAACAAAATGTCCGTCTCCATGACCATGAACGGCGCCGTGTTGCCGATTCTGGCCTTTTATATCGTCGCTGCCTTGGAGCAGGGTGCCAAGTATGAAGAATTGCAAGGCACCATCCAGAACGACATCCTGAAGGAGTTCATGGTGCGTAACACCTATATCTATCCGCCTGAGTTCTCGATGCGCATCATTGCCGACATCTTCGAGTTCACCTCGCAGAACATGCCGAAGTTCAACAGCATCTCCATCTCGGGCTACCACATGCAGGAAGCCGGTGCCACCTCCGACATCGAGATGGCCTACACCTTGGCCGATGGTTGGGACTACCTCCGCACGGGTGTCAAGGCAGGCTTGGACATCGACGCTTTTGCGCCGCGTCTGTCGTTCTTCTGGTGCTCGGGCATGAACCACTTCATGGAGATTGCCAAGATGCGTGCCGCACGTATGCTGTGGGCCAAGATCGTGAGCACCTTCAACCCGAAGAATCCCAAGTCGTTGGCCTTGCGTACGCACACGCAAACTTCAGGTTGGTCGCTCACCGAGCAAGACCCGTTCAACAACGTGGCCCGTACTTGTATCGAGGCTATGGGCGCCGCTTTGGGCCACACCCAGTCGCTGCATACCAACGCCCTCGACGAAGCCATCGCCCTGCCCACCGACTTCAGCGCCCGTATCGCCCGTAACACCCAGATCTACATTCAGGAAGAGACCAACATCTGCCGTGTGGTCGACCCGTGGGCAGGTTCCTACTATGTGGAGAGCCTTACCAACGAGATTGCCCACCGCGCATGGGGTCACATCCAAGAGGTGGAAGCCATGGGTGGCATGGCCAAGGCCATCGAGACGGGCCTGCCGAAGATGCGTATCGAAGAAGCTTCAGCCCGCAAACAAGCCCAAATCGACTCGGGTCGTGAGACCATCGTCGGTATCAACAAATACCGCCTCGACCACGAAGATCCAATCGAAACTTTGGAAATCGACAACACCGCTGTGCGTGAGTCGCAAATCAAGCGCTTGAAAGAGCTTCGCGCTAACCGAAACGAAGCCGACGTGCAGCGTTGCCTCGATGCCATCACCAAATGTGCCGAGACGGGAGAGGGCAACCTCCTGGCTCTGGCTATCGAAGCCGCCAAAGTGCGCGCTTCCTTGGGTGAGATTTCCATGGCTTGCGAGAAATTCGCTGGTCGTTACAAAGCAGTAATCCGTTCAATTTCAGGAGTGTATTCTATGGAAACGAAAAACGATGCAAGATTTGAAGAGGCTTGCCGTATGGCTGACGAGTTCGCCAAGATGGAAGGCCGCCGTCCTCGTATCATGGTCGCCAAGATGGGACAAGACGGTCACGACCGTGGCGCCAAGGTGGTCGCCACCGGTTATGCCGACATCGGCTTCGACGTCGACATGGGACCTTTGTTCCAGACGCCTGCAGAAGCTGCCAAGCAAGCCGTTGAGAACGATGTCCACATCATGGGCGTAAGCTCACTGGCCGCAGGTCATAAGACCCTCGTGCCTCAGGTTATCGCCGAGCTCGAGAAGCTGGGACGTCCCGACATCATGGTCACCGTGGGTGGCGTGATTCCCGCGCAGGACTACCAGTTCCTCTACGACGCTGGTGCTGTGGCTATCTTCGGCCCCGGCACGCCTGTCAGCGAGTCGGCCATCAAGATGCTCGAGTTGCTGATTGCCGCTCGGAAGCAAGCATAAAAACACGTGTTTTTGAGACGTTTTAGGAAATGTCTCAACAAATAAGAAATCCCGTCATCATCGATGGGATTTCTTTTTTTCTTTTTATTTTTGAAAAACTATCACCAGTCTATCAATAAATATATACTTTTGTGTTTCTTGTATTTTGTGCAACATGATAGAATCCTTTTTTGACAAGGAGTACTGGGTGGTGGGATTGTTTGTTTGGAATCCTTAAAATAACAGAGAATAACACATACTTATATGAAACGCATCATCATACTACTTATAGCCTTAATAGGTCTCATTTCCTGTAATGGTTCACTCGATGTCACCATCACCAACCCGAATGTGGAGCAACAAGTCCACGAGCAGGCCTTGGCCATTGCACAGCCGCGCTTCAGTTGGAACTATGAAACCACAGAAAACGATGTGGTACAACAAAACTACCGCATCATCGTGGCCTCAAACGCCCAAAACGCCCAAAAAGGCATCGGCGACCTATGGGATTCAGGCGTGATTCCTTCAAGCCAAATGCTTTACATCCCATACGCAGGCAAGGAACTGAAAAGCCGTGAAAAAGCCTACTGGAAAGTCATCACGACGGTGACGGCCAAAAGTGGAAAGAAAGCTAAGCTTGCAAGCGATGTCGAGTCGTTCGAAATCAGTCTGTTGAACCAAGAGGACTGGCAAGCCAAATGGATTGGACACGAGTTTGAGAGCGATGTGCTAGTGGGTAAAACCCGTTTGGCTGCCCGTTATCTCCGCAAGGAATTTGCCCTCAAAAGCGAGGTCTGCGAGGCGAGGCTCTATGTTAGCGGCATGGGCGTTTATAGTGCCTACCTCAATGGCACTGAAGTCGCACCCGAGGAACTGCTGAAACCTACGCTTTCATGGTACTCAAAACGCGTGTATTTCAACACCTACGACGTGACCAAGATGCTCCAGCAAGGCGACAACGCCGTGGGCATCATCCTTGAAGGCGGGCGCTACACGAGCATTCGCTACAACGAGGCCAACCCCAATTGGGACGGCACCGAGCATGTGTATGGCTTCGGCACACCACGACTTCTTCTGCAACTCGAAGTGACGTATAAAGACGGCCAAAAAGAGACCATCGTCAGCGATGAGACATGGAAGATCACGAACCTTGGACCTATCCGCACCGCCAACGAATGGGACGGCGAGACCTACGACGAGAACTTTGACCTTGGCAATTGGAACCAGTCCGGATACAACGACACAGCTTGGCTCCAAGCCGAACTCGTAGAAGCCCCAGAGGGTCAGCTCAGTGCGCAACCTAACCCCAACATTACCGTGATGGAGAAACTGAAGCCTGTCAGCCTATTCCAGAAAGACGACAAGTGGTATCTCGATATGGGTCAAAACATGGTTGGCTTCATCGACATGAAAGCTCGTGGACAACAGCTCGGCGACATCATCACCTTGCGTTTCGCCGAACTCCTCACCCCCGACAGCCTTCTCTATACCGCCAACCTCCGCAGCGCGGAATGTACGGATCGATACATCGTCACTAACAACTCTCAACTTTTAACCGACTCTCAACTTTCAACTTTAAACTCTGAACTCTACTGGCATCCGATGTTCGTGTACCACGGCTTCCGCTACGTTGAAATCTCTGGCTTGCGTGAAACGCCCAATTTGGACGACTTCGAGGGCTGGGTCATCTACGATGAGATGCCCGTGACAGGTTCGTTTGAAACCTCCAACGAAATCATCAACGCGGTGTACCACAACGCCTACTGGGGCATCCGCGGCAACTACCGCAGCATGCCCACCGACTGTCCCCAACGCGACGAGCGCATGGGCTGGACGGGCGATCGCACCACGGGCAACTTCGGCGAATCATACATTTTCGACAATCAACAGCTCTACGCCAAGTGGCTTACCGATGGCGACGACAGCCAATGGGACAACGGCTCGTTGGCCAATGTCATCCCACCCTATTGGCGAGGCTACACCGACAACATGACCTGGCCAGGTGCCATGGTTACTGTGACGGATATGCTCTACACCCGTTTCGGCGATGTGGAGCCGATCCGTCAGCACTATGCGGCTTGGAAGAAGTGGATGCTCCACATGAAGAACGACTACATGCGGGCTGGCCTCATGCCTCGCGATACCTATGGCGACTGGTGCATGCCGCCCGAATCACTTGAACTCATCCACTCCAACGACGCGACCCGTATCACCGATGCGACGGTCATCTCCACGCCGTTCTACTGTTACCTATGTGGCAAGATGGCCAATTTTGCCGAGGTTTTGGGCTTCGACGAAGATGTGGCTTTCTTCAACCAGGAAATCACCACTTCCACCATCGCTTTTAACGACAAGTACTTCAACCGTGTGACAGGCGTTTATGCCAACAATACGGTAACCGCCAATATTTTGCCCTTATGGTTCGGAATGGTACCCAAGGGCTTGGAAGACAAGGTGATGAATAGCATCGTGGACAAAACCATGAACGAATGTGGAGGTCATGTCTCAACGGGTGTCATCGGCATCCAGCAGCTGATGCGCTGCCTGACGGAATACGGCCATGGCGACCTCGCCCTCAAGATTGCGTCTAACGACACCTATCCGAGCTGGGGTTATATGGTTCGCAACGGAGCCACCACCATTTGGGAACTTTGGAACGGCAACACCGCCGACCCCGCCATGAACTCGGGCAACCATGTGATGCTACTCGGCGACCTCATCCTTTGGGAATACGAATACCTTGGCGGCATACGTGCGTTAGAGCCTGGCTACAGCAAAATCCAACTCAAGCCTTATCCCATTGAGGGGTTGGACTTTGTGAACTGCTCATATAACTCTGTTTCAGGCTGCATCGAAAGCCGATGGAAGCGCGAAGGCAATCATTTTGAATGGGATATTGTCATCCCTGCCAACACCACAGCTGAGGTTTGTCTGCCTACAGCAAATGGCTACAAAACAAAGACATATGGTAGTGGGAGATACCACCTGTCTTCGGAGCTCTAAAGTTCTAAAAACAAAATTGCCCATCTATAGATTCCAAACAGGAATGACATAGATGGGCAATTTTTATGAGTATACAAATCACTCAGCAGGCTCAGCGGTTGGCGTAGCCTCTTCTGTGCCAAACCAAGCATTCAAGGTTTCGTCCACCTTGGCATTGATTTCGGGCGTAATCTTATGCTGCACTTTCTTCACCACATAAAGCACGGCCAAGCCTTCGTCGAGCAGGCCTAGGATCTTGTGAGCCTTATATGGAATCAAGCTGAAAGGCAAAATGGTATAGAGGATAGCGCCCACGATCAGCGCTTTTTCAAGTGTGGAGGTCTCGCCAATAGTCAGCACATAGTACAACTGAAGCAGTGGTTTGGTGGTGACACGACCTGCCTTTTTGGCATATGTGCCGATCTTGCCCAGCATATTAGAGGTCTTGGATTTCCAATCCACGTTCTTTAGTTTGTCAAGTAAACCATTGATGTCTTTACCTGCAATGGCATATGCCAAGATGGTGATACACAGGATGGTAATAATCATTTTGTTTTGTTTTTATGGATGAATAGTCTAGTTAATTGTTGTTATCATTCAACAAATTTTATTCCATTTGCTTAGAGCTGCACCCTGTCGGGGTTTTCTGCTATGAACTTGCTCCAGTCGGGGCGGCGATGCGCTTTGGCCTTCTCGGTGGTGTGTTTAGTGTAATTCACGTCCTTACCCTTCGAGATGGAATGGCACACCGCAGCGGCTACGGCATCGGTGGCATCAAAAAACTGAGGATTCTCCTCGGTCTTCAGGATGAAATGCACCATTTTGGCCACCTGTTCCTTCGAGGCGTTGCCGTTGCCCGTGATGGTTTGTTTGATGGTCTTGGGCGAGTACTCAAAGATGGGAATATCGCGGTAGAGCGCAGCGGCCATGGCCACGCCTTGGGCACGCCCCAGCTTCAGCATCGACTGCACATTTTTACCAAAGAATGGCGCTTCAATAGCAAACTCGTCGGGGTGGTAGGTGTTCACGATTTCAAGCACACGCTCAAAGATCTTCTTCAGTTTTAGTGCCTGGTTTTCGAGTTTCTTCAGATTAATGACGCCCATCGTGATGAGTTCCAACTGCTTGCCTTGCTCACGGATGACACCATAGCCCATCACCATGGTGCCCGGGTCGATGCCTAATATGATTTTTTCTTGGTCCATATCATTTCTTTGCCGCAAAAGTAAACAATTCTTCTATTTGTTTGTATGTGTTAATCTGATTTTTTAGTTATTAATCAGAATTTTATATAAAAATATCACTTTTTTTGCGAATATTCAAAGATTTGGTTTACCTTTGCAGGCGAGATGAAGGTAACTTTCGACAAGGAATACTTAAAAGAGTTGTACACTACGGGCAAGTCGCCTGACAAAAAGCACCGTTTCCAACCCGATGTGGTAAGGAGATATGTCAAGGTGATTGACATTATGGTGGAAGCAGAGAATGTCAATGTGCTTGCTTTGATTGGCGGACTTCATTATGAGCACTTGTCGGGAGATAAAGATGGACTTTCCTCTGTTAGAGTGAACAAGAAATATCGAGTTGAATTTACGGAACAAACGGAAGGAAATGAAACTGTAGCCACCATCTGCAATATTATTGAGTTGTCAAACCATTATGATTGAAGAAACTATGATACACATTGACGGAATTAAAGATGAAATGATTGCCAACAATCTGACTCCTTTCAGATTTACCCACCCTGGAGAGATTATCAAAGACGAGTTGGAAGACCGTGGCATTTCGCAGCGCGAGTTTGCCCAAAATGTGGGTATGTCTTATTCCGTGCTCAACGAACTGCTCAATGCCCATCGTCCTCTTACTACCAACACAGCCTTGCTCTTTGAGGCGGCACTCGGCCTGCCCGCTGAATTGCTAATGCGTATCCAAACCAAATACAACCTTCAGACGGCTCGAAAAGACAAGGATGTCATCCGATGGATGGCGAAGATCAGGAAAACGGCGGCGGTGCTGTAACGGTCAGCGGATTTCAAATAACCTAAGAATTTTCACACCTATACAATTCTCCATCTCTTTTTCCGTTTCAACGACACTAACAAAACACAAATCTAGGTGAACGAACCTCAATTTTTTAGTTTTTCTCATGGTAGGGGAAGCCTCTTTTTATTGCCTTGTTTTCGTCAAGATGAATGGGATGATTTGAAAATCAGGATAGACAAAAATATACCTAAAGGAGAACTCAGATTTATTGTAAATCCAAATTTTGGTAAGAAATTTTGGGATGTTGTCATGGCTGGGCAGGGCTTGCTGCTTGCCATCTCAGGAAGGGTGGTTAAATTGTTTCAAGACAACAATATAACTGGTTGCAAATTCTATCCAATAACTATCAATGACCATGAAGATTTGAGTTATTATCTACTTACAATAACAGGAAGATGCGAGGCGTTTGACATCTCAAAATCTAAAGTGATGGAAACCATAGAATATCCTGAAAGTGTCATTCAAAACTCTAACATAGTTATTCCTAAAGGCAAGTTTTCTATAATGAAAGGTTTTCATTTTCCTTTGGAAAGTTGGGACGGCAGTGACTTTTTCACTCCCGAAGGTGGTGGCGAAATCATTGTGACAGAGCGCGTAAAAGATCTTCTCAAAAAGCATAAAGTCACCAATGTCGTTTTGGAAAATATAAAGGATATGGTATGGAATTCCGGCATCTATCCGGAAAACACAGCTCAAGGGAATTCGTAATCTGAATAGTTTCGCTTTTTTGTTTTCGGATTATAAATCCTAATAATCAAGTCCAGCGGATTGCAAATCTGCTGGGACCCAAGATTTACGAATGATTTATGTAAGATTTGTTTCCCTTATCCTACCCAAACAACTCCGCCCCCAACTCGTACACCGAAGCCACAGGAACAATCTGAATCTTAAAGCGCTTGGTATCCAAGCCCTTGGCATTATATTTAGAGACAAATATCTTCTCAAAGCCTAACTTATCGGCTTCGGCGATGCGGGCTTCGATGCGAGTGACGGCACGAATCTCGCCCGAAAGTCCTACCTCAGCAGCAAAGGCATAACGCGAAGGAATGGGAATGTCAGCATTGGAGGAAAGCACGGCGGCGATGACGGCCAAGTCAATGGCGGGGTCATCCACATGAAGGCCGCCTGCGATGTTTAAGAACACATCTTTTATTGAAAGCCGGAAACCTGCACGCTTCTCCAAGACTGCCAGCAGCATATTCATCCTGCGGATGTCGAAACCCGTGGCGGAGCGTTGCGGGGTGCCGTAGGCCGCGCTGCTCACCAAAGCCTGCGTCTCAATGAGCATAGGGCGTTGCCCTTCCATAGTGGCGGCGATGGCGATGCCACTCACTTCTTCATCACGCTGAGAGAGCAGAATCTCGCTGGGGTTGGTCACCTCGCGGAGACCTGTGGCGTTCATCTCGAAGATGCCCAACTCGGAGGCCGACCCGAAGCGGTTCTTGATGGTGCGCAGGATGCGGAAACCATAGTGGCGGTCGCCCTCAAACTGCAACACCGTGTCGACGATGTGCTCCAAGATCTTTGGTCCGGCAATGCTGCCGTCCTTGGTGATGTGGCCGATGAGGAACACCGGCACTTGATAGGCCTTGGCGATTTTGTTCATTTCGGCGGCCGTCTCACGAATCTGGGAGAGACTGCCCGCCGTGGCATCCACATAAGGCGATTCGAGTGTCTGTATGGAGTCGACAATCACGATGTCGGGTTGCACGTTCTTGAAGTGCTTCAGGATCTCTTGCGTGTTGGTCTCCGTGAGGATGAGGCAGTCCGTGTTGTGGATGCCGATGCGCTCGGCGCGCATCTTGATTTGGGTCTGGCTCTCCTCGCCTGAGATGTAAAGTATCTTTCTTCCAGCCAGTTGCAAGGCTGTCTGCAAAAGCAAGGTCGACTTGCCGATGCCAGGTTCGCCGCCCACAAGGGTCAGGGAGCCAAGCACCAAGCCACCGCCAAGCACGCGGTTGAGCTCTTCATAGGGCAGTACGATGCGTTGTTCCTTGGCGTTGCCGATTTCCTTGATGGGCGTGGGTAAGCCTTTGTCCAACTCCATCCCAACGCTTTTCTTCACAGACTTGCTGTCCTTTCCCGTGACCACGGTCTCTTCCACGCAGGTGTTCCATGCGCCACAGGCAGGGCATTTTCCGAACCATTTCGGCGACTCGTTGCCGCATTCCTTGCAGAAAAAGGCGGTTTTCTCTTTTGCTGGCATGATGTGTATTTTTCTGCAAAAATAAGAAAATAACCCCCTCATGCGCATTTTTTAATACCTTTGTCGGCAAAACAGGAAGTTGGATGAAAAAACGTCTACTCACATTATTCGCCATTGTCTTCACTTTGTCGCTTTTCGCGCAGCAAGGCGACGTAGTGTTGTGTGAGGGTTTTTTCAACCCTTGGCTTGAGGAGGGCTGGGATGTGAAAGGCGACAATTGGGCCGTGTGGTATTTGTCCAACACTTCTTACGCGGGAGGCAAGTCGCATGAGTTACAGATGTATCCCGATTTCAACTTCGTGGGTACCACCCGGCTGGTGACGCCTGCCGTCGATCTGGAGAAGTACGATTTCATCAATTTCCAATTCAACCATTGCTTTGAGGCTACACAAGGCCCCTTGAACGCCCAAATCGGCATCGGCATCTCGCAAGACGGTGAACACTGGGAGAGCATTTGGGAAGACACCCTCACGGGCAGCGTGGCACAAAGCCAGTATCTGCTTACCTTCGACATGGAAGAATGGTCCACCAAGTCGCCGCAGTTTTGCCTTTATTTTTCAGGTGAAGGCTCTTATGTCAATAGTTGGTATCTCGACAACGTGATTGTTTTTGCATCCAAAAAGAACAAATATGGCAAAATCGACGACAGCGACAATGGCGGTTTCATAGCTTCGCGTTCCCATATCCTGAACCTGAAAGGTCCCCAAGCAGGTACGGTGACTAAGTTTTCCACTTTGCGAAAATCCAAGAACAAGTTTGCCAAGATCGTTGAAGGAAGACGGGGTAGAAGAAGGAGGTGATATGATGCGCATCGGAAAAAGAGTTTTTACAGTGTTTTTGTCTTTGTTGTGTGCGGTTATCCAAGCGCAGATCCTCACGGATAGCAACCTGCCCATTGTCGTCATCGAGACAGATGGGGGCGTCCCGATTCCTGATGAGCCCCGTGTGATGGGTACGATGAAGATCATCTGGCATCAGGATGGCTCACGGAATTATCTGAGCGATATCGACAATCCTGCTTATCTAAACTATGATGGCCGTATCAGCATAGAGGTGCGTGGCAGCACTTCGCAGCAATTTTTCGACAAGAAGCCATACGGCCTGACAACGCTGCAAGCCGACAATGTCACCAACAACAACGTCAGCCTGTTGGGCATGCCCAAGGAAAACGACTGGATTCTCAACTCACTGGCCTTCGATCAGACCGGCTTGCGCGACGTGCTGTCATATGAGCTTTTCGAACGCTTGGGACAGTATGCCGTGCGACGCGTATATTGCGAGGTGATGGTGAACGGTGACTACAAAGGGCTTTATGTTTTCATGGAGAAGATTAAGGTGGACGATGACAGGGTTAACATCGCGAAGATGGACGACTCGTGCAACAATTACCCCGAAGTCAGCGGTGGTTACATCACCAAGGCCGACAAGCCTAATGGCGACCCCGTAGCTTGGTCGATGGAAGAGTATGGGAACGGTTGGTGGCCTTCCTACACGGATTTCATCCACCATTATCCCAAGCCCGAAAACGTTACTCTGGCGCAAAACAACTACATCTATGGTGTCTTTACCAATTTGGCCACTGTAGCCAACCGCCACGACACCTCCGCCAGCATGGGCATCCCTTCAGTCATTGACATACCTTCCTTTGTCGACTTCATGCTGGTGGCCGAATATTCCTCTAATGTGGATGTCTATTCGTTGAGCACGTTCTTCCACAAGGACCGGAACGGCAAACTCAGGGCCGGGCCCGTGTGGGACTACAACCTCACCTATGGTTACGATGCATTCGGTAGTCGCAGCCGTTATGACGTGTGGCAGTTCAACAACCAGGACAACAACGGGCCGAAGTTTTGGAGGGACCTGTTCAACACCGACCTTTATCGCTGCTATCTGGCACGGCGTTGGTTTGAGCAGACGGCCCCGGGAATGCCGTTGAGCTACGAGTTTGTGTGCAACCGCATGGATGAAATCGAAGCGCTCATCACCGAAGCCATCGGACGCGACAACCAACGCTGGCACAACATGACGCAACACGAGCAGTGGATGGGTGATATGAAAAACTGGATACAGCTGCGCATCAACTGGTTGAACCAAAACATAGGCCCGTATGAAGGCTGTGCCGACGTCGACCTGCCGCCATTGGTCATCTCCAAGATCCATTACCATCCCCAAGACTATTGGGACGTCGACGGCGACCGTCTCGAGTTCATAGAAATCACCAATAACGGCGACGAGGAAGTGGACTTGACGGGGGTATATTTCCGCGAATTGGGAGTCACATATAGTTTCCCCGACCATGCCCAAGTTGGTGGCCACGAGGCCTTGGTGCTTTGTTCCGACTCGCTGGCTTTCAGAGATTATTATAACACCCTTCCTTTCGGGCAGTTTACGAGAAACCTATCCAACAAGTCGGAGAACCTTGTGCTGGCTGATGCCTGGGGCAACGTCATTGATGAAGTGCATTATTACGACAGCGCCCCATGGCCTTGGGAGGCCGATGGGGAAGGACCTTATTTGGAGCTCATCGACTTGAACCTCGATAACAGCTTGCCCGAAAGCTGGACCGTCGGCTACGACCTGACGGGTCTTGACGACCGTCATGAGGCCGCCATGGGTTTGTATCCCAACCCGACAAGAGACGTCCTGCATGTCGACTTGGCGGAAACGGCTGTTCGTTGCCAGCTCATCGCTGTGACGGGCAACGTTGTTCAAGAAACCAGTGCCGTAGCACAGCATTACGATTTTGACCTGAGCCCACTGCCTTCGGGTTTGTTTGTAGTGAAGGTGCAATTGGAAAACGGCAAGACGGTATTTAGGAAGGTGGTGAAACAGTGATGTTTGGGAAGATGAAAGCAAGGTGTAATTTCATAGTGCTTCTATTAGGCTTCTTGGCCGCCTGTACCCGACCTTCCCAGGTCCCTGAGACGGTCCCTGAGCTCGTCGAAGGGCCGTCCCAAAAGTTGGTAGCCGTCGACAGCCTCATGTGGCGGCAGCCCGACAGCGCCCTGGCGCTGTTGTTGCCTTGGTTCGACAGCGTCGCCGTGCCAGTGGAATACGACCGGCATTATGCCCATCTCCTTTTGTCAGAATTATTGTACAAGAACTATTGCGAGCAGGCCAACCGCGCCGAGCTGCTCCAGGCCGAGTCCTATTTCGACAGCCTTGTTGGGCAACGTCCCCCTTTTAAGGGGGTGCCCGTAAGGGCGGGGGATTCAAAAAACGCCTCCCAATCCCTCGCCTTCCTCGCCGCCCGCGCCCACTACATGGACGGCGTGGGCCACTACGAGCGCGACAGCCTCGTGCCCGCCTGCCGTGAATACCTAAAGGCCCTGGAGATCATGGAGGGCCGTTTCGGCGAGAAGGAACTGGTGGGGCATAAGGCCCTGTTCATGGCGTATGCCTTCTCGAGGCTGACCGATGTGTATTCCGACCTTTATCTCCATGAGCAGGCCATCTATTTTGCACGACATGCCCTGCGTTGTTTCCATCGATTCGGATCGTCATCTGCACCTTTGTCCTCTTTATTGAACGAAATCGGGGCTCAATACGAGATGATGGAACAATTCGACAGCGCGGACTATTATTACTGTAGAGCCATCGCTGTTTTGGGCGACACCAACACTCTCCTGTATCGTGACATTGCGTTTCATCAAACCTATCTGGAGTATAAAAAAGATAGTTGCCAAGCGGATGATGCATTAAGCCGTCTTCACCAGTTGCTCTCGAAGTCTGAGACTGATTCAGAAAAACAAGCACGGTGTTTGAGTATTGGTGAGTTGTATTATGACAATAAACTTTATGATTCTGCGAAGGTTTATTTGGAAAGCGTCTATTATGGAAACACAAGTGTAAACTCTAAGAAACAGGCTGCAGAGTGGTTGGTGGATATCTGCAAGGAAACCGGAAAAGAGTCTGAAGTTCTTGTATACGCTAGTTATCTGGTTCCCCTTTCCAATTTGGAAGAGAATGATAAAAGTGAAATAAAGTCACAGTTGGCGGAGCTGTACAAAGGATTTGGGCAACAAAAACTGAATCATTTGCATCAACTGGAGAAAAAGAAGAACTTGAAATGGGCCATGACAGCCTTTGTTTGCTTATTGGTTGTATTAATGACAGTTGTCATTCTCAATCATTATAACAAAACAAGCAAACAACTCCTTAAAAGCCAAATCAAGGATGAACACTACGCGCACGAAATGCAGCAGAAAGCTCTGTCTGGCAAATTAAAGAAAAGCAATGAAGCGTTACGTGACACGAAAGAGCAGTTGGAAAAGTTCAACAATAAAGAGTTCCAAAAACAACCGATCCAAACTAGGGATTACGTTTCTTTTGCGAAAACCCCTGTCTGTTGTCATATTCTCGACACAGTGAACAGGCAAAAATTCAAGTCAAAAATAGATTATGGGTTTTATAAGGAATACGCACTTCAAAAAGAAGAGATAAAAGCTTTACGGGTTGCTGCCGATGAAAAAATGGACAACTTTACAATTCGTCTAAAAAAGCAATTCCCAAGCCTGACGGATGAGGATATCACATATTGTTGCCTATATCTGCTCGGTCTTTCCGATGCCGATATTGCCGCTTTGGTTCAGAGGGCTTATCCGACTGTGTGCGAACGAAAAAGGAAGATAAGGCGTATTGTTGATGAAGAAAACAGTCTCCACTTTACACTCCGCAACATTCCATAGCAAAACACTTGTATTTGATTTACAATCAAGTTCTTAGTTTAAAAACCCATACCAATCCATACCCTGTTTTTCTTGACAGCATTTTGGTGTTGTCCTAACTTTGATGTCGAATTTCAAAAATAATTCGATATTATGAAGAAAAATGTAAAACTCTACTTTTTGTTCGGCATCATGCTACTAGCGTTGAATGCCGTTTTTGGAATGGTCGCGAATGATGGCTACAGCAATATAGCCGTAAAAGAAGGGAATGTCAATGGCACCCCCCGCGGCAACACCATCCAGGCCTCCGTCAGCGGCCACACGCTCAGCATTGTCTTCACCCAAAACGTCGGCCCTGTGACCGTGGAAGTGGAAACCGACACGGGAACCCCGGTCGACAGCCAGTCGCTCACCACGCCCGACAGCGCGCAGTTCCACATCACCGCCACGGGCGACTACGTCTTCACCGTCACCCTCCCCAACGGGGATGAGTATTATGGGGAGTTTAGCGTGACGGATTAATCCCCGATTCTTTATTGTTTAACAACTTAAATCAAACATTAAATCATTATTATTTAATCATTTAAATCCAAATTATCATGAAAAAACTATCCATTATCGCCATCCTCAGTTTGATGGCAGCGGCTTTTGCAGTCGCCGCCGTGTCGTGCAAGAAAGACA
>JBGUNT010000032.1:0-18881 GCA_045117495.1 Candidatus Limimorpha sp. | reverse complement strand
CGGCGCCGGCTCCTTGTGCGGGGTGGTTGAAACGGACGAACCATCCTGGCTCTTGTCCGCTGTTGTCGGCTGGCAGGTCGATGTTCCCGGTTCCTTCCATGCCGCCTTGAACGGCGCAATACTCAAAGTCGCTCTTTCCACTGAACTGGTCGGGCATTCCGTTGGCCACGTTGCCCCAGACGATGCAATTGTAGTATTTGTTGTGGCTGTTTTCGTGGTACAGTCCGCCCATGCTCTCGGTGGCAAGGTTCATCACGAAGTTGCAGTTGTAGGCCGTGAACTTGCCGCGTGCATACATGCCGCCACCGTTTTTGGCGGTGTTGTTGCTGATGATGCAGTTTTTGAAGACAGGCTCGGTGTTGTTGTAAAGATAGATGCCGCCGCCTTTGGTCGTTGCCGTGTTGTTGCTGATGCGGCAATTGTTGTAGTTGGCGCCGAGGCGGTCGCAAACGCCGCCACCCATCGAAGCGCTGTTGTCGGCAATGACGCAGTTGTTGAGCGTCACGCGTGACGTGCCGCCAGTGGAGTTGACGTACAAGCCGCCGCCGAACGTGGTGGCGGCATTGTTGATGAATATGCAATTGTTGAGCGTGACGTAATTGTTAAGGTAGGCACCTGCGCCGCTGCCATTGGCGCCGTTTTGGATGGTGAAGCCGTCCCAGATGGGCATCGTACCTGCGTTGAAGGCTTGCTCTTGGTTCAGCACGCGCCTTTGCCCTTGTCCGTCAAGGATGGTGACGTCGTTGACGAGGTCACGTTGGGAGAGGTCGAAGTCGGGGGCTTCGTTGCCATGGAAGCCACCATAAACCCTGTTGTTGCTGGTGATATGGAAAGCACCCTCGGGGTCGGATGTGTCACCATAATAAGTACCTCGTTTCACCCATACTTTGGTGGTGCCGCCGCTTGTCAAGGCCGAGGCAAACTCCAGTTTATTGGTGGCGTTGCTCCAGGAAGAGCCGTTGCCATTGCCGTCCTCAGTGACGTAAATGATGCCGTTGGCATCGGCTTGTATTTCGATGGGGAACAGGTTCATCACGGCGGCTTGCCCTTGATTGTATCCATTTACGTCATAGATGGAATAATAGGAGTCGCCCGCGCCGCTCCAACCGAAGTTGAAATGCATGTAGTCGTTGTCGTCGTAGCCATCGCAAACGAAGGCATGGCCATTCTCACCGTCGTGGCCGGAATAATAAATGGGGCGGGAGAGGTCGAGTTCGGCTTTCAGCATGGCAATCCATGCCTCATCACTGTATTTGCTCTTTTCTCTATATTTGGCGCCGCAGTAGCCAAAGTAGGAACGCATGGCGGTTTCCACGTCTTTGGATTGCGCGCCACTGCCTGAGGCGGAATAGTTCATGTCGACGCTGACGCCACAATGATACATCAGCGTGGCAACGGCATCGTTGGAATCCCATAACTCGTTGGGCATTTGATCCCAATGGTAGGTGGTCGCACCGAAGTTGGCACTTTGCTCGCCATATACGCTATGTACGTAACTATGTGATCCGAATCCTGTTGCGGGATAATCCCAATATTTCATCACTTGGGCCATGGCGCATGCAACGCAGCCGGCATAGACATGTCCGCAGGGACCGCCCCACCACCCGCCACCCGATGTGGCTGGACAGTATTCGTTGTAATAGCAGTCCTGATTCCAGTGTGTACTTATTAAAGGGGCTACTGTTTTTGCATTACGTGAGCCGAATACACCTTGTGCAGCATCGTCCCATTGGCGTTGAATCTTGGCTTCAGGTTCAATTCCATTCGAGACGGCGTATACAATCATCTCGTCATAATGTCGGATCCAAGATGCGAAGTTTTCCGGCGCATTTTCCAAATCCGGGAAATTGCCTTGGTCAGAGTAAGCCAGCACAGGCGGCAAAACCGTGTTGCCCGAAATGATGACGAAACCTTGGCCACCGATGTTATAAATATAGTTTCCTTCTGATGAAACCAAATCCAGCTTTTGTCCTTTAAGCGCATGACGAGTAGTCGTGAAAGCCTGGGCGGTTTTGTAAGCTGTCGCCTCATCGATGGCGGTTTGTGAGAAAGTGTTGTAAACCGTTGCAAATAGTAGCGTTAGTATGATTGACAATTTTTTCATGAGTGATATTTGTTATTATTTTAGTACCTCTCTAATGGCTTTTAAAACAAGGTCTTCCATCGTGAAATAGGTGTCAGGGTCAGGATGGCAGCCGTCCTCGCTGAGTGTCTTAGGGAATCCAAGGTTCTCATCGGCGAGGGCTGAATGATAGTCGACATAAACGAGCCCGTTCTCTTCGGCGTAAGTCTTCAGAACACGGTTGATTTCCACGATGGTCTGGCCGACGTTTTCGATTTCTTTTCTCCAGACGAATTCTGAGCAGGGTGGGATGGAGCTGATGATTGGAACGATGTCGTGGGCTAAAGCCAAGTCGCACATGGCGACAATGTTTTCAACAACCCTTTCGGGCTCAACCCAATATTCGTTGTGTGCCACGTCGTTGGTACCTGCCATGATGACAACTGCCTTGGGATGGAGGTTGACGACGTCGGCTGTGAAACGCACCAGCATCTGCGCCGATGTTTGCCCACTGATGCCTCTTCCACAATAGTTGTTACTGTTGAAGAATTCTGGATGGTAAATCGCCCATAATTCGGTGATGGAGTTGCCCATAAAGACCACTTCAGGGTAGTCGCCGCTGGCGATGATGCGTTCATTATCGGCTTGATAGCGGTTGAAGCCGAACCAGTCTTGTGAATAGCCGAAAAACGACATAGTTGCTAAGATAATGAGGATAATGTATTTCTTCATGGAAAGATATTATGGCGCAAATGTAGCATTTTTATAAATAAGGAGAAAAAAATCTTCTCAAAGACTGAAAATCTGTTCTTTCGTAAGGAAATTTTTTGTACTTTTGCAGCCGCTTTCAAAAAGACCTATTCTTATGATTAACATAACCTTCCCTGACAATAGTGTCAGACAATTTGAAGCCGGTGTCACGCCGCTGGATATCGCCAAGAGCCTGAGCGAGGGTTTGGCACGTAACGTGCTGTCCGCCAAGGTAAACGGTAAGATGTGGGATGCCATGCGCCCTGTCAACGAAGACGCCACCATCCAGCTCTTCACCTGGGACGACCCCGAAGGTAAGGCTACCTTCTGGCACTCGTCGGCACACCTCATGGCCGAAGCCATCGAGGCCCTCTACAAAGGCGTGAAGTTCGGCATCGGCCCCGCCGTGGACGCTGGTTTCTACTACGACATCGACACGGGCGACATCACCCTGACCGAAGCCGACCTCGTAGCCATCGAGAAGAAGATGCTGGAACTGGCTCGCGAGAAGCAGACCTTCGAGCGCGTCGACGTGAGCAAGGCCGAAGCCATGAAGTACTTCACCGAGAAAGGTGATGAATACAAGGAAGAACTGATCAGCGAACTGGAAGACGGTACCATTACCTATTATAAATGTGGTAATTTCACCGACCTCTGCCGCGGTCCCCATATCCCCAACACGGGTTTCATCAAGGCCGTGAAGCTGACTTCGCTGGCTGGCGCCTACTGGCGTGGCGACGAGAAGCGCAAGCAGCTGACTCGCGTCTATGGCATCACCTTCCCGAAGCAGAAGGAACTCGAAGAGTACCTCGTGCTGCTCGAAGAAGCCAAGAAGCGCGACCACCGCAAGCTGGGCCGTGAGCTCGAGCTCTTCATGTTCAGCGACACCGTGGGTAAGGGTCTGCCGATCTGGCTGCCCAAAGGCACCGAGCTGCGCCTCCGCCTGCAGGAGTATCTGACCAAGATCCAGAAGGAATATGGTTATGAACAAGTCATCACGCCCCATATCGGTGGCAAGCAACTCTATGTCACCTCTGGTCACTGGGATCACTACGGCGAAGACAGCTTCCGCCCGATCACCACACCCGAAGAAGGCGAGGAATACCTGCTGAAGCCGATGAACTGCCCTCACCACTGCATGATCTTCAAGTGGAAACCGCGTTCCTATAAAGACCTGCCTTTCCGCTGCGCTGAGTTCGGCACGGTGTACCGTTACGAGCAGAGCGGTGAGCTCCACGGTTTGACCCGTGTGCGTTCGTTCACCCAAGACGATGCCCACATCTTCTGCCGTCCCGACCAGGTGAAGGAAGAGTTCATCCGCGTGATGGAAATCATTGAAATCATCTTCAAGGCTCTTGACTTCAAGAACTTTGAAGCACAGATATCGCTCCGCGACCCCAACGACCATGAGAAGTATGTGGGTACGGACGAGAACTGGGCCAAGGCTGAGGCTGCCATCCAGGAGGCCTGCGCTGAGAAGGGCTTGCCCGCCCATGTGGAATACGGCGAAGCTGCTTTCTACGGTCCCAAGCTCGACTTCATGGTGAAGGACGCCCTCGGCCGCAAGTGGCAACTGGGTACCATCCAGGTGGACTACAACCTGCCTGAGCGTTTCGACCTGACTTACATCGGCGCCGACAACGAGAAGCATCGTCCTGTGATGGTGCACCGCGCTCCCTTCGGCTCCATGGAGCGTTTCGTGGCCGTGTTGCTCGAACACTGTGCCGGTGAATTCCCGCTGTGGCTGGCTCCCGACCAGGTGATTATCCTCCCCGTGAGCGAAAAATACATCGATTTTGCGAAAAATTTGCAATCGTATCTGAAAAAATCCGATATTCGCGCCCTCATTGATGAGCGTAACGAGAAGATCGGTCGTAAGATCCGCGATGCCGAAATGAAGAAATATCCTTACATGCTCATCGTGGGTGAGAAGGAAGCGGCTGAGAATCAGGTGTCGGTGCGTAAGCACGGTCAAGTTGACCTCGGCACCATGCCAACGGATGCCTTCGCCGAGATGATCAGAAAGCAAGTCGAAGAGGAACAGAACAAGAGATAAACAACTTACTGAATATAAACTAAATATAGGAGATTAAAACCATAGCACAGATTCCACAAAAAGGGAAGCCTGGTCAAAGACCGAACAAAGACAAGGGCGAGTTCAACCATCGCGTCAACGAGGAGATCAAAGCTCCTATGGTACGCTTGGTGGGTGAAGGTGTCGAAACCAATATCTATCCGTTGAAAGAAGCGCTCAGGATCGTAGAAGAGCTGGGCGTCGATTTGGTTGAGATTTCACCTGATGTCAACCCGCCGGTTTGCAAGGCCATGGATTACAAGAAATACGTCTTCGACCAGAAGAAGCGTATGAAGGAACAAAAAGCCAAGGCCACGAAGGTGGTCGTCAAGGAAATCCGTCTTGGACCCCAAACCGATGACCACGACTTCGAGTTCAAGCTGAACCACGCCAAGCGCTTCCTTCAGGAAGGTTCCAAGGTGAAAGTAGAGGTTTTCTTCAGAGGACGTTCCATTGTCTATAAAGATCAAGGCGAGATCATGCTGCTGAAGTTTGCCCAAGAACTGGAAGAATTCGGAAAGGTGGAGTCGATGCCTAAGCTGGAAGGAAAACGTATGATGATGATGGTGGCTCCTAAATCGACAAAGAAATAACTCATTTTTAAACCTAAAATAAAATTTTCACAAAATGCCAAAAATGAAGTCAAAATCCGGCGCCAAGAAGCGTTTCCAATTAACGGGCTCCGGTAAACTGAAGAGGAAGCATGCTTATCATGGCCACATCCTGACCAAGAAAAGCCAGAAGAGAAAACGTAACCTTGACCACACCGCCATCGTTGAGAAGGCTGACGAAAAGGTCGTTAAACAAATGCTTCAACTGTAATTAATTCAATGTTTAACTTTGTCTCAGCAGAGAAGTTCTCGAAAGGAGCGAGGCGCTGGACGAAAAATGATTAAGAAATGACAAGATCAGTCAATGCAGTGGCTTCAAGAGCCAGACGCAAGAAAATCCTGAAGAAGACCAAAGGTCAGTTCCGCACCAGGAAAAACGTGTGGACTGTGGCGAAGAACTCTTACGAAAAGGGTCAACAGTACGCTTATCGCGACAGAAGAAACAAGAAACGCGAATTCCGCAGCTTGTGGATTGTCCGTATCAACGCTGCCGTGCGTGAGTATGGCATGAACTACAGCCAATTCATCAACAAGCTCACCAACGCCGGTATCGAAATCAACCGCAAGGTCCTCGCCGACCTCGCCTTGAACGATCCGCAGGCCTTCAAAGCCATCGTCGACCAGGTGAAGTAAATCGCGTTATTGTTACGATAACAACGGAGTCCCAACCCTTGTGGTTGGGACTTTTTTCGTATCTTTGCCATCACTATGGATTTCAAACTTGTCTCGGATTTTCAGCCTACCGGCGACCAGCCTGAAGCCATCAAACAGTTGGTGGACGGCCTGAACCGTGGCGACCGCGCCCAAACGTTGCTCGGCGTGACGGGCTCAGGCAAGACTTTTACCATCGCCAACGTGTTGGCCCAGCTGAACCGCCCCGCCTTGGTGCTGAGCCACAACAAAACCCTTGCGGCACAGCTATATGGCGAGTTCAAACAGTTCTTTCCTGAGAATGCAGTGAATTATTTCGTCTCCTATTATGACTATTACCAGCCTGAAGCTTTTATCCCCGCTACCAATACCTATATAGAAAAGGACCTCGCCATCAACTCAGAGATTGACAAGATGCGCTTGGCTACGACATCGGCATTGTTGTCGGGACGACGTGATATCATCGTGGTTTCCTCAGTATCTTGCCTCTATGGCATCGGCAATCCAGATGATTTCGGGAAGAATGTCATCTATTTGGAGCGTGGCATGAAGATTAGCCGTGATGAGGTGGCCAAGGCCTTGGTAAGTGCCTTGTATGTGCGCAACGAGATTGAATTCACTCAAGGCAAGTTCCGGGTAAAAGGGGAGACAATGGATGTGTTTCCTGCCTATGCTGATTATGCCTACCGTATCGTGTTCTGGGACGATGAGATCGACAGCTTGGAGATGCTTAATCCCGTGACAGGTCGCCGCATGGAAGAGATGTCGGAGGTGACCATCTTTCCTGCCAACATCTTCGTGACCTCACAAGCCAAATTGAACTCCGCCGTTATGGAGATTCAGGACGACATGTTCAAGCAGGCCGAGTATTTCCGTGAGATAGGGAAGAACATTGAAGCCAAACGTTTGGAAGACCGCGTGAACTACGATATTGAGATGATGAAGGAGTTGGGCTATTGCTCAGGCATCGAGAACTATTCGCGCTACTTCGACGGACGCAGCCCAGGCACGAGGCCGTTCTGCCTGCTCGACTATTTCCCCGACGATTTCATCACCATCATCGATGAGAGTCATGTCACCATCCCTCAGATTCGCGGCATGCACGGCGGCGACCGCTCCCGCAAGCAGACCTTGGTGGAGTATGGCTTCCGTCTGCCTTCGGCCTTGGACAACCGTCCCTTGCAGTTCGATGAATTTGAGGCACTCACAGGGCAGACCATCTACGTAAGCGCCACGCCTGCCGACTTCGAGTTGCAGCAGAGTGAAGGCGTATATGTGGAGCAGGTGATTCGCCCCACGGGATTGCTCGACCCAGTGATCGAAGTGAGACCTAGCTTGAACCAGGTTGATGATCTCATTGACGAGGTTCATAAGGTGGTGGAGAAGAACCAGCGTGTGTTGGTCACCACCCTGACAAAACGCATGGCCGAAGAACTGAACACCTATTTGAATAACCTGAAAATCAAGACACGTTATATCCATTCCGATGTCGACACCATGGAGCGTGTGGAGATTCTGCAAGGCCTTCGCATGGGTGACTTCGACGTGTTGGTAGGCGTCAACCTCTTACGTGAGGGCTTGGACCTGCCCGAGGTGAGCCTTGTTGCCATCCTCGATGCCGACAAGGAAGGATTCCTCCGTTCGGAGCGTTCTTTGACACAGACGGCAGGCCGTGCCGCCCGTAACGCAGAGAGCAAGGTCATCATGTATGCCGATACGATCACAGATTCCATGCGTAAGACCATCGACGAGACCGCCCGTCGCCGCGCTAAGCAGATGGCTTACAACGAAGCCCATGGCATCGTGCCGAAGACCATCGTTAAGGCCATCGACAACTCCTTGGGCACCCTGAAAGGCCAGTCTGCGCCGGTGGCATATTCGCAATCGGATGGCTCGACGATGGCCGCCGAAGGTCAAGCCAAATATATGTCGAAGGATCAGCTTCAGAAAGCCATCATACAATCTAAAAAGAACATGGAGAAGGCCGTCAAGGAGATGGACTTCATGTCGGCGGCGAAATATAGGGACGAGATGCTGGCACTGCAGGAACAAATGGAGAATTTGAATTGAAGCTATGTCAGCCCAAACCCGTGCCATACTACAAAAATATTGGGGCTATCCCAGCTTCCGTCCCCTTCAGGAGGACATCGTCGACTCGGTGATGGCAGGGAAGGACACGCTTGCGTTACTTCCCACGGGTGGCGGCAAGAGCATTTGCTTTCAAGTGCCGGCTATGGCAATGGATGGGCTTTGTCTCGTCATCACACCGCTCATCGCGTTGATGAAGGATCAGGTGGCACACCTTGTTGACAAAGGCATCCCTGCAGCGGCCATCTACTCGGGCATGCATCCCGATGCCTTGGAGCTAGCCTATAACCAGGCCGCATACGGACGGCTGAAGTTCCTGTATGTTTCGCCTGAACGTTTACAGACCAACCAATTTATTGAGGCTTTGCGGCGGATGAAGGTCTGCCTACTGGCCGTCGATGAGTCGCACTGCATATCCCAATGGGGCTATGACTTCCGTCCGCCCTATCTGAAGATTGCAGATATTAGACCCTATATACCCAAGACGCCCGTTTTGGCATTGACCGCCACCGCAACGGCTAAGGTCGTCGATGATATACAGCTGCGTCTCGGATTTAAGGAGAAGAATGTCTTCCAAAGCAGTTTCGAGCGTAAGAACGTGACCTATAATGTGTATCATGAGGCTGATAAGTATGGCGTGCTGCGCCGTAAGCTGGAGGCTATGAGCGAAGGTAGTGCCATCGTGTATGTGCGTAACCGCAAGCGCACGCAGGTTATCGCCGATTGGCTCAACTCAGTGGGCATCAGCGCCACCTTCTATCACGCTGGATTGGATGCCAAGACACGCGACGAGCGCCAAGACCTGTGGATGAAAGGCAAGGTGAAGGTCATTGCGGCCACCAACGCCTTCGGCATGGGCATCGACAAACCCGATGTGCGTCTCGTCATCCACATGGACTTGCCCGACAGCATTGAGGCCTACTTCCAGGAGGCCGGCCGTGCGGGTCGTGACCTTAAGCCCTCTGAGGCTTTTCTGCTGGTGTCACCTGCCGACATTAAGAAGTTACAGGAAAACGTGACGCAGTCGTTTCCCGAAATTGACCGCATTAAATTGATTTATAACGCATTGGGAAACTACTTCAACATACCTGTTGGAGCAGGGGAGAATGTGTCGTATCCTTTTGTCATTACGGATTTTGTCAACCGTTATGGCTTCAATATTGTAGAGGTGTTCCACACCTTGAAGATCCTTGAAAAAGAAGGTTTCCTGGTTTTATCCGATAGCTTTGACGAGCCCTCTAAGGTGATGATTAAGGCTTCGCGTGATGACATCTACGGCTTCCAGGTCAACAATCCGCAATACAGTGAGTTGGTCAAGTGTATGCTGCGTAGCATGCCAGGGGTGATGACGGATTTCGTGAGAATCAATGAAGAGTCTTTGGCAAAGAAAATAGGTACCACTGTTGATAAGGTCACGGAGCAATTGAAGAAGTTGGAGGCATACAATTTTCTGTCGTATGCACAGCGCAACGACAAGCCTCAAGTGCTCTTTTTGTCTGAATTTGTAGACACAAAGCATTTTGGTCTCTCCAAAGAGAATTATTACGACCGTAAGAAAGACGCTGAAGAACGGGTGAAGGCAGTCGTAGATTTTGTGAACAACGATGAAGAGTGCCGTAGTGTGCAGCTGTTGCGTTATTTCAATGAGAAAGCGAGGGAGCGTTGTGGACACTGTGACGTTTGTTTGAAACGAAACAGGCAGCATGTGTCATATGGTGAAATTGAAGAGAAGATAGTAAGCATCATGAACGGCAGCACTATGTCGTTGAAAGAAGTGCTGATGCAATGCAAGGATTATGATGAGTCGAAGGTGCTTGATACTATCCGTTCTCTTGTCGATAATGACGTGCTCCAGTTGGACAAGGAGGGCAACTTGAAACGGAAATAAAAAAAGCCGTCCAATTGGACGGCTTTTTCGTACTTGTTAATCTCAAATTATTTCTTCAAGATGTTAGCAGCGGGTTTGAATTTCACAACCTTCTTAGCAGCGATCTTGATGTTCTTGCCAGTTCTGGGGTTACGGCCTTGTCTGGCGGGACGATTCACGACAGCCATGGTACCAAAACCTACGAGGCCAATCTTACCACCTTTTTTCAGTTCGCCTTTGGTGACATCGAGGATGGCATCAATAGCTTTTCTTGCGTCAACTTTGGTCATGCCAGCTTTTGCAGCAACGGCATCGATTAATTCAACTTTATTCATGTTAGTGTAATTAGAGGTTAAACATTTACAGCACAAAAGTAATGTATTTTTGAATTATGCAAGCCTTTTTTTGAAAAAAACACGTTTTTTTTTTCAAAAAAGCAGAAAAAACTTAAAAATTTCCAACTGGAAGGACTATCCAATTCCCTTCAAATCGGACACCTCTTAAAAAATCATCGATAGGCATGCTTTTTTTGCCAGCCTGTTGCACTTTTTTGAAGTGGATAAAACCGTCTTTCAAGGCCACCTTGAGGTATTTCTTGTTATCGGTGAAAACAGTGCCAACGGGTTGCTCATGCTGGCAGATCTCGACTTCAGATTCGAATACTTTTAATTCGAGTGTTTGGTTGTCCTCGGAACGTAAGGTGGCATGTGCGGCAGGGTAGGGAGAAAGCCCTCGGATGTGGTTGTATGTCTTTTCGCATGGAAGATCCAATGGGATGTTGCAAAAGGCTTTGGTGATTTTTGGGGCAGCCTTGAGCGTGATGCCTTCTGACAGGGTGTCTTGTGTCACGGTAGAGGCTTCGTTTTTCTCTATCTTTTTAAGGGTTTCCACCACCACTTTGTTGCCCAAAGCCATCAGCTTGTCATGCAGTTCGCCAGCGGTCTCGTCGGGGCGGATGGCGACTTTCTCTTGCAAGATAATGGCACCCTTGTCGATTTCCTCGTTGAGGAAGAAGGTGGTGAGTCCCGTCTCGTTTTCTCCATTGATGATGGCGAAGTTGATGGGTGCCGCGCCACGGTATTGTGGCAGGAGGGAAGCATGTAGGTTGAAGGTACCATATTGGGGCATCTCCCAAACTACAGCAGGCAACATGCGGAAGGCCACAACCACAAACAGGTTGGCGTTTAGGTCGCGAAGAGCCTGGATGAAGGCGGGGTCTTTGAGTTTTTCAGGTTGCAGCAGCGGTAGTTCATGGGCCATGGCGCATTTCTTGACCTCGGAATACTGTATTTTTTTGCCACGTCCTGCTGGTTTGTCGGGCATGGTGACCACGGCAGCCACTTCATAGCCGGCGGCAAGGATGGCCTCGAGCTGTGAGGCGGCAAATTCAGGGGTGCCGAAATAGACGATTCTCAGTTTTTCCATGGCGTAAAGGTATAAAAAAATCCTGACCCGAGGGCCAGGATTTCAAACTATGAAAAAGTCATTATTGGTTGTTCAACTTCTCTTCGAGATAAGCGATGTTTTTGCTGATTTCAAACGCTTCGTTGCTCAAGGGGAAGTCTTTCTTCAAAGTCTTGTAAGCATTCAATGCTTTTGCGTAGTCGCCAAGGATCTCATAGGTCATGCCTTCTTTTACGAGGAACATGGGCGAGGTGAAGTCGTTGGGGTTTTTGGCAGCAGCCTTGCCATAATAGGTGGCAGCGTTTTGGTTGTCGCCCTTTTCCATATAGCAGTCGCCGATGGCGCCAAGAGCCATAGGAGCCAACACTTTATCGTTGATGCTGTATTTCTTCAGATAATTGATAGCTTCGTCGTAGTTGCCTTGCTTCAGGTAGCTGATGCCAGCATAGTAGGCGGCAAGCTTACCGGTCTTGGTTGAACCATATTCGCTTACGATGTCAAGGAAACCGAGGTTGTTGCCATCGCCATTGAGGGCAACGTCATATTGACTCTTCTCGAAATACTCTTGAGCCTTGAAGATTTGGGCGCTGGCAGTTTCGTTGCGCTTTTGCTTGTACTTTGTGATGCCAAAGATGGCGAAAGCGATAACCAACAAGGCGACGAGGATGATCCACAACGTTTTCTGATTGTTTTCAATCCACAATTCGGTTTTACTTAAAGCTTCTTCTACGTTTTCGAGTCTCTGCTCTTCTTTTTCTTGTTTTGCCATATCTATTCAAAATTTTGGGTGCAAAAGTACGGTTTTTCGGCATACCATCGACCATTTTTTTGTTTTTTTTTCTTTTTTCGTATTTTTGCATTCCTTTTAATCGTCACGGAAGGCAAATGAAGAAATCCATAGTGTATGATGGGCGTGATTTGCAAGCCCTTGGTTCCTCGGAAAAGACATCGTTGAGTGCAGCTCGTGATGCGGCGATGCTGGCATTTCTGACGCAGTTTATCACGGATGAGCGCAAGCAACGCTTCGAGGAAGTTCTCGACTATCGTACGCGTCACCTCACGGTTGTATTGGAGGATATATTTCAGCCCCATAACGCCAGCGCGGTGATGCGAAGCTGCGAGTTGCGAGGCATACAAGACATCCATGTCGTAGAGAACAACAACCGTTATGATGTGAATCCTGACGTGGTGCTGGGTAGTACCAAATGGATCAACCTGCACTATTACGAAGACTTGGATTTCAACACCCCGACTGCCTACGAGCGTTTGCATGAAAAAGGGTATAAGATCGTGGCCACCTGCCCGCATCGTGACGACTTTACCCCAGATACTTTACCACTGGACCAGCCCATAGCCTTGGTCTTTGGAACGGAAAAGCTGGGCCTTTCGGATTATGCCGTCGAACATGCCGACATGCACGTCCGTATTCCTATGTATGGCTTTACAGAGAGCTACAACATCAGCGTGTCGGCAGCCTTGCTGTTGTATTCGCTGACGAATCGCCTGCATGCTTCCAACGACATTGACTGGCATCTCACTGAAGAGGAGAAAAACGAACTGCGCTTGCTCTGGACACGCCGTTCATTGAGCCGTATCAGGCAGTATGAACGCAAATTTGCGTCCTTGCACCCCGAGTTTTATGAGCAACAAGATGAGCAATAAAAGGGAATTTGTTTCGTTTTGATTCTGTATCAAATAAAAGTAGTATTTTTGCGGAGTAATTTTTGCGTTATGAAGAAGGTTTTGTTATTCGCCTTTGCACTGCTGATCCTTGCATTGCCTTCCTGTAAGAAAACACGTTATTGCAATTGCACCACCGTGCAAAACGATCAGGTGGTTCCGCTTGGCGAAGAGTATTATATGATCGAAGACGGCTCAACCTGCTCCGACAAGGCAAAGGAAATTGTCGGATGGGGCCAGGTGATTTGCACCGAAGTCTCTGAATCTGAGGTTACGGGAGAAGATCCCAGCTGGTGGGAGGAACTGATCAACAACATTATTCCGAAATAATAGGTGTTTTCGCACTCGTTTGTCAAATCATCCTTGAAGGTTCTGTTGGGCCTGGTATTTATCGTGTCGGCTATCCTTAAGGTCGTCGACATGGACAAGTTCGAGATTTACATCTACAGCTATCATTTTTTCAGCCTTAACTTTTCATTTATCGTTGCCCGTCTGGCCATCATCCTTGAGTTGGTGCTTGGCTTCGGCTTGATATCTCATACTTTGCATAAGCTGTATTGGTGGGGGAGCATGGCCATGCTGGTCGGCTATTCCTTATTACTATGGTATGCCTTGCACATGGGCCGTACCGACAGCTGCCATTGCTTCGGCGATTACTTGCAGCTCGACCCTAAGCAGAGCCTCATCAAGAATGGATTGCTGATGCTGCTTTTGCTGTCCATCTACAAGATGGAAAGCTGGAAGACACCTTTTCGCTGGCTGTTATTGTGTCTGGCGCTTATGGCCTCTGCCATTGGTGTTTTCGTGGCTTCGCCACCCGACAACCTGGCAAATTTCGATCCAGAACATAACCTTCAAGTGGAGCTGTTCGATGAGATGTTAGGCGATGCACCCTTGGAGGGTCTGCATTTGGACGAAGGAAAACAGATTGTATGCTTCTTCTCCACAGGTTGTGAGTATTGTCAGATGGCGGCACACAAACTCTCGCTGATGCAGCAGTTCCATGGCTTCCCGGGAGATAGGATCACCTGTCTCTTCATGGGCGACGAAGAGGATGTCTCCATGTTTTATGAACTATCGGAGTCGCAACGTTATCGCGATGTGCTTTATCCCGATGCCCGTATGCTGAAGGCCGTCAATGGCAACCTGCCTACCATAGTCTTTATGGAAGACGGTAAGATAGTTCACGAATACGGATTCCGAAATATGGACGAAGAGGAGATAAGGGCGTTTATGGCCTCCTGAACTGATCTCCCGTCTCTTCAATCACGGCTTTCTTCCATGAATCAGGATAGCCAGGTTGTTTGGGCTTGGCAGGATATCCGTAGCCGTTGCGTTTGAACTGGCCGTTTTCCTCTTGCTTTACGTTACTGTCCAGATATTTCACCAATAGGTAATTGCTCAATTCCTTCCATGTGGCTACGGTGTTGTGTCCTGCTTGGTTGGAGAAGTCGGTGAGGTAGGCGATGGCTTTCTTCGCGTCTTGCGTGTATAGGGCCAAGGCTTCGTTGTCGGCATAGTTGACCTGCTCCTGATAGCCACTTTCCAGTTCGTTTTGCACGGCTTGGATGTCGTCGATGACACGATTATAGAACAGGTACTTGAAGTGTGCCAGCCGGTTGAAGACCCAGAAGGCGGCGTTGTCGCTATAGGTGAGCATGTCGCCGTTGCCTACGCGGTATTCGATCGGCACCTCGCTGATGGAGCAGTAGAACGGCGTGTAGACCGTCGAATTGGTGTCGTCGACGCCAAACCAGATGATGCCACCGATGGGGTTGGGCAGCCATGAACGGCTTTGGGCGATGAAAGAGAATCCCGTCTGCACCACTTCGATGCTACGCTCGTTGAGGTAAGGCTTGCCATCATATTCCCAGTACAAGGGGTTGAAACGGAAGGGTGAGCCGAAAGGACCAGCACCCACGTCTTTGGTTTTGTCCAGCTCTGTGCCTTGGAAGTGGTCGCGTTGGAACGCCATCATATCGCTGAGGCTGACTTTGCGGTTCGGCTTGACATAGAGCGGCATGCGATGCGTCAGGTCCTTGCCCGTGACATAGTCCCAGTATTCGTCCATGCCGTCGCAAACCTTGTTGAACATGGTCCACACGCGCAGGTCGCAGACACGGGCAGCGCTGAAGTCGACGGGAGCGTAGGCCGCCGAGAAGTCGAAGTCCTTGTCCTTGCCGCTAAAGTAGCCCTTGCGGCGGGCAAAGTCGATGATGTCGTGTTTGTAGATAACCTCAACGTCTTTGTTGTAAAGCTTTTTCCAGTCCTTGTCGGTGATGGAGGTCTTGCCGTTGCGCAAGGGGAAGGTGGTGATGCGCGCGGCGTTGGCGTGACCGCTCACATAGCCGTCGGGGATGCGGATGGCCACCCACACCGCACCTCGGTCGGCATTGATGGTGTCGCCGGTTTTGGTTACCATGGGAGTGTATCCCTTCGGCATGATCTCCATGTACCACACTTCGTTGGCATCGCTGATGCTGAACGATTCGCCATCGGAGCCGTAGCCGTAAGCTTCCACTAAGTCGGCCATGATTTTGATGGCTTCGCGGGCGGAGGTGCTACGTTCCAAGGCGATGAACATCAGGCTGCCGTAATCCACGATGCCTGTCGGGTCCATCAGTTCCTCGCGGCCGCCGAAGGTGGTTTCGCCTAGGGCGACTTGGTTCTCGTTGATGTAGCCCACCACTTGATAGGTATGAGGCGGTTGCGGCACGCTACCACGAGGAGCGTTGGTGCCACGGTCGTAGCACACGCGCATGCTACCCGCAGGCCAGTCGGCGGCAGGGGTGAAGTAGAGCTCGCCATAGCGGATGTGCGAGTCGGCGCAGTAGCTGATGAAGTTGGAGCCGTCGGCGCTGGTGCCTTTGGTGATCAGGAAGTTGGTGCAGGCCTGCGATTGGCCGAAAACGGCCAACATGGCGATGAGGATGATGCGTTTGATTGATTTCATGATGATGTTTCTTTTGGGCAAAGGTATGAATTATTTTGCTTACCTTTGCGCAAAATATTCAACGATGCAATCCACCATACCATTAGCGGAACGTCTGCGCCCGACGACCCTCGACGACTATATCGGGCAGAAGCACATCATCGGCGAAAACGCCGTGTTGCGTCGTGCCATCGAAAGCGGTCGTGTGCCTTCCATGATCTTCTGGGGACCACCTGGCGTGGGCAAGACCACCTTGGCCTTCATCATCTCCAAACAAGTCAAGCGACAGTTCTTCCAGTTGAGCGCTGTCAGCAGCGGCGTCAAGGAAGTGCGCGAGGTCATCGACCGCGCACGCATGGCTCCTGAGGCACCTATTCTGTTTATTGATGAAATCCATCGTTTCAGCAAGTCGCAGCAGGACTCGCTACTTGGTGCCGTGGAGCGCGGCTTGGTCACCTTGATTGGCGCCACAACGGAGAATCCTTCGTTTGAGGTCATCTCGCCCTTGCTGTCGCGCTGTCAGGTGTATGTGCTCAAATCGTTGGAGAAAGAAGATCTTGAGATCCTTTTGGCGAAGGCGGTGCAGGCCTTGGAAAAAGACTATGGGAAAAAGATTATAGTCAAGGAACCCGAGGCCTTGATGCAGATCAGCGGTGGCGATGGACGCAAACTGTTGAATGCCATTGAATTGGTTGTCACTTCGCTGAACGACATGGACATGACTGCCGAAGAGTTGGTCGTCACCAACGACTTCACCACCAACTGCATCCAGAGCAATCTCGTGAAATACGACAAGCAGGGCGAGATGCACTACGATATCATTTCGGCCTTCATCAAGTCGATGCGCGGTAGCGATCCCAACGCGGCCTTGTATTACCTCGCCCGCATGATCGAGGCAGGGGAGGACCCGCTTTTCATTGCTCGCAGGATGCTGATCCTCGCTTCTGAAGACATCGGCAATGCCAATCCCAACGCTTTGTTGCTCGCTAACGCCTGTTTCGATGCGGTGAATAAGATCGGTTGGCCGGAGAGCCGCATCATCTTGGCGCAAACCGTCACTTATCTGGCCTCATCGCCCAAGAGCAACGCTGCCGTGGCGGCCATCGACGCGGCGCAGGCCTTGGTACGTCAGACGGGCGATTTGCCCGTGCCTTTGCACCTGCGTAATGCCCCGACGAAATTGATGAAAGACCTTGGCTACGCTGATGGTTACAAGTATGCCCATGCCTATCAGGGCAATTTTGTGGAGCAAGAATTTTTGCCCAATGAGATTTCTGGCACGGTTTTGTATGAGCCACAAGATAACCCCCGTGAGCGCGAGTTGCGCAAGAACCTGCGGGAGAAGTGGAAGGAGAAATACGGGTATTAGTTGAGAGTGAGGAGTGTGGAGTGTGGAGTGAGGAGTTTTGAGGTAGCTGTTGTATACGAAAAACGAATGTAGAATGAGTGAAGTTAATCAAGAAAAGAGTGTCAGCTTATGGAACAAGGTGTTGCAAAACAGCTTGCGTCTTCCTTTTGTGAAGGTTGACAGGCAGGAATTCCTCACCAAGGAATTGACTAAGTTTTGCACTCCCATGGAGGTGATGACGGCATTGGACGACACGCCATTGAAGGTTTTGAGCAAGAAAGAGATGGACAAGCTGGCCAATCAATGCATCAGCTATCATCTGACTATGGTGTGTGGCACCTCGGCGCTGATGGGTTTGCCGGGAGGCTGGTGGATGGCAGGCACCATCCCCACCGACCTCACGCAGTTTTACGGCCACATCCTCGCTTTGATGCAGAAGCTCATCTACCTTTATGGGTGGCCTGCGCTGACCGATGTCAACAACCAGTTGGACGATGAGTCGTTGAACATCATGACCTTGTTTGTGGGAGCCATGATGGGCAACAAGCTGGCTGTCGAGGCTTTGACCAAGGTCGTAGGTCAGATTTCGAGGACGGCAAGCATTCGGATTTCTGAAACCGTCATGGCGCAATATGCCATCAAGATTGCGCAATGGATCGGCATCAATATGACGAAGGAAGGTTTCGCAAAGGGGGTAGGGAAGGTGTTGCCATTGGTGGGGGCGCCTGTTTCGGCCACCATCACCTATTATACATTCCGTCCCATGGCACGTCGTTTGAAGAAGCATCTTGACGAGCTTTACGACATGCGTCACGAAGGGTATTAGTGCTTGAATTCAAGCAGGAACATGTCGTGGAGTTGGCTGTCGGGTGTTTGTAGGATGGCCTTGTAGTTCATTTTCTTTTCGTTCATCAACCAGGTGATGAATTCATCGGCAAAAGACTTGATTTCGGATTGGTTCATCTTGATATACATCAAGTTGAGTTTGGCTTTCGCCTCGGTTTCGTTGAGGCCGTCGTGGGCCATAATGGCAGCGATGATTGTTTCCATAATGTTGTTTTTTTAATTTCAAAGATGCAAAGATAAGGGGAAGCGGTCAATTTGTCAAGTTTTTTGAAACTTTTTTGGAATTCTACTCAAAAAAATATTGAGGTATAAAAAAAAGATATATTTTTGCATCGGTTCTTATCATAATGCCTCGTTGGATTGATTGAATATCAATTTAATGAGGGAAAAGGTTTCATAAATTTTGGTTTTTGGTTCTTGAAAATCCTGGCTTCGGCTGGGATTTTCTTGTTATGGGGCTGGTGAGGAATACATACATAAGTGAATTGCAATCTTGCAAAGACCAAAACCACCAAGAAATCAATGTACTTTTGCCATGACAAACGAGTGAATATTCCTTGCGAGTCTT
>JBGUNT010000031.1:0-7679 GCA_045117495.1 Candidatus Limimorpha sp. | reverse complement strand
TCCGGCCATGCGTTGACATCCAACTCCGTCCATCTGGCAGTAGTGACATCTCCAGTATAATCGGTAGAGACCATCACAAAGAAATAGCCTTGAGGGGATGCGTAGTTGGCTGCATGTTCAAAAGTCAAAGTAGCTGAGGAGACACTTGTTAAATCAATGTAGGGAGAGACAAGCCAACTTTCAGCGGCTTTAGCGCCATTGTAATAGCCATTGGCTTTCATGCACTTATAGTTTGAAACATAGGTCCATACATTATTCAATCCACTTGGCTTTAAAACATCTTGAATAACAAAATCGCCCTGTCCATTCTCAAAGGTTTCTGAGAAAATGCCCATTCCTGGCTCTGGAGGCGTTGGAGTATCACCACCTTCAAGCACGAAATCAGATTCAGTACCAGGACTATCCAAACCTGATTGACCAAAAGCATTTTTCAAAGTACCGAATACGGCAAGCTGCTTGCCAAGATTGTCTGGATGGTCAACCAGATTGACTTGTGAACGAAGCACTGAACCTGATGGCATCTTCACAATCAGGCAGTTTGCAATTTCGTGGCATGAGGCATCGTCAGCAATCAGGACATTTGTGGCACGTCCGAACGGGGCGGACCAATCAATGTCGTCATTAGAAGTGACAGTATTGTGCTCCTGCCCGCTCTTCACAGCACCAACAATATAGCCATGAACCCATGCATTAACATTTTGTCCTTGCAGGCTGATACCCGCAACCACGTTATAGGGGTCGTCAGCGGTACCGCCGCCCTCGCCTTGTCCCGGATCAGGCCCAGGAGGTGGTGTGGGGCCTACGCCACTACCCTCTTGAACCGTGATACTTTGAATCTCAATCGTTCTCGACTGTGCATCGGTCGAAGTGTATTTGATGGCAACAGTGACATTCTGTCCGATGAAGTCATTCAGACTGGTCTCGACCGTTTGGAAATCATTGAAACTCGAAGTGTTCGGATAAGTAGCCTGCATCCGCGTCCAATTGGCAGTAGTTGGATCGTTGCCGTAGACATAGTCGGTAGAGACCTGCAAGGTAACATCAGTCTCGTCAGCATTCTGATATTGAGCGGAATATGTCACAGAAACCTTGGCATTGTCCACACCAGCAACCGCCACTGGAGAAGAAATAAGCCAGTCTTCGTTGGCATGAGAGCCACCGGAATAGCCTGTCATCTTAGCGGTATGGAAGTCGATCATCCATGATTGGGGGCCCATCACATCATAGGTCGTATAAGTGCCGAACTCATCCGTGAACGACTGCGTGTAGGGCATGCTCTGAAGTTCGCCGCCAGGAGTCGGTGTGGGAGGCGTAGGTCCATCCCCCGGGACACCTTCTTCGACGAGGATATATTTGATCTCAAAGGTTCTAGATTGCGTTTCCGAAGAAAGGAATTTGATGGCCACTGTTACGGTTTCGCCAAGGAATTCGTCCAAACTGGTTTCAATGGTCTTGAATTCCGACCAATTAGCAGTATTCGGATAGGTGACTTCCATTTGTGTCCAATTGGCCGTAAGCGGGTCGGTGCCTGCCACATAATCCTTGGAGATCTGAAGCGTGACATCTTCTGTATTGCTGTTTTGGTATTGTGCCGCATAATTGACGCCCACTTTCACATGGTCGATGCCAGTAAGTGAGACAGGAGCCGAAAGCAGCCAGTCCTCGTTGGCAAAGTTGCTGCCATCAACGTGACCCGTCATCTTGGCCGTATTGTAATCGATCTTCCATTCTTGGTCACCAGCCACGCTATAGGTAGTGTAAGTGCCAAACGAGGAGCTGAAATCCTGGAAATAAGGCAAACCCGAATCGCCGCCGGGGACATAGCCTTCAAATTCCAGTTCTCGCGCGGAACGGATGACGAGTTGCCAAGTGCTGTTGTAGACCGTTGCGATGGCCACCAAACTACCCGTGCCTTGCGGCAGCGAGTCGTTGGCGAAATTGGCATAGTTGGAAGTACGCACAATCACATTGGCGGACGGATCCAAAGCGTCAATCAAGGTGCGATTGCCGTAAGTTGTGGGATCAGCGAAGGTGTTCTGTTCCGTGAACTTCACGTTCTCCAGCTTCACCAAGCCCGCCAAGTGCTGACCCGCATTGATGTTGGCGATGGTGGTCACCTGAGGCTCGATGGGCTTGTTGTTGGCCAAGATGACGATGTGTCCGTCGGCCTCGAAGTTGCTGAGCTGCGGCAGGTTGTTGTACATCGCGTAGGTGACGTCTTTCAGGTAGACGCGGATGGAGTCGCCGATGCGCAGGCCGCTGACGGCATTAAGGTAAAGCTCGATGGCAGCACCCGTGGCGCGGTCTTGCATGAAGGCGGCCTTGTAGAGGTTGCCCGACTGCTCGTCGGCGGTGACGATGCCATACACCGAAGCGTCTTCCGTAAACACGGTGCCTGGCACCATGGCGAGGATGTCGCTAATCGTGTAAACCGTTCCTATCGGCAGGTCCTGAATAGGCGGCTCGGGATACTCTTTCTTGCAGGCGGTGAACATCAGGCCCACCATAGTAAGAAGAAGGAATGCATTGAATAGTTTGTTTTTCATTTTATTATGTGTTTTATTATTTATTTTCTAACTGTAAGGCTGATGAAATAATTCAACCCGTACATATACGAATATTTGTCGGGGAACATATCGGGGTTATTGGCATTGAAGCGCAACTGCTCGTAGCCATAGAGGATGGTGTTCTTGTTGTTGAGCAGGTTGTTGACACTCACATTCACCAAGAAGTAATAGCCTTTATAACGCTTTGAGAAACCTCCGTAGAAGTCGAGCGTAAAGGCATCCTTCATCGGGGTCTGTCTAAGTACATCCTCGATACGAATATCGCCCTGTGCGTAGTGAAGCATACCTTCTTCAGTGTGGTTATAGGGGTTCACGTCGAAGTACATATTAGCCATATAGTTGGCGTTAAGGCTCACCCACCAGTATTTTGGAGAGTTGTATTTGACGCCCAACGAAGCCACTGCCTCAGGGCCAGAGGAAACGTGATAGTCTTTCAAGTAAGCGACACTGTTTTGGATATAGGCCGTGGCATTATTGTCGTCATACACCGAGAAAATGGGGTTGTTGCGATACACATGGATGCCGTTGGCAGCGACAGCCTGCAAGGTGACGGTAGGCGAAACGTTATATTCAGCACCCATTTCTACGCCAAGACTCTTCTGGTTAATGTCTGTCATAATGAAGTTAATGAACTCGCTGGTGTAAGAGTTGGCACTGGTTTGTGTGTTCTGGAACAAATTTTCGCAATAGAAGCTACGGTTCCAGATAAGATTTTGATAGGTGTAATAATAGCCCGTCATGCGGAACTTAAAGATAGGCGAGCGATACAGATAACTCAGGTCGAATGCGTTGATACGCTCGCTCTTCAGGTCGCCTTCCACCACTGTGTGACGGGTCCGGGGCGACACGTAGATATCGCGGAACTGCGGAGCTTGCAGTATATAGGCCATGTTGGCAACGATGTGGTTGCGACCGTTGATGGCATAGGTCACACCTGCCTTCACACTTGGGTCGAAGAAATTGTGCATCTGGTCTTTGCCGTATGAGTTATCGGCGAAAGAGCCGCTCTTCCAGAGGCCTTCTCGCCAAATCTGCGTAAACTCGGCTTGGAAGCCCAAATAAAGGTCGAAATTGCCAACGAGCCAATTGATCTGGTCCCAAATGCGGCCGTAATTGCGGTTGGCGTAGTAGTTGTATCCAATGATATCGCCAACTTTGGCCACATGGTTGAGGGTGAGCAGGTTGGTCTGGCACTCATCGCTCTCAAGGTTCTCGGCATACTTATTAATATCGAAATAATAATCACCGCCAAGCAGATCATTCACCTTCTCATAATAGTGTGTCCTTGATGCGCTAACAGAAAAGCCGCCCGTCATAATGAGGTTGGGCTTGAACTCGTGTTTGAAGTAGGTGGCGTTGCCCGTTTGCATCTTGTCATAATGACGCTCAGCAAGAATGTATTTGGAGGCGTTGCCTGTAATAGCATTGCCGGCTATGCCATTGGCATTCTGAACTGTAAACAAGTGATTGCGGTTGGCATTGTAGAGACCATCCCAATCAATTTGCGTAACTTTGGGGTCACGGTTGCGCCAGGCTTCCAATTGTGCCTCGAGTTCTGCTGTGCTATGGGCATGGGAGAGGTAATAACTCGGCAAGTTCTTATAGTAGTCAGGGCGCGGGTCGGGAGCTTCACCCCATTCGAGTGAAGTCTGGCCACCAGGGCCGCCGAAGTAGAAGAACGAAGTGTTGAACTCCGTGCGTTTGTTGGGCGTCCAATACCAAGTGAGTTGTGTGAAAGGCTGGTGGTAATTGCTCACTCGCGAGTTGCGGATGACCTGCTTGCCATTCTCGTCGATGGTCTGATAGCCCCAATTGGGGTTGTAGAAGTTGGAGCCGACGAGGTCGTAGGCCTCCTGCACCACGGGAGCTGAGCCGCCGCGCTGCGAGGGCGCTCCGAACACGGTGAGGTCGATGCTGTGCTTGTCATTGATCTTCTTCTCGACGGAGAGGAAGTAGCTATAGGCCTGGTAGAAGGTGCCTTCGGTGTAGCCTTTGCCCGCATAGCGGCCGCTGGCGTGGGCCATCAGGTACCAGCCATTGCCCAAGTCGCCCGTGCCGATGGAGGCCATGGCGCGGTGGTTGTAGGAACGATTACTGAAAGCATAACTCAACGAGATCTGTTTGCGGTACTGTGAGGCACGCGTCGAGTAGGCTGTCAAGCCGCCGAGATTGCCAAAACCAGCATCCGTCTTACCAAGACCTTCGACAAGCACTGAGTTGCGGAAAGCGTCATTGAGTCCACCCCAGTTAGAGAAGACGGGCCGCCCTGTCTCGGGGTCGTTCATCAGGATGCCGTTGATCATTACATCACTGTATTTCGAGTCGTTGCCGCGCACACGGTAACGCAGCGAGCCGAAGTTGTATGCCGCGATACTGTTGAACACATCGCGTGACGAGTTGAGCAAAGTAGAGGCGTCGTTGACCGAGGTCGACGACTCTTCGAAGTCGGAATCCATAAGGATGACCGTCGGCACGTCGTTGAGGTTGAGGTCGGTCGAGTCGACGACTTGCGCCGCAAGCCGCGCAGCCATCAACAGCGGAACCGAGAGGATGAGTAGGAATTTCTTCATATTTAGATTGTTAGGATGATAGCTATTACATAAAGTGAAATAATCGGGCAAATGTAGGGATTTTTCCGTTGTCCCGGTTCTGTTTTTCGGTTTTTTCAATAATTCTAGCACAACAGAAAACTGTTTTTTCTGCATGTTTTTTTATTAATAATGTTTTTTTATTAATAATTATTCTAACATTATTTTGTGGCAGAAAAATATTCAACAAAACACTTGACAAAGGGCACAATGATGTTATATCTTTGTCCCCGAAATCGTGACGCCATGCGACCTAACCGCCACATAACGCCCCTTTTCAGGTTTTTCGGCAAATGGCTGAAAACAAGTTTCCGCAGCCTCGCGGAAATGCTTTCCTCCTACTTGTTAGCCCCAAGCATCGCATGGTTTCATCCCCAATTATGGAGTTGCCCTCGTTGCAATACGGACAGGCCAAGTTCCCTGTATGAGATTTGGCACTTGGGCAAGAACAAGTTTCATTAAATCCGTTTCCTCGCCATCGTAAGTGCATGCCGTTGGCGGGGTGAAACCATGATTAGGCGGCGTACAAGGAAAACGCCTCTGCATCGAAAGGCAAAACGATGCGGGAAGCACAGGAGGCCTCAATAAAACAACAAACATAAAAATCGAGAAAAAAAATGAAAACACACACAAAAATACTCGGTGTAGTTTCCCTGATCGCCATCCTTACAGTGGTAATATATGCATGCAATAAAGAAAAAGACCTTTCAAATATCAGTGAAACTCCTAATCTTGGGAACAATGGACATGAGGAAGAACAATGTCTCTACACCCCTGAAATTACACGTGAAAATATCGACAAAATGATCTGCTTTTACTACGACGAGTATGTTCAGACTCATAAATCCAATGAACCTGGCTTTTTTGAGAGAGTATGGAAATGGTTAATTGCACATACAGGAAGAAACGAGTTTTTCCCTAACGAAAACTGTCCTTATAGCAATCCATGCGGGCCTTGTCCAGGGATCTGTCTAAACGCAAGAGACGGAGAAGTCTTTGGGGCAGTATCTGACGACTACCTGCTTTCAAAAAGTGAGTATGAAGATGGGATCAGATTATTTCAAGCCGCCTTATTTAACGATTCTATTATGGGCTTAAGCTTTATGCAGTCGTGTTTCGTTGCTGCTGATGGGAATTTCTATATTCCCGAGGATTTCTCTATAGGCTCTCAGGCTGCTGCAACTTTCGGCAAAAATGAAATAATCATTTTACAAGGCACATATCCCGTAAGCAATGCGTACACATAAAATGGCACCACTTTAGTAAAGGTTCAAACATTCTAAAACATGAGAGAACTCCGTTTTTTAATAATGGCTGTCACCGCCTTATCCCTAAGTTCATGCCAAATACCTCGTGAGGTGCTTTGGGACATGGTGGTGGCACCTTTTTCAGGGATGGACAAGGAGCAAGTACACGACATCGACAGGTTCATGCCCGATTGTCGCCACGCGCAGTTTGAGTTTAACACGAACTATCTTGACAGCCTGAGGCATAATGACAAGTTCTACATTAACACTCAAAGTGCCCAAAGAGGCAGCTTTTCACTAATCCAAACGCGGATGTATGATTCAACGGGACGCATCGCAGGCGGCTACGAGATTTGCATGGGCAATGCGAAATTCCTCGGCATTTTTGAGAACATGCCTCTCGCAAGCAATTTCGAACAAGTGAACGAACATGTCAACCGCAAAGTGTGTTTTCAGAACGACGCTCAATTCATCGTTGCTACTGAACAAGAACGGCTGCAATTGCTCAACGCGACCTCAGAATTTGATTACACCATCATGGTCTTATGGCCCAGCAGCGCACGATATTACACAAAACGACATCTGCGACAAGTGCGGCAATATGTGAAACAATTTGGCGGTGAATATAGTTTTAGGGTGATTTATGTTCACTTCCCAGCACAAAGAAAGGGACAATCATACTTGCAATAAACTCAAAGTCAGATCCCAAAGGATGACCGTCAGCACGTCATGTTGTTGGTTGAGGTCGGTCGTATCGATGGTTTGCGCCGCAAGCCGTGATGCCATCAACAAAGAAACCGCTAATAATAGTAGGATTTTCTTCATATTGAAAATGTTATGATTTTTTCAGTTTAGGAATGAATAAACAGATAAAAATAGAGAAAAGTTCGATGCGCCAAACCATTTCTTTCTATTTTAGGCATTTTTCCATTCATGCCACCCACAATTACGATAACACTTCATGGAACTACCTTGTTGTTTTTCGAATTATTTATATTTTGATGTTTTTATTCTAAATTTACATAATAATTATCATAATTATGCGATTTTTGTTATATTTGCCATCGTATTCGTGATGCCATGCGACCTAACCGCCACATAACGCCCCTTTTCAGGTTTTTCGGCCAAAGGCTGGAAACAGGTTTCCGCAGCCTCGCGGAGATGCTTTCCTCCTACTTGTTAGCCCCAAGTGTAAATGGCAAATAAAAAATCAACAATTTTTCGTAATTAATTTTCATCAGTTTTTCGTAATTAGTTTTCATCAGTTTTGGATTGTT
>JBGUNT010000030.1:0-9319 GCA_045117495.1 Candidatus Limimorpha sp. | reverse complement strand
GTGCCTGATATGAAAGGCAAGACCATCATTGGTGGCAATATTGGTGGTGGTATGTCGGGACGGTATTTGAACATTTCAGTTGCTCCTCAAATTGGCTATCGCATCTTCAGCCCTTGGGAAGTTGGCGTTCGTGGTACATACAATTTGGTCTGCTATTTCGACCGTTACTATGGCAATGAGTTAAGGCATTATTTCGGCTTTGCTCCTTATACCAATTTTCAGGTATACAAAGGCCTTTTCTTACATGTGGAAGACGAAGTGATGTATGGCTTTGCCAGATGGAATCATGAAACCGTTGCCAAAAACTGGTATAATAGCGTCTTTGTGGGCGCTGGGTATCGACAATATTCCCAATCGGGGAGCTTCGCTTATTTCATGGTGCTTTATAATCTGACTTGGGGCTTCCGTCATGACCAAAACTCAAACGCTTGGGACACGCCTTACTATTCTCCAATTGAGTTCCGCGTTGGATATTGTTTTGGCAAATAAATAGGTATTAATACCTGTCCATTCTTTCCAGTTCACGCTTCGAGTCCTTGGTCTTCAGGCTCTCGCGCTTGTCGTAGTAATGCTTGCCTCGTGCGAGGGCAATGTCTAACTTGGCAAGTCCGTTTTCATTGATGAATAGGGTGACGGGCACAATGGTGAAGCCTTTTTCTTGCACTTTGTTTTTCAGCTTGCGCAACTCGCGGGCGTTAAGGAGCAGTTTGCGGTCGCGCTTCGGGTCATGGTTGTTATAGGTGCCTTGTGCGTATTCGGCGATGTGCATGCCGATGACAAACAGCTCGTTGCCCTTGAAGCTACAATATGAATCCGCCAGACTCGCCTTGCCGCCACGGATGGATTTAATCTCCGTGCCGGTCAGCACGATGCCTGCCGTCAGCGTCTCCACGAGAAAGTACTCAAATGTGGCTCGCTTGTTTTTTATCTTAATGTTATTAGTGCTCTTTTTGTCCATTACGGCTGCAAAAATACAAAATTCTTCATGATTTTTGTATTTTTGCCACCATGAATACCATAGGCCATATCTTTAAGCTTACCACTTTCGGAGAGTCGCACGGCGTAGCTGTTGGTGGTGTCATCGACGGCTGCCCGTCTCAACTGAAACTCGATTTCGGTTTTATCGAACAAGAACTGCTCAGGCGCAAGACGGCACAGTCTTCAACTTCATCCCAGCGCAAGGAATCCGACCATGTCGAATGGCTCTCGGGTCTGCTCGACGGTGTCACTTTAGGTACTCCTATTGCCTTTATGGTACGTAATGAGGACTGTAAGACGGAAGATTACGAGGTTTTGAAAGATGTGTATCGCCCCTCGCATGCCGATTTCACTTATGAACAAAAATACGGCATTCGCGACTGGCGCGGTGGTGGCAGGGCCTCAGCCAGGACGACGCTGCCCATCGTGGTGGCTGGCGCTATCGCCAAGCAGATTCTAAAAGAAAAAGGCATACAAATCATGGCTCAGGTGACGGCCATGGGCGATGTGGAACAGGCTCGAAGAGATGGTGACACTGTAGGTGGCATCGTGGAATGCCGTATCAAGGGTGTCCCAGCTGGTTTGGGCGAGCCGATGTTTGGTAAGTTCTCAGCCGAGTTGGCCCACGCCATGTTCAGCCTTCCTGCTGTGAAAGGCTTTGAAATTGGAGACGGCTTTGTCTCGGCAAAGATGAGGGGCTCCGAAGCCAATGATACCTTTGTGAATAAGAATGGCAAAATCGCTACGTTGACCAATCACTCAGGCGGTATTCAAGGAGGCATCACCAACGGAGATGACATTGTATTTCGGGTGGCTTTCAAACCGATTCCAAGTATTGCCCAACCTCAGAAGACCGTGAATAGGGCAGGGGAGACCTGCCAAATCGCCATCGAGGGCCGGCATGATGTTTGTGCCTTGCCTCGCGCAGTTGTTTTAGTGGAGGCTTTGGCGGCGATGGTTACTTTGGATATGGCGATGTTACATCGTCTCTGATTAGTTCGTTTCATATATCAACACTCCCGACACCATCCAATGGCTGAAGCTTTCGCCTTCGTCCTTGCCTTGGGGGATGGCGACGCGTAACGTGTGTTTCCCTGGCTTCAAACCGTTAAGGTCGAAATAGACGGGATTGGTGGCAGTTCCGGGACACCAGCCTGAACGTGAGTAGTCGGAAGAGGAAACGCCATTCCAGAAGTTGCCCGAAACGGGGCTTTGGTCGCGATAGGTGGCACAGTCGCAACGCCATGGTGTGTGGGTGAAGACCATGGCGTCGTCGATGATGATTTTGTTTTCTTTTGGGTTGAATTCGTCGCCGCCGTCCCAGCCGCCATGTCCCGTGCTGATGTAGCGCAGGCGTACATTCTTGACTTTTTCTGGGATTTCAAACTCCACTTCCAGCATGTCAGTAGCAAATAGGCGTCCGTAGTTTTGTCCACTCATCTCCAGTGTATTACAGGTGTTGAACAACGGAATGGAATGCTGTTTCAAAGGCTTGTCGCTCCATTTTTCATCTCCAGGGTAGGCGAGGAGGTCCAAGGAGATTTTGTGGCCCCCCTTGTCGTAGTTGCCTATGAAAGCGCCGATGAGCACATCGCCGCGTAGCCTGTCACACAACTCGCTGACATCCATCTTATAGTAGTTTTCATCGGCCCATTCCATGCCTTCTATCTGAACCTTGTCGTTGAAATGTCCAGCGCCAAAAGAGGTGAAGAAACGCACCAACTCGATGGGGGGAAGGTAGTCTTTTTCAGCCTTGACACCTTGGTATTCCTTGCCGTCTTTGCCAACGAATACAGGCAAAGTCTCCAGGTCTTGTAACCCATCCTTGAAGCTTTTGGCTTTTTCGGTGGGGATGACAAAAACGGAAGCGGTACGGTCGTAAGCATCGCCGTTGCTGTGTTGTCGTATTTCGGCAAAGAGTTGGTAATGCGAAGGCAATAGCGGGAGGCTCATTCGCTTGACAATCAGTGTGCCGTGGCTGAAATGAATGGTGGTATCGAAAGGAATTTCACTTGTATAAGGTGCGTAATCGGCGAAGTTTATCTGCTCTTCCTCGAATACGGGAATTCGGATGACGAGTTTGTCTTTTCTGAGTTGGCTCAACTTGGCAGCGCTCATACGCTCGCCTTTGTATTCGGGAATGAGGTCGACCAGGGTATATCTTTGGTCTTTGACTTCGCTCAGATCTGTGACGTAGTCGCCGTTTCTCATGTAGCGCACCATAACGCCTTTCAGGTGGCCAAGACCAGGCAGGGGCGTGGCTTCGAAGCCGAGGTCTTCCGTCATCCACACTTCGATGGTGTTGGAGTTGATGCTGGTTTTGTATTTCGTGCAATTGTAACCCAGTAGCTTTTCCTTGCCTTCTTCGCTGTAGACGATGCTTTTGTTGGTCATCGGATAGGCGGTGAAGTATTTCCCATCGCTATAGTCTAAAATGGTGTAGATGGAATCATGAGTATAATCCACATAGGTGTTGCTTTCAGCATAGCCAGGGATGGGGTTGGAGAGCTTATTCTCTTCGGTACGTATTTTCAAACATTTCGTGTTTTCAATGACCTGAGTGGTAGTCGTGTCTTGTTTGGCGACACCCTTAACGTAGGTTTGATAGGTGAGGAGATGCTGCCCGAAGGCGGTTCCAGCCCAAAACAGGGCTATGATAAGGCTGATTCGTTTCATATCTAATACACTATAAATCCGACAATTCCCGAGAGCACGATGAGCAATATCGGGTTCGCTTTGAAGAAATAAGAGGCCACAAAGGCCAGAATGCAAATTATGACACTTATATTATATTGTCCGCGACCGAAATCGGGGAAGTTCTGCAGGTTCATCATGGAAAGACCGGCGGCGAAGATGAGTCCTGCGATGGCCGGCTTCAGCCCTTTCAAGGTGTTGTCCATCAAGGCATTGTTCCGCTTATTCATGAAGAGCCTGAGGATGAGATACACCATGATGATGGAAGGCAGACAGAGGGCAAACGAAGCCAGCAGCGAGCCGCCGAAACCTGCTGTAGTGTAGCCCACGTATGTGGCCAAGTTGATGGAGATGGGCCCTGGGGTCATTTGGGAGATGGCCACCATGTCGGCAAAATCAGTGGTGCTCATCCAAGCGTAATGGTCCACCACCTCGTGTTGGATGAGGGAGAGCATGGCATAGCCTCCACCGAAACCCAGCACGCCGATTTTCACAAAGACCCAAAGCAGTTGCAGGTATATCATGGCTCACCCTCCTTTTTGGCACTCCTATTAATAATTAAGGCGTAGACGAGGCTTCCTGCAATGGCGGCGAGGATGACGTAGGCAGGCGATATCTTGCACCACCAGATGAGAAACACCGTGAGGATGGGGATGATGGCGGTCTTCCATGTTACCTTGGCCGACTTGATCATACGCAGCGAAGGGGCAAGGATGAGGGCTACCACACAGGGACGGATGCCCTTGAAGATGCGTTCCACCACGGGTTGGTCGCGGTACTCGCGGAAGACGGTGGCCAGCAGAAGGATGATGGCGATGGACGGGATAATGGCACCTAGCATGGCAGCGAAAGCGCCTTTTCGCCCCGCCACGCGATGCCCTACATACAAGGCTGTATTGACGGCGAAGACGCCAGGAAGTGACTGAACCACGGCAATCATGTCCCAGAACTCATCGTTTGGGATCCACTTCTTTTGGTCGACGACAGCCTTCTCCACCATCGAAAGCATGGCATAGCCGCCACCGAGGGTGAAAGCCCCAATTTTGAAGAAAGTGAAGAAAAGCTGCAGCGGTTTTTTCATGGTGCAAAAATACTGTTTTTCGTTCATTGATTGAAAAATACATTATATTTGCGAGCAGAAATAGCAAAAGTCCTTTTTTGTATTATGATTCTTACCACTACTCAAGGAAGAGCAGGCTGTCAATTTGGGCGCTGATGCTGTTGTCGGCATTAGCATCGATTTCGAGATGATCGATACGAGCTCGGGAATATTGGTATATGCTTCTGGTACAGCGGTAAAAACGGAGTTGAATAAAGATTAAAGCACATAAAAATTGTCACATTATGATACTTACTACTACACCAACCGTTGAAGGTAGAACAATCATTGAATACAAAGGAGTTGTATTCGGAGAAGTGATTTCGGGAGTGAATTTCATCAAGGATTTTAAGGCCAGTCTCCGCGATATTGTTGGCGGACGCTCAGGCTCATACGAACAAGAGTTAATCAATGCTCGAGCCCAAGCCCTGAGGGAATTGGAAGAACGAGCTCGACAGATGAATGCTGATGCTGTGGTAGGCATTGATATTGATTATGAGGTGCTGGGCCAAAATGGTTCCATGCTGATGGTCTCTGCTTCAGGTACAGCAGTAAAGCTTCAATAAATGATAATCAAAAAATAAGTAGATATTATGCTATTAGATGTTTCTGTAATGACCTTTGACCGGCCCGAGGCTTGGCAATGGTTGGTGCAATTCTGCATTTTGGCGACGGCCTTGCTTTTGGGCAATGTGCTGAGAACCAAAGTCCCGTTCTTAAACAAGAGTCTGTTGCCCTCTGCTTTGTTGGGCGGCTTGCTACTCCTCATTTTCAAACAGTTCCCCAGCTGTCGCGAAATCATCAACAAGCCAATGATGGAGATTGTGACCTATCATGCCTTGGGCTTGGGATTTGTCGCCCTGGCTTTGAAGAACAACAAGATTGAGTCGAGATCCACGCCAATGAAGGTGATTGAGACGGGCGCCTTGACGGCATCCACCTACGTCATCCAAGGCATCGTGGGCCTCGTCATCTCCATCCTGTTTTTCTATTTTGGAAGGCGTTTGTTCTATGCTGCAGGTCTGCTGTTGCCTATGGGCTATGGCCAAGGACCTGGACAGGCCTTGAACTTCGGCAAGATCTTCACGGGCTGGGCTACACAACAGGGCTTCGACTTTCCGGGTGCCGACTTTGGCCTTTCCATTGCGGCCACAGGTTTCGTGGTGGGTAGCGTGGTAGGTGTTATCTATATGAACATCCTGCGCCGAAAAGGAATTCTTTCGAGAAAGAAGATTGCAGATGCTCAGGTCAATACGTTGCAAGACTATGAAAGCGAGGGTGAGATACCTGATGCTGAGTCGGTCGATAAGCTCTCCATACAAATCTGTATGGTGCTGTTCGTGTATTTCTTGGTCTATCTGTTCACCAACTGGATCCAAGGCATGGAGCTGGGCAACTTCGGAACCAACACGTTGAAACCCATGCTGTGGGGCTTCAACTTCCTCATTGGTACACTGTTCGGCATCCTTTTCAAGAACCTGCTGAAGGTTTTCAAGAGGACCAAACTGATGAGCCGCGAATACATCAACAACTATATGCTGAACCGAATTAGTGGTTTCTGCTTCGACATCATGATTGTAGCAGGTACTGCAGCCATCAACTTCAACGAGTTGGGCAAGTTTGTTTTGCCTTTTGTCCTCATCGTCGGCTTGGGCGCTGTCGTCACCTTCATTTATGTACTGTGGATTTCCAAACATCTCTACCCGAATTATAAATACGAAGGCTTCTTCTCGATGTTTGGTATGCTGACGGGTACCGCCAGTAACGGCATGATCTTGCTCCGTGAAATCGACCCAAAGTTTGAGACACCTGCCGCCAACAATCTGGTGCTGCAAACCCTTTCGGCCATCGTGTTGGGCTTCCCAGTGCTGCTCTTGATGGGTTTTGCTCCACAGAGCATGAAGGCCACATGGATTACGCTAGGTATCCTTGTTGTATTCTGGGCCGCGCTCACGGTGTTTATGCTACGGACGAAGATCTTCAAGCGGAAGAAGAGGATAGAGGAATAACCTTTTCAAGATGCAGATGTGGCGGAGCATGCAGCATATCGGATGGACTGTATTGTTGGGTTTGGTTATCGCTGGCTGTTCCCGATATGACGATATCCAGGCTGTGGCACCATCGAGTACCTCGTCTGCGTTGGTAGCCGTCGACAGCCTGATGTGGCGGCAGCCCGACAGCGCTTTGGCACTGTTGCTGCCTTGGTTCGATTCGTGTGGAGACGTTTCGAGAAACGTCTCTACAACGTTTGACCTGCATTACGCCCACCTCCTCTTGTCGGAGTTGCTGTACAAGAACTATTACGAACAGACCAACCGCGCCGAGCTGCTGCAAGCGGAGGCCTATTTCGACAGTATTTCTCTCATCATAAACGATTCCCCACATATTCTTTGGAGTCATTGCGGGCCCTCATTCCGCGAATGCGGAACGCAATCTCCTCAAACAAAGGACGACCTCGCCTTCCTCGCCGCCCGCGCCCACTACATGGACGGCGTGGGCCACTACGAGCGCGACAGCCTCGTGCCCGCCTGCCGCGAATACCTGAAGGCCCTTGAAACCATGGAGGACCGTTTCGAGGAGAAGGAACTTGTGTTTTATAAAGCGAATTTTATGGCGATGATATACACAAGGCTAACTGAAGTGTTTTCATCACTTTATCTTCACGAACAAGCCATTTATTATGGGGAAAGGTCTCTGAGATACTACAAAGAATGCCATGCTTCTGCCCGTCAAATAGCCAATGTCCTTGACGAGATAGGCATGCATTATGAAATGATGGAAACACTTGACAGTGCAGATCGTTATTTTAAAAAAGCAATGGGGTTTCTTCAGGATACTTGTAACTTGACGTACAGAGACTTGTCTTCACACATTGTTTACCTGTCTTACAAAAAGGGCGAAGACCCTGTTGCATTGTTGAAAACAATGAGAGACTTGCTGGATTTGTCTGAAAGCCAAAAAGAGTTTTATTCAAGATATTTAACAATTGGTGATATATATTACCACGAAGGAATACTCGATTCAGCTTTTTTCGTATTAGACAAAGTGTTCGTCGAGTCCAATAGCATTGCATCCAAAAAACAGGCTGCTGAATGGTTGATAGACATTTGTAAAAAACTAGGGCGTGAAGATGAAGTGTATGACTATGCCGGTTTTTTGGTGCCTTTTGCCAACCAGGAGGAGAATAAAAGTTCGATTAAGTCTGAACTGACGGAGTTGTATAAAAGGTATGAACAGGAAATGCTACAACGGCAACATCAAAAAACAATTAAGAAATATTCAAGACTAGCAATCTTGATTACGGTGTCCATGTTTGTCGTATTGACAGCGATTTACTCTATGTCTTTCCACAAAAGCAAGAAGAGGGAGAAGCGCCTTGAAGAACAAATGGAAACAGAGCGTAAATCCTACAAGACGCAGCAAGCAGCACTTGCCGGCAGACTTAGACGTAGTAATGAGGCTCTAAAAAAAGCCGCCTCGGAACAATCCACATACTCTTCGCCACCTCTTAAGCGGAATACTGCCGCCAGCAACTATGAAGACGAACCTATTTGTCAGCATATACGTGCCATCTGCAAGAACTATCCTTTCAAATCCACAGTATCTGTTTCAGCTTATGCCAGCATTGCACTCACTGCTACTCAAAAAGCCCAGCTTAAGAATGCCGCCTTGATGCATTATGGGTATTTCTTTGAAAAGCTAAAGCAACAGTATCCTATGTTGAAGGAAAGGGATTTCTTTTATTGTTATTTATGTCTTCTTGGGCTAGACAACACTCAGATTGCTGTAATGATGCAACTTTCATATAGAACTATTTGGGAGAGGGAGAAGCGTTTGCAGCATTGTTTTAATACAATCGACAAGATTGTCATCATTCTTAATGAAATGATGATGGATTGACACTCAGGTTATTAATAAAATAGCCAAATAATCCAAATTCATAATTTCTTGACGCCAATATTGCAAGAACCCTACTTTTGCATTGTTCAAACAATGTAAAACTAAAGAGTTATGCAGTTTAATGATTTAAAACATTTTATTATCATTCTCGGCCTGTTTTTTTCGACAACGGGGTGTTTTGCTATGACCATAGGCATAGATGATGGTTACAGCAACATACAAATTAAAGAAGCCAAAGTTGAAAACTTGCCTCGTGGCAACACCATCCAGGCCTCCGTCAGCGGCCACACGCTCAGCATCGTCTTCACCCAGAACATCGGCCCTGTGACCGTGGAAGTGGAAACCGACACGGGAACCCCGGTCGACAGCCAGTCGCTCTCCACGCCCGACAGCGCGCAGTTCTACATTGCCGCCACGGGCAATTATGTCTTCACCGTCACCCTCTCCAACGGGGATGAGTATTATGGGGAGTTTACGGTGACGGATTGATCCCCTATTCTTTATTGTTTAACAACTTAAATCAAACATTAAATCATTATTATTTAATCATTTAAATCCAATTTATCATGAAAAAACTATCCATTATCGCCATCCTCAGTTTGATGGCAGCGGCTTTTGCAGTCGCCGCCGTGTCGTGCAAGAAAGACA
>JBGUNT010000029.1:0-19287 GCA_045117495.1 Candidatus Limimorpha sp. | reverse complement strand
AATGATATCGCGACGCACTTGTGAGGCAATTCTTTCCAATTCATTGATTGTCATAATCTATTTTTTTGAAATATAATACTTTGGCAAAATTGAAAGTGATTAAATAATGAAAAGCAAATATAATTCTTTTTCTCGTGCTTTTGCATTTATGAGCAAATATTTGTCAACAAAATAAAAAAGCCCCCTCTTGCGACAAGCCAGCCACAATGCCAATGGCATGCTATTGCAACATATCCTACTTTTTAGTATTTTTGCCGCAAATTTTTCAAGGCGATGTTTGACGATGATGCTTTATTTACGGACGAGGACAACGAGATGGAAAAAGCCATTGAGAAGTATGAGACCATGCTGAAGAACCATGAGGCAACTTATTTCGACAGCGAAGAGTTCGAATACATCATCGACCACTACACGCAACACAACCAGCTGAAAAACTCGCGTCAAGCCGTTGAAATCGCCATTTCACAGCATCCGGAGAGCAACATACTGCAGATCAAATACGCGCGTCAGTATCTTCTCGAAAACAACCCACAACGCGCCTTCGACCTATTGCAGCACATAGAACGCGATGCGGAAGAGCCCGACTATTTCCTCACTTTAGGATCCTGCCTCGCCGCCCTAGGCAAATCGAAAGAAGCCATAGAGAACTACTGCAACGCCTTGCCCTTCTTTGACGAAGACGAGAAGTTCGACCTCTACAACGCTATCGCCTACGAATACCAGAAACTGGAAAAATTCGACCTCGCCCTCGACTTTTACAAAAAGGCCCTTCCTTATGCCGATGAGCAAGACACCATCTACCATGACATTCGCAGCTGCTTCGTGAGCGCCAACAAAAGCGATGAGGCCATCGCGTTTTTTCAGAACCTAATCGATAACAACCCATACGACAGCAAAGCATGGGCTAGTATCGGCGACTGCTATCGGATGGCCGCTCAGTTTGAAGATGCCATCGACCCATACGAGTTCGCCCTGTCCATCAACCCGAAGGACTTATGGGCAAATTTGCATCTTGCCGACATCTACTACGACCTTGAACGCTATCAGGAAAGCATTGACACCCTCGAGGAAGCCATGCGCAATGGCGTCGACACTTCTATGACACGCGCCTCTTTGGGCGATTGCTATTATAGGCTTGAAGACTTGGATACAGCAGAGATGCATTTCCAAAAAGCCATCGACATCAACCCTTTATGCGGTAGCGGTTGGGCAGGGCTTGGTTATGTGTTCAGCGACAGGGGCGACAGCCAAAAAGCTATAAAGCTCTTTAAAAAAGCCTACGAGCTAGAACCATGGGAGACCGACTATCTCTATTCTATCGCCTCAGACTATCGGAAACTAAACGATTTCGAACAGGCCATGGACTATCTGATGAAAATCCAAGAGCTTACTCCCAATGACGCCGAAGTCTACTTCCTAATCGCCGACCTTTATGGCGAGCAAGACCAAATCGAAAATGCTATCAACACGCTAAAATATGGTCTGCAACAAACCAACAACAGTTCCATTCTACTCTATTTGCTTGCCTATGCCTTAATCCTAAAAGGAGAGCGCGACACAGGACTCAACGTGTTGAATCAGGCATTAGATACCGATTTCGAAGGTTACAAGGAGTTCCTTGAATACGACCACGACCTACTTGCCAACGATGTGGAAATCCTGCAACTGATCGAACAAAACAAGCAAAACAGAAACACCGATGTCGAACCCATAGCATAAGCCCGATGAAAAACTACCTTTATATTTTCCTCATCGCCATGGTGCCGCTGATTGAATTGAGAGGCGCGTTGCCTGTTGCCTATGGCATCCATACCGCCAATCCCGACTTCAACCTTGTACTTTCCTATATCATCATTGCCATTGGTAACATGCTGCCTGTGCCTTTCATCTATTTCTTCGCCCGCAAAGTATTGGAATGGGGCAAGGACAAACGCTATATTGGCAAGTTCTTTACCTGGTGTTTGGAAAAAGGAGAAAAAGGAGGGCAAAAGCTACAGGCCAAGGCTGGACGCGGCTTGTATTGGGCTTTGTTGCTCTTTGTCGGCATCCCATTGCCCGGCACAGGCGCTTGGACCGGCACCCTTGCCGCCAGTTTCCTTGACATGGACTTCAAGAAAAGCGTGATTGCCGTCATCGGTGGCGTAGCGCTCGCCAGCGTGATTGTAGGTATTGTGTGCACCCTGGGATTCGGGGCCGTGTTTGGGATTAAATGAACCTTTTTTGAGGCGCGATGTCTGCGTCTCAACATAAATATAACTCATGAAACGTTACGGACTCATCGGACATCCATTGAAGCACTCGCAGTCTCGTTTTTACTTTAACGAGAAATTCGAATACGAGGGCTTGGACTGTCGTTACCAGCATTTTGACCTTAAATCGATAGACGAGATCTACGATGTCATGGCCTCCTACCCTGACCTCTGCGGATTCAATGTAACCATACCTTATAAAGAAGCTATCATCCCGCTATTGGACGAAATAGACCCAATAGCGAAAGAAGTCGGCGCCGTTAACGTAGTGAGAATCGACAAGGGCAAGCTGAAAGGCTACAACACCGATGTTTATGGATTCGACAAACTACTTGAGAGAGCCATAAATGGCAAAACCATCGAACATGCACTTGTGCTTGGAACTGGTGGCGCTTCAAAAGCAGTGCAATATGTTCTGAAACAAAAAGGCATCCCCTATTCCACCGTCAGCAGGTCTGCCGAAAAAGGCGATTTGACCTATGACACTTTGGATGACGCCTTGTTGAGTCAAAACCTCCTCATCATCAATACGACTCCGCTGGGCATGGCTCCACAAACCGACAACTTCCCCGACATCCATTATCAAGCATTGGGAAGCAAGCATATCCTTATCGACTTGATATACAATCCCAAAGAAACTTCTTTCATGGAATTGGGAAAGACATGGGGAGCGAAGGTCTTTAATGGGATGCAGATGTTCGAAGAACAAGCAAAAAAAACTTGGGAGATATTTAATTATGACGAGAAGTAAAGTTAAAAGGGAACCCGAATTTTTGGAAGACGTCCTTATCGTTGACGCTGGTTCCGAAGGCATGTCGGTGGCCAAGCCCGAAGGCCGTGTGGTTTTTATCCCCTTCGGCGTTCCTGGCGATGTGGTTGACATTGAAGTTTACAAGCGTAAGAAGAATTTCTTTGAAGGCAAAATCACAAGCATCAAGAAGCTGTCGGAAAAACGCGTGGACCCGGTCTGCCACCATTTCGGCCTTTGTGGCGGCTGCAAATGGCAGCATATGGCTTATGAATGGCAAACCTTTTACAAACAGAAACAGGTAAAAGACAACTTTGACCGCATCGGCAAAATAGAATATCCCGATATCCGCCCCATACTAGGCTGCGAGAAACAGTTTTACTATCGTAACAAGTTAGAATACACCTTCTCCAACCGCAAGTGGCTCACCGACGGTGCGCCTATTGGCACCCACAACGAAGAAGCCTGCAAAGGTTTGGGCTTTCACTTGCCTCAACTCTTCGACCGTGTCGTTGACATCGAGCAATGTCACCTTCAAAGCGACCCTTCGAACGATATCCGTTTGTTCGTTAGACGCTTCACGATGGATCGACATCTTCCCTACTACAACTTCCGCAGCCACGAAGGCTTGATGCGTAACCTCGTCATCCGATGCAACTCGAAAGGCGAGTTCATGGTCATCATCGTCATCAGCCAAGAAAACGAAGTGGTGCGCCACGAGCTGATTCCCGCCTTGGAGATGGCCTTCCCACAAATCGTCTCGTTGCTGCTCGTCATCAACCCGAAGCTGAACGACATCATCAATGATTTGCCTTTTGAATGTCTAAAGGGCGATCCTTACCTCGTTGAGACCATGGCCTCGCCAAGACTGGGATTCGACGACCTAAAATTCCGGGTTGGTCCTGTTTCATTCTTCCAAACCAACGTCTATCAAGCGGAAAGACTTTACAAGGCTGCCTTCGACCTTGCCGACGTGAAAGGCGATGAATTGATGTACGACCTTTATACGGGCACGGGCACCATTGCCCAGTATTTCTCACGATTCGTGAAAAAGGTAGTCGGCATCGAATATGTGGAGGCGGCCATCGCAGACGCCAAAGTGAATGCCGAAATCAACGGCATCAAAAACTGCGTTTTCTACGCCGGCGACATGGCCAAAGTGTTTACCGATGATTTCATCACCTCCAACGGACACCCAGACCTCATTGTCACCGACCCACCACGTGCAGGTATGGCTGAGAAAGTAGTGGAACAGCTGCTGAAAATCCGCGCCAAGAAAATCGTCTACGTCAGCTGCAATCCAGCTACACAAGCCCGCGACCTGCAGCTGCTCGACCCAGCCTACAAAGTGATGGCCGTACAACCTGTCGACATGTTCCCTCACACGCAACATGTGGAAAACGTATGTCTGCTTGAATTAAAGAATCTCTAATTCCTGAATTCGACTCGCCAGTCCTTCCAAATCTAGGTCCTCAGCTTTCACGGTTATCTGTGCCCTCTCGTAATAAGGCAATCGTTCGGCATAATGCCGATTCACAAAAGCCTTCAGCTCCTCCTCGCTTTTTCCAGCGGCCAAAGGGCGTTTTCTTTTTGCATGTAGCAGTCTGTCAACAACCGCTTTTTCGCTGATGCGAAGGAAGACGGTGGTGCCGTGTCCGTTCATCCACTCCATATTGTCGAAATAGCATGCCGTCCCGCCACCTGTGGAGACAACCACATACTTCAGCTTTTCCGTTTCCTTAAGCACCTCGGCTTCCAGTTTCCGATATAGTGGCTCGTCGTATTTGTTAAAGAAATCGTGGACGGAAATCTTGTATTTTTCCTCAAACAAGGCATCAGTATCGACCACCTCCCAGCCCATGCGCTGGGCGAGGCGACGCGCCGTAGTGGTCTTGCCCGCGCCCATATAGCCGACGATATAGATCCTATCCATTAATCATATGATATTGACATAGTTGCAACTTCCCATCACCGTCACGCAGATGCATCCCGTTACCAAGACAATAACGCCACATCTTGCATTGTGCACATTGCTCGGTCTTCATCCATTTTCGGTCGCGGTAAACCTGGAAGTTGTTTTGCCATACATCCCAGAAACTGTCTTTATATATATTGCCTTGATGATAGTCGCTACGTATGCTGAGGCAACCCGATATGGATCCATCCGCCAACACGGAGGCTATATTGATGCCAGCGCTACATGAATAATAATGGTTACGCACCTCTCCTTCGTACCGTCCAAGGAAGCCATCGCAGCCGTAGTCAGCACGCATCTTCCCTTGCCGCCTCGTTTGTTTGATGAATTCCATCATCTCGACAAACTGCGCATTGGAAAGCTTAAGGTCAGGCTCATTGGCGGCACGTCCGAAAGGAAATACCGTAAACAAACGCCAACGATGTATGCCCAATGAAATCAGAAAATCGCGGAACTGTGGTAAGTATTTGATAGTACGCTGGTTGACGCAGGTGATGACATCCCAAGTGAGGTCAGGATGTTGTTTCATCGCTTCCACGGCACGCAGCACATTTTTGTAACTCATCGGGTTACCACGCATCCAATTATGATCCTCCTCGAAACCGTCAAAACTCACCGCGATACTCTTTAATCCAGCTGCAACAAACTCATTAAGCTTATCGGCGGAGAGCAACATGCCATTACACACCATGCCCCACATAAAACCACGCTTGGTGATCTCTTGGCCACAATGGGCCAAGTCTTGACGCATGGTGGGTTCGCCGCCCGTGGTAATGACCATCACTTGGGAAGGGTCCTGATGAGCCCGCACCTCGTCAAGCACTTTAAGAAAATCCTCCAGTGGCATGTCGTCTTTCTCGGAAAGCATGCGGCAATCCGAGCCACAATGCCTACAATTAAGGTTACACCGTAACGTGCATTCCCAAAACAACTGGTGCAACTCGTGCTCATCGATACGTTGTTGAAGAACAGCACGATTGAGCTCGAGCATCATTCTCTTATAAAAACCAAGGCGTTCACTCATGGTTTAGTCAGAAAAAGAAGCGTTGATTCAAGGCATTGGAACGCCATACAAGGCTTCCACTTTGCCATCATTGACCTGTGAGTCCTCCAGCATATCTAAGTTTTGGAGCTCCTTACGAATGGACTCGGCTTCTTTCCTCATGCGGTCGGTTTCTTCCTTGTATCTTTCCATAACTTCAGGAGTACCGTAGATGCATGCGCCTTCACGATTTCGCAAGGTGGTTTGCAGTTCATTCAGACGTCGTTGCAATTCCACACGGCGAGCGCTAATCTCAAGGTCGACATCTTCGCCCAACTGGTAGTTGATGGTATCGAGACGGCTCTTCAGTTCCAAATCTTTCAGTTTTCTGGCCTGCATAATCTCTGGCGTGCCATAGATGACAGCGCCTTCACGGCCTTTCAAGATCTCTTGGATAGAATCGCGTTCACGCATCAATTGCTTCCTTTCCGATCTTGTCAAACCCTTGTTGGTGCAACAAGCGCCGAGAAAAGCCAAACCTGACAGGGCGCTGATCCAGATTGTACGAACTATCTTTTTCATAACACAAAGCTATTTGGTGGCAAAGATACAAATCTTTTGCCAAAACAATGCAAAATGTGAAAAACTTCTCCAAATGCCTCATCCTTCATGCTTTACGTTTGTTATCAACACGTTATCAACATTTTATCAACAGTTTCTGTTGAAAACAATTTGAACAGCAAAGGTTCCTCATAGTAGACTATTCATTATTTTTGACACCTTATTTATAATACGTTTTGATTCTTTATTTTGAAGTTAAAATATTAAATATCAAATAATTAAATAGTTTATCAAATGAAAAGAAACCTTACTTTTTTGTTGACAATTGCATTGATGCTATTATGCAATCATGTATGGGCGCAACCGAGAGCTGAGGAAGTCTACTCGACTTGTTTGTTCGGCTCTAACTACAACCAACAATCTGTGAGTAGTTACACTACCACCTGGACGGCCACAAATGGCGATTTCTCCTGGACTATTGTTAATGGCAATAACAATAATAACATTTGGAATTATGTGAAATTTGGTCGTAAAAACAATGCATCTATTGGTGAAATTAAGACATCTGATGCATATGATCAAGCTATAACAAAAATTGACTTGACCATTGACGCCATTACTGCCAGCAACGTCAACTCAATTAAACTATACACAAGTTCTGACAATGAAACATGGGCCGAATCTGGCTCTTTTAATAAAGCAACCGGTATTCAGACAGTTACGTTAATGAATCCTGCCACGAACCAATACTACAAGATCGAATTCGACTGTGCTTCAGGTTCCTCTAATGGATTGGTCACCGTTTCTAAAGTTGAGTATTATTACAATGATAGTGGAGCCGCTTCTCCTACAATTTCAGCCGAAAATATTGAACTTGCATACAATGCCACTTCCGGCACAATTGAATACACTATCAACAACCCCGTTTCAGGCGGTGTGTTGTCAGCAAGCACGACTTCAGACTGGCTTACCCTTGGCACCGTTGGCAACACGGTTCCTTTTACATGTTCTGTTAACGAAGGTGCTGAACGCATAGCTACAATTGCTCTAACTTACACCTATGGAAACGAAAATGTTACCAGAAATGTCACTGTAACCCAAGCTGCCAACCCCAATGGACCTGGTTCACAAGCCAACCCCTACACGGTAGCACAGGCTCGTGCTGCGATTGATGCAAACGTCGGAACACAAGGCGTATATGCTACAGGTATCGTATCTGCCATACCTACTGCATGGAGTGAACAACACAGCAATATCACTTTCAACTTTATTGACAATGAAGGTGACACGGAGTTCCTTCAAGCCTATCGTTGCGGTAGTACCGAAAATGCAGATGCATCAACGGTTGCAATTGGCGATATTGTCGTGGTTTATGGAAATTTGACCAAATATGGTTCTACATATGAGTTTGGCCAAGGTTGTCAATTAGTCTCTTTGGAACATCCTCAAACCGCCGATCCTACTCTCTCCGTCACGCCCGCCCAACTGGATGGTTTCGAATACACCTATAACGCTGGCCCATCACAAGCTCTTAGCTTCACCGTTACGGGCAGCGACCTCACTGAAAACATCAGTATCACAGCGCCCCAAGATTTCGAGGTCTCGGCCGCTTCTGACGGCACCTATTCCAACTCGCTCAGCCTCACACCTACTGACGGAGCAATTGAGAGTACAGTTTACGTTAGAATGAAAGCTGGATTGGACGCCGGCGACTATACAGGCAACCTTACTGTAGCTTGTGGCGAATTGAGTGAGACAGTTGCTCTCAGCGGTACTGTCAGTCAACAGCAAACACTTATCACCATCGCCGAAGCTCGTGCATTGGCAAACGGAGAATACGCCTTAGTGCAAGGCATCGTCACTTTCATCGACGGCCGCAACGTTTACATTCAAGATGAGACCGCTGGTATCGATCTATATTTGAACAGCGGCACCGTACCCAGCAATCTCGCCATCGGCGACGAGGTTCGCGCATACGGCAAACATGCCACATTTAACGGTCTGGTAGAGTTAAGTGGTATCAAAGGTGATGATGAAGAACAATTCAGCATCGTTTCAACGGGTAACGAATTGCCACTGGCTGTTAAGACCATCGCTGAGATTCTGGAAGGCGGTAATGACGCCCTGCAAAGCACCCGTGTGAAGATTGAAGCAGCCACCATTGGCACCATCAACACGAGTGGCGACACTCCTCTCACGCAAGACAGAAGCACCATCAATATCTATAAGATTCCTGCCTTGGCTGGCATCGAAGAAGGTGACATTGTCGACGTCATCGGCGTGGTAGGCTATTTTAACAATCCGCAAATCCGCGTTGCCAAGGCAGACGACGTGGTTCTTTGCGAAGTGCCTACTCCTTCTGCCGAGCTCATTGCCAACCCCACTTCCGTGACAGGCATGACTTATGATATAGAAGAAGGTGGTCCTTCCAACGTCGCCAGCTTCCTGTTGAGCGGCAGCAACTTAAGCAACAACGTTGCTGTCTATCCTTCCGAGAGCTTCGAGGTGTCAACCTTCCCTGCCGAGATGTTCCAACCTGAGAACCCAGCCATGGTCTACATCCCCCACTCTGGCTCTTTCTATGATATCAACATCACCGTCCGTTTGAAAGCAGGCCTAGAGGTAGGCACTTACAACGAACAACTGTGTGTCGTCTCACAAGGTGCCGACACTCTCTTTGTCAATGTCACTGGCACCGTTACTGGCACTACCCCGCCTCCCACACCCACTGAGGGCGAATATGTCCGCATCAGCGACCTGAGCCAATTGACAGATGGCGCCTATGTCGTCTTTGCCGCCCGCTTCGACGAGAATGCCAGCGACTACTACGCCATGACCGCAGCCACAACAGGCAAACCCACCGGCGTACTCTTCACCTCAGCCATGTCGGGAAGCGATGAAGTGCTGCCCGCCAGCATCGCCGACGAAGAAGTTAGCTACTACTGGATAGTAGGCGTTACCAACAACGGCTATACCTTCACCAATGCCGCTGGCGAACTGATTGGCTATTCCAGCAGCACCAATTTTGCTACGGGTGGCGACAACACCGAATGGAGTATCGAACTCAGCACCGCTGGCGAGGCTACGATGGTACCCAACTACACGGGCTATATCATCACCAACGTAAACAACGAGTTAAGGCACTTCGCCCTGAACAGCAGCCATAACTTCGGCCCGTACCATTCCAACAATCTGAGTAGCAGCGACTACAACTTCTACCTCGACCTCTTCGTGAAGACCGAAGGCATCGAGCCTCCCACCCCTGTGGTGGCCACACCTACCTTCACGCCTGAGGCTGGCACCTATAACGAGCCACAGACGGTGAGCATCGCCTGCGCTACCGAAGGCGCCACCATCCACTACACGCTGGATGGCAGCGAACCGACTGAAAGCAGCCCCGTTTATAGCGAGTCTATTTCCATCGAGGAGACGACCACCATCAAGGCCATCGCCATGAAAGAGGGCTACGACAATAGCGCCATCGCTGAGGCCACTTACACCATCCAAACGGGATCGGGAACGGTCGTCATCTTCAACCAAGACTGGGAAGGCGACATGAACGGCTGGACCTTCGTCGATGTGGAAGGCGAAATGAGCTGGAATGTGGCCCAATACAGCGGCAACCACTACGCCTATGCCAACGGCCACAACCATGGCGCCAACGAAGACTGGTGCATCTCACCTGCCTTCAACCTCGACGCGTATGCCAACCCTGTGTTGACATTCAGAACTGCCACCAAGTTTGATGGCAATGTCCTGCAAGTGTTCTTCTCCAATAACTACAACGGCACTAATCCAACCACAGCCACATGGCAACCTCTCACATGCGAGCTCTCGCAAGGCAATTATGTTTGGGTTGAATCAGGCGATATTGATTTGAGCAGCTTCAGCGGAACCAACTGCTACATCGGCTTCAAATACACTTGTGAAGAAAACCAAGCCGCCGCTTGGGAGGTCGATGACATCATGCTCGTTGGTCAGACCTCAGAAACAGTTGTCACCGTCACACCTTTGGCCTTGACCGGATTCAACTACACCGTGGGCGATGGCCCATCAGCTGAGCAGAGCTTCACCGTCACTGGTCTCAACTTGAGTGGAAACATCACTGTCACCGGGGCAACCGATTTTGAGATTTCTCTCGCTTCGGGCGACGACTTCAATGCACAAACCACCCTGACATTGACACCTTTAGACGGCAATGTGGAAGAAACGACCGTTTATGTACGCATGAAAGCTGGTCTCGCTGTCGGTAACTACAACAACGAAAACATCATAGTTACTTGTGCCGATGTCGACAACATCAATGTCACTTGCAGCGGTAGCGTCAACGCCGCTCCTGTTCCTGGCGACGACTACGTCCGCATCAACGACGTAAGTGAGCTTACAGCCGGCAACCGCGTCATCTTGGCCTCACGCTACAACAGCACCGCCAACGCCTACCTCGCCGTAGCCAACACCCTAACAAGCGGCAAACTCGGCACCACCGAATTCACCAGCGCCATGAACGGCAGCGACGAAGTCATCCCTGCCAGCATCCTTGCCGACGAAGACAGCTACTACTGGACCATTGATGTCACCGCTGACGGCTACACCTTCACCAACGCCAACGGCCAAGTGCTCAGCTACAACAGCAGCACCAACTTCAACTTCACTGGCAACAAAACCGATTGGACCATCACTGCCGGCGTTGCCGACACCGCTTCGTTGGTTCCTGAATACAATGGTTTCAGCATCCTGAATGTCGACACACCTGACCGCGGCATGGCGCTTCGTGTGACTGACGCCAACAGCGTTGTCGGAGCTTATTCCACCAGCAACATGAACAACGGCGAGTACAACTTCTTCCTCGACATCTTCATGCAAGGCGAAGGCGGTACGCCCACCGTGGCAGCCCCAACCTTCAACCCGGAAGGTGGTACTTACTACGAGGCTCAAGAAGTGACCATCAGTTGTGCTACTTCAGGTGCCACTATCCATTACAGCCTCAACTCCGAAAACGGCCCTTGGACGAATTATAATGGAGCTATCAGCATCAACGAAACCACTACCATCTGGGCATACGCTGACAAAGACGACTACAACGACAGTCCCATCGTCAGTGCCACCTACGTCATCAACGATGACGTATACATCATCTTCAACCAAGACTGGGAAGAAGACTGGCACGGTTGGACGCAAGTTAACGTGGAAGGCGAAACGGCCGAGTGGACCATCGCTGAGCACAGCGGCAACCACTACGCTTACATGAACGCCTATCAGCAAGGCGTCAACGAAGACTGGCTCATCTCGCCCGCCTTTGACCTCGACAGCTACAGCGACGTCGTGCTGACTTTCATCACAGCCAAGAACTACAATGGTCCCGATATCGAGGTGTATTTCTCCAATGACTATGACGGGCAAAACCCGACCACAGCCACATGGCAAGCCCTTGCCTGCCAACTCTCGGAAGGCAGCTGGAACTGGGTTGAATCAGGCGCCATCAGTTTGGACGCTTTCAGTGGCAGCAACTGCTACATCGCCTACAAGTACACCAGCACCGAAGACCAAGCTGCCGGTTGGGAAGTCGATGACATCCTGCTCACTTCTGGCACCGCAGGCATCCCTTCCATCACTGCCACGCCTAATGTCCTTGCAGACTTCGAATATGACTTTGGTCAAGGCCCATCCGAATCACACAGCTATATCCTGACCTCTGCCAACCTCGAAGGCGAAGGTGATATCACCGTTTCTGTCACCGACAACTTTGAAATATCGCTCGACAACGATGCTTTCGTCAGCAATATCACGCTCGAATTTGGAGAAGGTGCCATCATCAACCAACCATTGACGATCTATGTACGCATGGTTGCCGGTCTCAATGCTGGCAGTTATACAGGCACTATTAACCACACAGGTGGCGGAGCAACCGCAACCGTCAGCCTGACGGGTATCGTTCATGGCGAAGGCGAGTCTAACATCACCGCCTACATGCCTTACTACATTGAAGGTAACAACGGCACGAACAACAACCGCGTGCCTGTGGCCACGGCAGCTCAACTCGAGAACCTTGAGCCCAACACGACTTACCGCTACACCAACCAGTTCGTCGACGACAACGACGGTCCTGAGACTGCTGGCGCCGGTAATGTCATCTACGCCAGTCCAGATGGTTTCTACCGTAGCACCAGCCCGAGCCTTTCGACGGAAGGTGGCTATGGTGAGTTTACCACCGACGAGGAAGGCACCGCCTTTGTTTGGTTCATCAACGAGCCTACGGCCAATGCCCGCTTCACCCCTGGCAACCATGTATACCTCCGCATCCGCATCAACGACGGCAACGACGGCACCACGGTCAGCCAAACCTTTACCACCCAGGACTACGCCACCGTGCTCACCTTCGGAAACGAGCGCGATGCCTACCAAGGCACAGCCTTCTATGCCAAGAGCAATGAAGCGCCTATGGGCTTCGCAGCTCTTTACACTGATGTCAACCACATGGAACGCCCTGTTTATTCCACACCCATCGAAACCATTGGCGTCGACTATGGTAGCATCAACCAATATGCCGACTTCTACAAAGAACTGGTAGCTGGCAAGGACGGTTGGTTTGGCGGCATCATACCCAACAACAATGAAACCGGCATCAACCTCATTTGGATTTACGACATGAACGGTGGTTCGTCGGAATACGAAACCACCCAAGGCCAATGGTATCCTGATGCCAACACTGTCAACCCGAATGCCGGCCTTGACGAGCCCATCTTCATCGACCTCACCGACAACAGCATTGACGAACCCACAGAGGCCAACGTGAAGGTCATAAGCGTCGACCATGAGTTTGTCATCGAAAACGGCGATGATGCGCACTATTGCATGACCGTGTATAACATCCTCGGTCAACCCGTAATGAAGCAACAGATCAACGCAGGCAGCAGCAATCGCATCAGCCACAACCTTGCCTGTGGTGTATACGTAATACGTTTAGAAAACAACCAGAACAGAGTTTCTGTGAAGATTATTGTTAGGTAAGTAATTCCTTTCCCCTAGGGGAAAACAAAAGTCCGGAAGCCAATGGCTTTCGGACTTTTTTATTGTTATCGATGCATAAACTATACTATCCGATAATTCAGATCTCCACCATCCCATAGCAGTCGAAATAATCCGCTTGGGTGATCTTGACTTGATAAAACTGGCCAATCTGCAGTTCCTTATCGGCGGCAATGAGGATCTCATCATCCACCTCGGGCGAGTCGTATTGGCTACGGCCGACGTAATAGTCGCCTTCGAGACGATCGACAAGTACCTTCTCAGTCTTTCCCACACGCTGGGCGTTGATTTCCAACGAGATGCTCTGTTGAATATCCATCAACCTGTCCACGCGCTCTTGTTTCACCTCGTCAGGGACGTCATCAGTCATCTCATAGGCCGGCGTGCCTTCCTCAGGCGAGAAAGCGAACACCCCTGCCCTCTCGAAACGCATGTCCTTGATAAACTGGCACAACTCCTCGAAGTCTTCCTCAGTCTCGCCAGGGAAGCCCACGATAAAAGTGGTACGAAAGGCGATGTCGGGCACATGTTTACGCACATTCTCCACAAAGCCAATGGTCTGCTCGCGGTCCACGCCACGGCGCATATCCTTTAATATATGTGTGCTGATATGCTGCAAAGGCAGGTCGATGTAATGGCAAACCTTGGGATTCTCACGCATCAAATCCAATAACTCATCGGGGAAGCCGAGCGGATAGCCGTAATGCAGGCGGATCCATTCGAAACCATCAATGTCGCAAAGAGCCTTCACCAGCTCCACGATGTGCGACTTGCCGTCAATGTCGTGACCGTAATATGTCAGGTCCTGTGCGATGAGGATGAGTTCCTTCACGCCTTGCTTGGCCAGACCTTTTGCCTCCTCAATGAGGTTGTCCATCGGCACGGAGACATGGCTGCCACGGATAAGTGGGATGGCACAGAAGGCGCAACGACGATTGCAGCCTTCGGATATCTTCAGATAGGCATAATGTTTCGGAGTGGAAAGCACACGACGGCTGCAATAGTCGGGCTGCACCTCCTCCTTCAGCAGATCAGCAGCGATGAGATTGACACTCTCAACGCCATAGAAGGCGTCCACCTCATGAATTTCGGCTTGCAGGTCCTTCTTGAACCTTTGCGAAAGGCATCCTGTAACGTATAGCTTCTTGATCTTGCCCTGCTTGCGCAACTCGGCATATTCGAGAATGGTGTCAACGGATTCCTCCTGCGCGTCACCGATAAAGCCGCAGGTGTTGATGATAACCACATCGGAACGGCGTTCATCGTCATGACGGATCACATAACGGTGTTCCAGCAAAGCAGCCAGATGCTCCGAGTCAACTTTGTTCTTGGAGCAGCCGAGGGTGACAATGTTCAGAGTGGCTCTACGCATCATTCAAACAGCGAATCCACGAACGCTTTGCGGTCAAAAATCTGCAGATGGTCGATGCCTTCGCCGACGCCGATGTACTTGACCGGAATCTTGAACTGGTCGGAGATACCGATAACCACGCCACCTTTGGCGGTGCCGTCGAGTTTGGTCAATGCCAAAGCATTGACCTCAGTAGCAGCTGTGAACTGCTTGGCCTGCTCGATGGCGTTCTGACCCGTGGAGGCATCCAACACGAGCAGGATTTCGTGCGGAGCATCGGGAACAACCTTCTGCATGACGGTCTTGATCTTGGTCAACTCACGCATGAGGTTGACTTTATTGTGCAGACGGCCAGCGGTGTCGATGATGACGACATCAGCATCCTGGGCCACAGCAGACTTCACTGTGTCGAAAGCCACGGAAGCTGGATCCGCACCTTGACCTTGCTGGACGATGGGCACTCCCACCCTCTCAGCCCAGATCTGGAGCTGGCTGACGGCAGCGGCACGGAAGGTGTCGGAAGCACCGAGAACCACCTTTTTACCCGCATTCTTGAAATTGTATGCAAGTTTGCCGATGGTGGTGGTCTTGCCCACGCCGTTCACGCCGACGACCATGATGACATAGGGTTTCTTGTCGGCAGGGATGTCGAAGGTTGTACCATCACCCGACTCGTTCTCTTGGAGCAAACCCATGATCTCCTCCTTTAAAATGGTATTGAGTTCACTGGTACCCACATATTTGTCGCGTGCCACGCGGGCTTGGATACGGTCGATAATCTTCAAAGTGGTATCTACACCCACATCGGAGGTGATAAGGATCTCTTCCAAGTTGTCGAGCACCTCGTCATCGACGGTCGACTTACCTACGATGGCTTTGGAGATACGGGAGAAGACACTCTCTTTGGTCTTTTCAAGCCCTTTGTCGAGGTCTTCCTTGTTTTCTTTTTTCTTGGTCAGGAATGAGAACAGGCCCATGATTATCTATTTTCAATGTATACAAACACAAAAAAGCTCTCCCATAAGGTTATGGAAAAGCTCTATTGTTCTGCGTTATACGCAAATTATCTCTTAGCAAGAAATTCCTGAACTTTGTCAGCGGGAACGACGGTCTCCTCGAAATAGTAGGCGCCAGTCTTCTCAGAACGTTTCATTCTGATGATCTTGCTATAGGTCTTGTCTAAGCTACGAAGGGTAGCAACAGCTTTCTTTGCCATAACTCTTAATTATTTAATCTCCTTGTGGAGGGTCATCTTTTTCAGAATCGGGTTATACTTCATCAACTCCAAACGGTCAGGAGTGTTCTTCTTGTTCTTCATGGTGTAGTATCTCGAAGTGCCAGGCATACCGCTAGCCTTGTGCTCAGTGCATTCGAGAATGACTTTCACGCGTGCATCTTTCTGTTTCTTTGACATAGCTTATCTTCCTTTCAAATTTGGCTGCAAAAGTACTACTTTTTTCAATACCCGCAACCGTTTTTTCAAAATTTTATTCTCCTGCGATAACCTTGTTCACAATTTGCAGAATTTCAGCCTCTTGCACAATGGCGGCAGCTTCAATTTCAGCGGCTTCCTTCAAGATTTCAGCCTTGAAAGCCTCGTCTTTGAGCGATGCAGCGTTGATTTTGACATTCAGATGGGCACCCATCACAGCCGAACGAGCGCACAAAGCACCCACGCCGGCGTCGGTGACCGAGTTCGGATTGCCGGTCTCAGCCATGGCGCGGACGACCTCGAAAGCCTTGAAGGCGACCTTCATCGTGCGGAAAGGCACCTGGGTGGCATATTTTGTGGCCTCTTGGATGGCGGCGCTACGGACAGCCTTCTCCTCGTCGGTCTTCTTCGGCAGACCGAAGGCATCCATAATCTTATTGAAGGCATTGGTATCTTCGTCGACCAGCTCAAGCAACTCGTCCTTGATGGCCTGACCCTTGACAGCCCAGTTGGAAAACTCCTCCCAACGCTCGTCCCAGCCCGGCTTGTGCGACGAAAGGTTGGCGACCATCGTGGCCAATGAGGCTCCGAGGGCACCCATATAGGCAGAGATGGAACCGCCACCAGGAGCGGGGCTTTCGCTAGCGGTCTCGTTGGCAAAGCCCGTGCAGGTCATGTCGACGAGTTTCTTCTGGCTGTGGTCCTCGATAAGGTATTCGATGACTTTTTCCTTCGGGTCGAAGGGCTTGAGGTCATCGAGGCCCATCGACTTGATGGCAATCTTCATGATTTCCTCTTCGCTCACGCCGAGGCTGCGCTGTTGCTTGGCGAGGTAGAACCTGCCAGCATCCATCAGCACTTTCTTGGGCACGAGGCCGACGATTTCGCAGCCAGTGACACGCACGCCACGAGCAGCGGCCTTGGCGCAGACCTCCTCGAAGCAGACATGGACAGGCGACACACTGATGTTGGTGATGTTCATCGACACCTGGGCGATACCGTAGTCCTCAATGAACCAGCCAATGGCCTTGGTGGCCTTCAGCGTTCCAGGAATCATGATCGGTTTACCGTTTTCATCCTTCATCGGCTTGCCGGTCACCTTGCCGCCTTCGCGCATCGGGCGACCCTTTTCGCGCACGTCGAAAGCGATGGCGTTGGCACGACGCGTCGAGGTGGTGTTGAGGTTATAGTTGATGGCCACGAGGAAGTCGCGGGCACCCACTTGGGTGGCACCCGTGTGGGCCACATGTTCGTTCCATTCGTTGGGGCCGAAGTCGGGCTTCCACTGCTCCGTGCCGAGGCGCGAGGACAGGCTCTCGTACTCACCCGTGCGGCAGTAAGCGAGGTTGCGGCGCTCCTTGATGTAGGCGGCCTCTTCGTAGCAGTAAATCGGGATGTTCAGCTCGTCGCCGAGGCGCTTGCCCAACTTGTGGGCATACTCGACTACCTCTTCCATGGTGATGTTGCTCACAGGGATGAGGGGGCACACGTCGGTGGCACCTTGGCGCGGGTGGGCGCCATGATGCTGGCTCATGTCGATGAGTTCAGCGGCTTTCTTCACCACGCGGTAGGCGGCTTCACACACAGGCTCAGGCTCACCCACGAAGGTGATGACGGTGCGGTTGGTGGTCATGCCGGGATCCACGTCCAGCAGCTTGACGCCTTCCACTTTCTCGATTTCAGCGGTCACTTGGTCAATGATATTCTTGTCGCGGCCTTCGCTGATATTCGGCACGCATTCGATAAGTTGTTTCATTATTGTTTGTTTTAATATTTAAAATTCAAGATTTAAGATTAAGATTCCCTTCGGGAATGGAGTATTTAGCTAATTTAACCTCGGCGGCTAAAGCCACTTACCCCCTATTGGCAAGTACAAGCCGCCGACATCAAACCTCATATCTTTCTCCATTCCCGAAGGGAATCTCAGCCGCTGTTTGCCGCGGCAAAGGTACGGCTTTTTTCTATACGATACGAAAAGAAATCTAATCAGAATCTGCACATTCAATTATCCACATGAACTCTCTGGCTCGCACTCCCATCAATACATCTATAGGATTCTGCATCTGCCATTCAAAAAACGCATCAGAATCGATAGTCATGTCCTTCGGGATAATTAGCCAACCAAAATATTGGTCAAACAAATACTCTTCCAAAAAGCCATTCTCTATGATTTTATTAAACTGCTCCAACTGATGATGGATTTCTTCTCCCCCATTCAGTTCAGGATGGTCTTTTTCAGCTTTTACAAAACCTTCAATCGCTGCCATGTGAGCCTCTATATAAAGACTGGGGAAACCACTTACACTTTCCAATGAATCAACGTTATCATTAACCCATTGCAATTCCCCAAAAATTGCGCCAAGCACACAACACAGCATCAAAGAGTCATCTATAACAGCTGGAGCAACATGAACATCGAATTTAACACTCAACGGCTCATTCTTGACAAAATTCGTCGGCACGAAATAATCCATCACTGTCTGTTCCAATTGGGACATTTGACAAGTGTCAAGGTCGCTCGAAGTGATTCTCATCTTGAACCACCACCTTCCACACTCATAAAGCGTCAACGACTCGTTTTTACCTGTGGTAGAAAAAGTCGACCTAAGCCCATTAATCTTGAGTCCTTCATTCTGGTATGAAACCGCATCTGAAGTGGCATGTATTCCGCCATGAATGTCGGCCAATTCTTGCATCAAGCCTGAATACTCATCATGAATTCTACTATCGTAGCCAATCCTCGCTGGGTAAACATAAACCGATAACAAGGTTTGTTTGTTGGCACTTTCATATACGCCTCCGACATTCTCTTTCTTTTTATCATAAGAATACAGCCCATCACGATGATAGTCTCCTAATTGCAAAGGGAAAACGGCTTTTGTAGCAGGATGAACATAATCTCCTTTAGCCTTTATCTTCTTCGGTGATTGCGCTTGCAGCTGACCTAACAACAAAGTCAAAGC
>JBGUNT010000028.1:0-14976 GCA_045117495.1 Candidatus Limimorpha sp. | reverse complement strand
ACAATAACTCCATTCCCGAAGGGAACCTCACCACCCGACTTTTGCCCTTTAGCCGTCATTGACTCGCTTCGCATCGTCGAATCGGGGATTTGCGGACTTGATCCGCAATCTCCTACGCTCTTGGGACCCACCCCTTGTCGTCGCTTCGCGTCGTTGCGAGCGGAGAGCAACGGAGCGCGGCAATCTAGAAAAAGAGCATCCCACAGCTGTATATGCCTGACGGAGCCGTCCTTTTGAAAATTGGTGACTGCATGTCGCCAAAAGTCAGGCGATGACCTTTTAGGTCATTGATAGAGACCATTTCGGGCATCAATTCGGACTTTTCGTCATGCACCGTGACCTTTTGCGTCACCATGTGGCGTTTGGGCTCATCGTAGGCCGACGAAAAGGACGAAAAACCAGACAATTAGTCATACGACAAGACCTTTTACCCCATCGCGTGAGGTTGAAGGTGACTGACTGTGACTTTCAGCCTGAGAGCATGGAGTGTATCCTCAGCGCAAGGCATTTTTGATGCGTCTCTTCCGGCGGCAAGCCACTGCCGTCTGCCTCCCCATGGGCTGAAAGGCTTATGTGGAGGTGTTTTTTATGCTTTCACAAAATGAGTTGGTTAGTCCCACTAACCAACTACTCAGCCACTCTTTCCATCAGCAGGCTGAGCACCTCCCGCACGCTTCTCTTCTTGTCGCAATGCGTCTTCAGATAGGCTGACCGTTGCTCCAAATATACCCGCTTATTCACTTCAAGCATCATGGATTGGTAAGTGAACGGGCAGGCCGGCGCCTCGGAATTGCTGTAGGGATAGTTAATACCTACAGAATAGCCGTTGTCCTCAAAGAGATTCACCGCATATTCCAGTAACTCCTTGCTCGGCTTGGACCAGTCTTCGTTGAATCCGATACAGATGTCCACGTCGCCCATTTCTTCGGGAAACGAATGACAGTCAAGCAATAGTGCACCCTCGCACAGGTTGCTCTTCAGCTTCCGTTGATGACCGTCCCACAGATGCAGCAGCCGCGCTTCATGTAGTGCAGGTACCTGTCTTCTATAGCCGTCGAAATGCCGATAGATGATGCCTTGCCCGATGTCTTCCATTGGGTCATCCCAAAGTCTTTCAGCATCCACAATAAATCTCGAAAACGGGAAGCGCACCGTCCTAATCTTGGCATGTCTGAAACCGTGGAAAAGAAAATCCGTGTGCCAGTCCGTCAAGCGGAAGACCACATCGTTGATGAAACGTTCGTCAATCTGCCATCCGCTCAGCCTGTCGTCGTACAAGCCCTCGACGGAGGCATGAGGTTCATTCAATACAATTCTGTTGTAGTGCATAAGTTATCATTTTAGTTAATACTTAACTCACATCATTTCGACCACCGTGGCATAACTCGGGAGCTCGGTTGGTGTGCGCGTCGCACTCTTGATGTATGGAAATCGTGGCGCAAAGATAGGTTTTTTGGGGAAATCAGGACACCTGAAAGATTGCTTTTCGCATACTCTAGGCATAGTGTTGGCATACTCTAGACATACTCAACCATACTCTGAAGTATGGCTAGAGCGAAGGGTGGATGAAATGCCTTTTGGGGAGGAGTTATTTTGTTTTTGATAATCAAAATTTCTTATTTTTGCTGTTTTATATAACTACTAATAAATTATGAGTAGCAAATTCTTCAACAACGTTGACACTTCTTTGTTTAAAAAGTTCCAAGGCATTGTGGAAGGAATGCCGAATTTCCATAGTTTTCTAGCTGTGGTCGGTTATTTCCGTTCCTCTGGTTATTTCAAACTACGCAAGGAACTTACAAACGTGCAGGAAATCAGAATCCTCGTGGGTATCAATATCGACAATATCTTCAGAAAGCACAATCAAGCCATGCTTTTCCTTGAAGGCGATGACGAGGCAAAGAAGCTTTACACCAAGGACTTTATTCAAGATGTGAAAGATGCCGAGTATTCCCCGGAAGTTGAAGAAGGCATTTTGCAGCTTTGCGAGGATGTCGTCTCGGGTAAAGTTCAACTCCGCATTCATAAATCGAAAAATCTTCACGCCAAATTCTATCTATGCTTGCCTCAGAATTTCAGCCCTAACACCGACGGTTGGGTCATTATGGGCTCGTCCAACATTTCTGAAGCAGGATTGGGTATCACCGAGCCTCCGCGTTACGAACTTAACGTGGCCATGAAGGATTATGATGATGTTGCTTATTGCAAGAATGAGTTTGAAATGCTTTGGAATGAAGGCATTGCCATAACGTCCGACGACATCCAACGTATTAAGGGCCAAACCCATGTGGGTAAATTGCAAACGCCATACGAAATCTTCATCAAGGTGTTGATTGACGCTTTCGGCGACCAGGTTGAGGACGACTTTACGCTTGAAATGCCAAAAGGCTACATGTCGCTAAAATACCAGAGCGATGCTGTGATTCAAGGCTTCCAAATGCTTAAGGAATACAATGGCTTCTTCCTCGCCGACGTGGTAGGTACTGGAAAAACTATTGTTGCTGCCATGATTGCCAAACGTTTTGTGGAAGAAAACGGCCGTAACACCCACATTTTAGTCATCTACCCGCCAGCGGTGAAAGAAAACTGGGAAGACACTTTCAAAGACTTCGGCCTGAAACAGTACTCCAAGTTCATCACCAATGGCAGCTTGAACAAGGTGCTTGACGGTACAGGTAACTTCAACGGGGCTGAAGAGTTTGACCTCGTTATTGTTGATGAAGCACACAACTTCCGTTCGGACACTTCTGGCCGTTATGATGACTTGCAAAGAATCTGTAAGACCCCTCGTGTCAATGAAGGACTAATCGCAGGCACACAAAAGAAAATTATGCTTTTGTCGGCTACTCCGTTAAATAACCACCCAGAAGATTTTCGCAATTTGATTTTGTTGTTCCAAAACGCCCGCAAGCCCACTTTGGACGGCATCACCAACATCACCACATTGTTCCAGCCGTGGATTAAACGCTATAATGAGTTGATGCGCAAACGCGGCAAGATTGACAACAGCGAAATCACTACTGAAGCCGACAGAATCTATGAGGAAATGAGAACCCGTGTGTTGGATAAGATTTTGGTGCGACGTACCCGTAAGAATCTTTGGAACAACGATGAGTACCGAGCCGACCTGATGTCACAGAATATCCATTTCCCACAGGTTGAGCAACCAAATGAATGTGAGTATCAGCTTGACGAACAACTGAGCGAGTTATTCTATAATACCATAACCATCCTGACCGATACACCAAGCCCCGACAATCCCAATGGAACGGGCCTGCATTTTGCGCGTTATCGTGCCATCGAGTTCGTTGTGGGTGAGAAAGCGGCGAAATACCGCAATGCGGTGCAGTTCGCGCAAGTGTTTTCTGGCATTTTCCGTGTACACATGGTCAAACGGCTGGAAAGCAGTTTCTATGCTTTCAAACGTTCACTGGCCACATTCCTACGTATCACTAACGATATGATTAAGATGTGGGACGACAACCGCATCCTAATCGCCCCCGAAATTGATGTTAAAGGCATGATGGCACATGATATGGAGTTTGATGCTATCATGGAGAAAGCCATCAACCGTGGCTACGACAAGGAAGACATTCTTTTCACCCAGTCTGACTTCAATCCCGAATATATCGTCAAACTCCGCGACGATGCCGCCAAATTGGAACAGCTTTCAACGCTTTGGGAAGCCGTTGATGTTGACCCGAAGTTCGATTTGTTTAAGCAGTTGCTTGAAACGGAATTGTTTGAAAAAACAAAGACAGATGCAAGTGGCAATCTCATGGAATTGAACAAGGAAGGCAAACTGGTCGTGTTTTCCGAAAGTGTAGATACCATCAGTTATTTGGGCAAGCGGCTTAAGGAAGAAATAGGACGCAAGGATGTTCTCGTTGTTTCAGCATCCAACCGCCGAAATGTACTTGACGACATCAAGAGCAACTTCGATGCCAACTTTACAGGAGAGAAGTTGAACCAATACAACATCATTCTTTCTTCGGATGTATTGGCAGAAGGTGTCAACTTGCATCGTAGCAACGTGATTGTCAACTATGATTCGCCGTGGAACGCCACCCGATTGATGCAACGCATAGGCCGTGTAAACCGTATCGGCTCCACCTCCGACCATATCTATAACTATATGTTCTATCCTTCAAAGGACGGCGATAAGCAGATCCAGCTTTACACCAATGCACTTATCAAACTGCAAGGTTTCCATTCGGCACTGGGCGAGGATGCGCAGGTTTATTCGCGCGAGGAGATGCTTCGCGAGTTCCAATTGTTTGACGATAAGGTTCGCGACAATGTTGACAAACAACTCGAATTGCTCCGCGAGGTGAGGGAACTTTATCAGAAAGACCGTGAGCTTTACAAACGTGTCAAGGCTTTGCCGTGCAAAAGCCGTACCGTGCGCTGTCCGGAAAACAGGCCAAAAGAGGCACCCTCGCAATCCTCTGTGGTGTATATCACCACCGGCAAGCGCTCCCAATTCTATCAAGTTGTTGCCGATGGCCAACCTGTACCCATTGAATTTCCTGATGCTGCCGAAATGTTGCGGGCCAAAACAGATGAGCCGATAGGCAACTTCATGGCCGTGAAACACTTGCATTACGAACATGTAAGCAAGGCCTACAAAGCCTACATGACCGAAACCACTACACAAGAAACCACCGAAAGCTCCATCAACGAAAAACAGATTGACCGTAATGCAACCGTCGCCCTTGCATTCTTGCGCGACATGAAACGCTTGTTTGCATCCGACGAGATTCACGACAAGGTGATGCTGCTTGAAAACTATGTGAATGAAGGCATGTTCTCGCAGCTGACACTCAATCTGACCCGCCTAAGCCGCAAGGCAAATAAGATGCGAGCCAACGCTACTGTTGACGAGTTGAAGAACTACTTGGCCTTTGAAATGGAAAGGCTTTTCGACCATTACTACATTAGCCATGAAAAAATGCAGCGTGAAAGCGAATACCAACAATCTGAAATCATCACCTCTGTAACTTTTGAATAACCATGTATAGCAACGACCAACTACGCAGCCTTTTCCAAGGCAAATTCAACCTGCAAGACTGGAACAAGTTTGTGCTTGATGTTGTCAAGCCTACCGCTTATAGGCAAACACCTGAGCAGTTGGACCTTAACCCTGATGAAGGGACAGGGTATTATCTGGGCCAGAAAAAAACTGATGACAATTATGAGATCGGTCTGTTCTACCTTCGCCTTAATTCTTCGGTAAAAAGCCGTCGTGTGGGTCTCCGCCAGTTGGTGAAGCCATACGTGCGTTATTTGGTTGATGCGGCCTTGGTCGTTTTCGACGACGGCAACAGCTGGCGATTGTCGTTCATCTGTGACTTGCAAGGCGAAGCAACCGCCCCCAAGCGTTACACCTTTGTCTTTGGCGACGCCAACAATTGGTACAACACCGCTGTCAGCCGCTTCGTCGAATTGCAGTCCAAAGGCGTGAGTTTCGCCAACCTCAAAGAAGCATTCTCGGTGGAGGCGTTGACGAAAGAGTTCTACAACGAGTTGTTCGATTGGTATCAGTGGGCTGTTAGCCCTGGTTCGGGCATCTATTTCCCCAATAACACGGAAACTTCCGATGATGATTTTGAAGACATCGACAAGAAAATCATCCGATTGATAACACGTTTGATGTTTGTTTGGTTCATCAAACAGAAAGGTCTTGTGCCTGACAATTTGTTTGAAGAGAAGGACTTGCGTAGAGTGCTGGTGGATTTTGACCCAAACAGCAACGAACAGGGCAATTATTACAACGCCATCTTGCAAAACCTGTTTTTCGCCACGCTTAACCGCGCCATCGAGGACGAGGAAGGCCATCGTGGTTTTGCCAAACTGAAGGGACAAAAGGACGTGAAGAGCCTTTATCGCTACGCCGAAATGTTCACGATAGGCGAAGATGAGGTTTTGCAATTGTTCTCTGAAATACCATTTCTCAATGGCGGCCTTTTTGAATGTTTGGACAAGACAAGGAAAAACGACGGCGTGGAAACTGCATACAATTATGACGGCTTCTCGCGGAATGATTTCATTGCCAATGGTCGCTATCGCCACCGCGCTTTTATCCCCAATCGTTTCTTTTTCGATGAGAAACAGGGCTTGCTCAACATATTGAAACGCTATAACTTCACCATTGAAGAGAACACGCCTAATGAACAACAGGTAGCCCTCGACCCTGAATTGTTGGGCAAGGTGTTCGAGAACCTTTTAGGTGCCTACAACCCCGAAACCAAGGAAACAGCCCGCAACCAAAGCGGCTCATTCTACACGCCTCGTGAGATTGTCAGCTATATGGTTGACGAGAGCTTGATAGCCTATCTTGGCGACACGCCACTTGTTCGCTCCATGTTCAAGGATGATTTTGAACCAGACGAATTGCATTGGCCAGATTACCAGCTCATTGCTGGGAAGTTAAAAAGTGTGAAGATACTTGACCCTGCTTGCGGATCGGGTGCATTCCCCATGGGTTTGCTGAATCGTATTGTTGATTTGCTCCAGAAAATCGAGACCGACAAAACCACCTACGAGCTTAAACTTAACATCATCGAAAACTGCATCTATGGCAGCGATATTCAGAGCATTGCAGCACAAATCACCAAACTGCGTTTCTTCATCTCGTTGATATGCGATTGCGAAAAGGATGCCGCAAAGCCCAACTTCGGAATTCCGACCTTGCCCAATCTGGAAACCAAATTCGTGACGGCCAATTCGTTGATTGGGCTGCACAAGGTTAAGGAAGGCGAGTTTGTCGGCTCGTTATTCGAAGACCCTGAGATTGGCGATACAAAGGAGGCTTTGCGCAATGTGCGACACGAGCATTTCAAAGCCAAGACTGCTTCAGCCAAGCAACGGTTGCGCAAACAAGACGAGGAACTGCGCCAAAAGTTAATCTCCTTATTGAGTCAGGACGAAACCTATCCGCCAAAAGATGCCGAGCAAATGGCAGGCTGGAATCCCTACGACCAAAATGGCGTAGCAGATTTCTTCGACTCAGAGTGGATGTTTGGCGTAACTGATGGTTTTGATATTGTGATTGGCAACCCGCCGTATATCCAATTGCAGAATGATGGTGGCAAGTTAGGCAAACTATATCAGCCATGTGGATTTAAAACTTTCGCCAGTACGGGCGACATCTATTGTCTCTTTTATGAACGAGGTCATCAGTTGTTGAGAGAAGGCGGCCATCTGTGCTATATTACTTCAAACAAGTGGATGCGTGCAGGTTATGGTGAAAAGACACGCGACTTCTTAGCAAAAGAAACTAATCCCAAACTCTTGATTGACTTTGCTGGAGTGAAGATTTTCGAGAGTGCAACGGTTGATACCAATATCCTGCTTTTCTCGAAATCAAACAACCGGCACGAAACCGTCTGTGCCGTTACCAACAAGCAGAACAAAGATAGCGTTAAGAATTTGAGCGATTTCGTTAAGTCAAACCAATCTTTATGCGACTTTTCATCTTGTGACAGTTGGGTTATCCTGTCTCCAATAGAACAAAGCATAAAAAGCAAGATAGAGTCTGTTGGAACACCTTTGAAAGACTGGGACATAAACATCTACAGAGGTGTACTGACGGGATGCAACGAGGCTTTCATTATCTCTGGAGAAAAGAGAGAAGAAATCCTACAGAATTGTGCCACTGAAGACGAAAAAAAGCGAACTGCTGAACTTATTAGACCGATATTGAGAGGCCGTGACATAAAGAGGTATGGATATGAATGGGCCAACCTTTGGCTTATCAACACCCATAATGGCATAAGGGGGAAGATACCGCCTGTTGACATAAATGACTATCCAGCTATCAAGCAGCATCTCGACCATTATTGGGACAAAATTAGTAAGAGAGACGACAGAGGGGTAACCCCATATAATCTTCGCAACTGTGCGTATTTGGACGATTTTTCTAAACCAAAAATCATGTACCCCAACATGACAAAGTTTCTCCCTTTTTACTATGACAAAATGGGGTTCTTTCAAAATGACAAATCGTTTATGATAACAGGGGAAAGAATTGCTTTTCTTACAGCCTTCTTAAACTCATCTCTTTTCAAATTCTGTTTTATTGACAACTTTGCTGAATTGCAGGGTGGAACGAGAGAATTACGAAAGATTTTCTTTGATAAAATAGCTGTTTATCAACCAGATGCAGTAATTGAACAGCGATTCAAACAACTAGTTGAAGATATACAAGCCAACTATACGAAAGAAAAGGCGATAAAGATAGATGAAGAATTGTTCGACATATACGGACTAACCGAAGCAGAACGTTGTCAGATTGGGTTTGTAGATATTACATAGCATAGCGGACGATTTCTTTAAGCCGAAACTATTCTATGCTGATATTACACAAGAACTGAATTTTGCCCTGTGCAATGATGTGATGTTTTGCAACAATACAACTTATTTTCTGACTGCAGACAATCCTTCTATCTTGCCCCGACTACAACACTATCTCAATTCAAAACTAATGGACTGGTATTATCGTACTTTGTCAGTTCAATTAGGAGAAAAAGCTGTCCGGATGTTCTCCATTTATGTACTGAACATTCCAATTCCAAAATCATTACAGGAAGAGATTTACAAAACGTATTGCCTTACTAATGATGAGATTAACTATATCGAAAGAAGATAGATTTAGCAGTTTTCAATTGCTTCAATTTCGTCTGCATTAAAACCATACATATTGTATAGGCACAAATTGATAACTTGTTGTCTATCTGAACTATAGTTCAAGGATTGTTGTTTTACCAATTCAGACAAATGCTGTATTTCGGCCTCACAAATAGGTACAGGAAACTTGATTAGCGATTGGATGTTGAGCATGATGTCCCCTGCCCCTGTAGTGTCACTGTTTTGGTAGATAAAATACTTACCCACAGAGCTGCAAAGAAATGCCATTATGTATTCATTGTATTGGCCAGCCTGAATAAAACTAGCCGGAGCAGTCAAAAACGTTCCTGCTTCGACAATGGCAAAAGTAAGATTCCGGCCAACGGCTTTCCAACAAATTTTCGGCTTAAAGAAATCGTCCCAATAACTAATACTATCTTGGGTCTCAAACCATTTATTTGTGGTTTTCTTGCGGCCTTTCTCTTTATTACCATTTCTGTCAAGTACATGTTTCCCATTTATAATAATATACTCTCCTGACTGGGAAAGTTTCTTCATGCAGTATTCTTCCAAATGGTTTTTGGCCACCAATTCATTATTGTTTTCAATGAGATAATCGTAGGCAAACGACAACAAATAGTGCTTGACAGAAGGGTATTGCTCAATGTTATATTTTCGAGCTGGGAAAGTAGCAATTAGATATAGTTTTGCCCACTCATAGCCATAACGTTTAATATCCCTACCACGGAGAATCGGTCGTATTAATTCAGCCGTCCTTTGCCGCTCATCCTCGGTCTGGCAGTTCGCCAGAATTTCATCACGTCTTTCCGTGCTAATAATGAACGCATCATTAAAGCCTGTTTTAATGCCGTAATTGATTTGAATATCCCAATCTTTTAAAGGCACACCGACGGCTTCGATTTTTCTCTTGATCGATTGCTCGATAGGCGAAAGTATGACCCAACTATTTGAATCGGCAAAGCTACAAACAGTATGTTGTTGCCGCACGAAATCGCTCGTCCAAATGCTTACTCTTTTTTATCCAAAAAGGTATGATAAAACCGTCTTACGGTATCGCGATGGACGTGAAGTAACTTGCCGATTTTATTAAATGAAACCCCCTCTTCACGAAGCCTAATGATAAGCTCTTCTTTTTTGCCTAATTTGTATGCGTCTTTCGCTGATTTTGCTCCTTTGGGTCGGCCAAGCACAACGCCTTCCGCCTTCTTCCTTGCCAACGCCTCCTTCGTCCTTTGGCTAATCAAATTCCTTTCAATCTCTGCCGAAAGACCGAAAGCGAATGCCAGCACCTTGCTCTGGATGTCGTCGCCAAGGCGGTAGTTGTCCTTGATGGTCCACACGCGGCACTCTTTTTTCATGCAGAGGCTCAGAATCTCCATAATCATGAATAGGCTTCTGCCCAAACGTGATAGTTCGGCGCAGATGATGAGGTCGTCTTTCTGCACTTTCTTCAACAGCCGTCCAAGCTCCCGCTTGTCATAGTTTTTTGTCCCGCTGATGGTTTCCTCAATCCAGCCATCAATTTGAAGGTGTTCTTTTACGCAAAAGTTGTTGATTTCAAAGCGTTGATTTTCAACTGTCTGTTTGTCACTGCTGACGCGTATGTATCCGTAAATCATTTTGAATATTTGTTAATTGTTGTATTTTTGCAAACAATAAACAGAATTCGCTGAAGACGAAACCTAAAAGCTATTCAGTGTCCAATGAAAAAAACAGAAGGATCCCCGAAAAATCTTAAGCAGTTGCTCCAGAATACAAAGTAACTGTAGATACAATTCGCAAATATAAGGTAGTGCCGTTCTATTGTGAAATTGATCAATATGAGTCGTTAAAGGAGGAAGGCTTTTTTGATGTTATTGAAGAAATTCGAAACTATTAAGATTTTATGCCCCCAATCCTCCTACTATATCTCCTCCTCATCAACCTCTTGGGCTTCGTCCTTTACGGTGTGGACAAGGCGAAATCGAAGGGCAGGAGCCGCCGCATCCCGGAGCGGGTGCTGCTGTGGGTGGCGCGCCTGGGCGGGGGAGTGGGCTGCTGGATGGGCATGATGCTCTTTCGGCACAAGACCAAGCACGACCGTTTCATGGCCCTCGTGCCGCTCTGGACGGTCCTCTGGACCGTTGCCTTGGGCCTGCTGGGAAGGACTTGGGTAAGGTACCTGGCGTTCTAGGGGATTATCCTAGGCATAAACAAGGGTTGGTGGCGGTTCATCTGGATCGCTTCGTTCCTCGCGATGACGCAAAGCGGCAGTCAGGCGCAAAGCCCAGAGGAAGTCGCTCACTTTGTTCGCGATGTCGCGAAGCGACGACGGGGGATATAGTCCTCTGGCGGTGTAAGGGATGGCGGATCCCTGTCCGCCATGAGGGTTTGGGGATGAGAGTGTGTCGTTTAGGGTGAAAGTGAAAACGACGGGCACCGTGTGCGGTGGGCCATTCGTTTTGGCCTTGATCCTTCGGTTCATTGACTCGCTTCGCATCGTCGAAATGCTGTGCATTCGGCGCAGCCAATCTTCGATTTACCATCAAGGGGAAGGAACGGTAAAAAGACGAAAAAAGCGCCCCAGGAAATCCCAAGGCGCTTTCGTTTTATTCAAAAGGTGTCCTTATTCCTTCACAAACTTCAAGGTGCTGACGCCGCTGGCCGACTTCACCGTGACGAAGTACATGCCGCTGTTCAATGCCTCAAGGTTGAGCGTGGTCTCACCCTTGGCCTGTCGGCTGTAGACCTGCTGGCCAAGGCTGTTGAACACCACAATGACACAATCCTCCTCAGGCAGGTTGATGCTGAACTGCCCCTTGTTCGGGTTGGGATAGAGGGCCAAGCCGTTCATCACGGTCTCTTGCGTGACGGTGATGACATCCGAAGGCGGGAAGACGATGTTGTCCAACCATGCACAGTCGCTGCCATTGGCCACATAAACGTCTTTTTTGTAGGTCCACTTCAGCTCGTGATGACCGACGGGGAGGGCATAGGTCTGCTGTCCCCAGCTCACTTCGCCCGACCAGTTGCCTTTCTCGTTGCCGTCGATGTAGAAGTACAGCTTGTCAAAGCCGCTTTCCGACGAGACTTTCCTGTAGAAGCTGATTTCTCCTTCGCTATGCACCTCAAGGTTGATGGCGAGTGAGGTGCTTTGATTGTCGCCGATGGCGCCTGATTTGACACAATAGCTGCCTTCGTAAGGGTTCTCGGTGACCACGGCCCAAGGCATGCTTGGGTCATTCTCCCATTCGAACTTGCTGAAGTCGCCGGTCTCCCAGTCTTCAGTGACAATGCCGACCGAGAAGGCGAAGCTTCCTTCGGTGGAATAATGGCCCGAAGTGGTGTTGAATCCGATTTCATAGGCCACGCCAAGCGGGGTCTCTTCTGAAAGGACGAACACGAAGTCGATGGTGAACTCCTCATCGGCGTTGACGGTGCCTACTTGGAAGTCGCCCTGCTCATAAACGATCTCAGGCAGGTCGCAGATGACGTTCAAACGGGTGTCGGGAGCAGCGGCCAGACCGGCATTCTTGACGGTGATGTGGGCGGTGACGGTCTCACCCGGGTCGATTTGACCGTTGCCGTCGCCGTCTTCGAGGTCGGTGCCCACCACGGCAAACTCAGGAGCGTGGAGGCGGATGGCGAACTTGCTTTCCCATGTGTCGGTGCCATCGGTACAACTCAGGTTGAAGTCGGCCTTCATCAGGTTGGGCACGTCGTCGGCGATGTCCATGGCAAAGGCTTCGGCGAGGTTGATTGTGGCGCCACCTTCGATGCTGGCGATGGTCTCGGTGGCATCGGTGAGGGTGATGTAGTCGCAGTCGGTGCTGAGGGTGGCGGTGACGTTGTTGGCGGTCACGGTACCCACATTCTTGATTTGCATGTCGAGAGCGATGCTCTGACCGTAGTCGGGCTGGGCACCACCGCTGATTTCATAGTCGTTGTAGATGACGTAGGCACAGTTGCCAGGCAGGCTGAGGACGGGCAAAGCCTGAGGCCAGGCGTCGCAGCCGGTCACGATGAGGCTCATCTCGCCGACGAAGTCGATGGGATCGGCGAACTCGATGGTGACGTTGCCGTCTTCATCGGTGTAGCCAACGCCAATCATGTCGTCGCCATGGAAGAGGGCGCAGCGGAAGTTCTTCAGGCCATCGCCGTTGGCGTTGGCGACGGTGACTTCCATCGAGGCAGTGCCGACAAGGATCTCAGAGGCGTAGGTTACCTCGGGCGTGAAAGGCTCGTCGTGCCATGGGCTGACGGCCACGTCGCCCATCATGTTGAGGTCGTAGAAATTCCAGCGCAAGGCGCCTTCTTCCCATTGTCCGGGCGCGTTCACCCAAGGGGCGGTGGCAATCTTGGATTCTCTCAAAGCCATGCCGCCGTAGGGGATGCGGTCGTTATAGTAAGCGTCTTCGGTTTCGCGGGCCAAGTGGATGGCGGGGCCTTCAGTCTGGCCTTCGTTGAACCAGCCGTAGCGCGAGTTGCCGAAGGTGGCCACGGCGAAGTTGGCGATTTTGGTCATGAGCTCCAAGATGCAGTCGCTGCTGAAGTCGCCGCAGATGCAACCCGAGGTGTGGAAGAAGGTGTAGTTATGGTCGACGCCGTTCACGCTGCTGAAGTTGCCGTTGGTGATGTCGCCGTTGGTCCATCCAGCCACATAGTTGGTGTTGGCGTGGCCATCGTGGTGGACGTATTGCGTGCCTTGGTTGATGGCATTGCGGAGCAAGGTGCCGCTCCAGTTACCTTCCTCTTCGTAAAGGCGCGTGAAGTTGTAGTTCTCTGGGATGCCTGTGGTAGTATAGCCGTTGTCGTCATGAGTGCCGATAAGCATTTCAAGGTATTGGCTGCCGTTGCTCATGGGATCGTCGTAAAGGTGTTCGCCGGCCATGATGACGTCGCGGAACTCGCTAAGAACGGGTTCGGTTTGATAAGTCATGGCCTTGTGTAGCATGTTGTCGAGTTCGCCTTGGTTGCTGAAGCACATACGTCCGATGCCGATCTCGGGCAGCAGGTCGTCTTCGCCGATCTCACCCCAAAGGTTGTCGCCATCGTTGTTCCAGTTGCCGTCGAGGGCAGCATAATAAAGGTCGGCGGGGATGTCGTAGTCTTCTTTGTCGCCACCGCCACTGGTTACATAGCAGTATAATCCACGATAGGGGATGTCGGGCACGTCGCCACCGAGGTTCACCATCATGATGCCGTTGTCTTCGTATTCCTGGATGATGTAGTTACGCAGCTTCTCTTGGCTGTCACGGCCTTCCATCGTGCTGAGGATGGTGGAGAGGTCGACGACACGGGTGCGAAGGCCGCGAGCTTGATAGAAAGCAACATACTCATCAAAGGCATTGATGTAGGGCTGCGTTGTGACTACGAGCAGGTCGTAGCCTCCCACGGTACGGCCCTTGCTGTTGTAGGTCTGCAGCATCTCGGGGTTTTGTGCCAGGCGCATGGCGCGCTCGGCGTTGCCGCCGTTGAGCCAAAGCTTACGGCTTTGGTCGGCCTTGGCGGCAGTCGTAGTGATGCGAACCGTGGCCTTGGTGGCATAACGCACTTCGCCAGTGCCAGGTATATACTGAACAGGGGTGAAGGCCGAGAAGGCGAAACCGACGCCGTTCAAGTATTGTGTGCTGAGTTGGCCATGGGCTTGGGCGGGGTAGATGCTCTTCGAGGCATAGAGGGCCTCGTCTTTCTCAAACTGCTTGCGAACAGGGTCGGAGTAGGTGAGGGCCGTCTGGTAAGGGTAGAGGTTATGGCTACCTTCCATCGTCTGGAAGTCGGAGAGCACCACCTCGATGGCTGCGGCTTCCGTGCCTTGTGGCAGCATGAGGCTGACGTTCTGCCAGGGCAGCGAGGGCTGGCCGGCCATGGCGCTCTGCATGCAGCCTTTGAATTGGATCTGCTCGTAGCCCTGCATCATGGCAACGCTGGGCTGGCCGAAATAATAGGTTTTTTCGATGGTCTGTGCCGAAACGAAGAGGCAGGCCATCAGACATAAGATAAGGAAAATGGTCTTTTTCATAGGATGGATATTTTTCATTTTTGAGGTGCAAAAATATGTATTATCATAACATCTTGCATGAAAATAGATAAGAAAATTGGCATTTTTTTGTGGTCAAACAATAGTTTTTGCCCCTATACTTTTATTAATAAGGTATCGTGTTACTATATTTCAACGTTGTTCATGAAAATTTTTCTATTTGATTCACAGCGAGATAGCATATATTGAGAAAAATATTTGAAAAAAATGCTTGCCAGAAGTATAAAAGCTGTATCTTTGCAGCCCGCAAAACAAGGAAGGAAGGAGCGGTTGGCGCTTTTGCGGAAGATCTTTGAAAGTCTGAGGCC
>JBGUNT010000027.1:0-58678 GCA_045117495.1 Candidatus Limimorpha sp. | reverse complement strand
CTTGTGAAGGAATACCAAGGTGAGAAAGAGGTGAAGAATGAGGCGAAGAAATTGGGCGATCTCTCCTATAAGGGAGGCTCTGTTTCCGTTGAATCCACATTCCAATCCTCGAAACCTGAGGCTGATGAGGACCATGAGGAGGTCATCATCCGTACCAATACGATAACACCTTCCAAGAAGACCAGCAAAACAACTCCAGCTCCTGCTGTAAAGCAAGAGAAGGTGGAGCCCGTATCACAACCTGAAAAGTCGGAGGATACTGAGAAAGAACCACAGATCAAGGTGTTGGGTAAGATTGATTTGGAAGCGCTTCAACCCAAATCGAATGCATCGAAAAAGGCAAAGGAGAAGAAGGAACAGGAACCTGTGAAGCAGGAGAAGCCTAAAGAAGAGCCTAAGGAAGAGAAACCTGTAAAAGAGGAAGAGAAACCGGCTGAGAAAGTTGTTCCTGAAGTAAAACAGCCTGAAGAAGAAGCTGAAAAGGCAGAACCTAAGTTCATTAAGGTGGAAGTCAAAAAGCTTGAAGGTCCGAAGATTCTGGATAAGATCGAACTGCCTGAAGAGCGTAAGCGTGCCAAGGGCGCCGAGTCGAACGAGGAGTCGCGCAACAAGAAAAAACGCAAACGTATTCAAGGGAAGCCAGAAGGCTCTTCAGAGAATCCTACGGGAGATCGTCAGCAAGGCGGTAAGCCTGGCAAAGGACCGAAGAACCAAGGTGGCGATTTCGGCAAGAAAGGCCAGAAAGATAACGGCAAACCCTTAAGCAAGAAAGATAAAAACAAGGCGATAAAACGCGAGGAGAAACCTGAGCTGAGCGAAGAGGAAATCTCGAAGCAGATCAAAGACACCTTGGCGCGCCTGTCTCCAATGGGCAAGTCGAAGACCTCGAAGCACCGTCGTGAGAAACGCCAGCATGTGGCAGGCACCATGATGGAAGAGATGATGCGCCAAGAGGAGGATAAGAAGGTCTTGAAGGTGACCGAGTTTGTCACGGCCAACGAGTTGGCGACGATGATGAACGTGCCTGTGGTAAAGGTCATTGGCACCTGCATGAGCCTCGGTATGCCTGTGTCCATCAACCAGCGTCTCGATGCTGAAGCCCTGACCGTGGTGGCCGAGGAATTTGGCTTCCAAGTCGACTTCGTCAGCGCCGACGTGCAAGAAGCCATAGCAGAGACTGATGAGGTCGATAAGGAAGAGGATCTCGTGCCTCGCGCTCCCGTCGTCACCGTCATGGGTCACGTCGACCATGGTAAGACCAAGCTCTTGGACTACATCCGTAACACCAACGTGGTGGCCGGTGAGGCTGGTGGTATCACCCAGCACATCGGTGCCTACGAGGTGACCACCGAGAGTGGCAAGAAGATTACCTTCTTGGATACCCCTGGTCACGAAGCCTTCACGGCTATGCGTGCCCGTGGTGCCAAGATCACCGACGTCGCCATCATCGTCATCGCTACCGATGACAGCGTGATGCCGCAGACCGTCGAGGCCATCAACCACGCGCAGGCCGCTGGTGTTCCAATCGTCTTCGCTCTGAATAAGATCGATAAGCCCACCGCCAATCCCGACAAGATTCGTGAGCAACTTGCCAATATGAACATCCTCGTCGAGAGCTGGGGCGGTAAGTACCAAGACCAGGAAATCGCCGCTAAGATCGGTCTTAATGTTGATGCACTGCTCGAAAAGGTGCTGCTTGAGGCCGAGCTCCTCGACCTGAAGGCCAACCCCAACCGTCTCGCCAAGGGCACGGTCATCGAGTCCGCCTTGGACAAGGGCCGTGGCTATGTGGCCAAGATCCTGGTGCAGAACGGCACCTTGAAGATTGGTGACATGGTGCTTGCTGGCACTACCTACGGTAAGGTGAAGGCCATGTTCGACGACCACAACCGTCCCGTCAAGGAGGCCGGTCCTTCGACACCGGTGTTGTTGCTCGGTTTGAACGGCGCTCCCATGCCGGGTGACGCCTTCAACGTGATGACCGATGAGCGCGAGGTGAAAGCCATCGCCAACCGTCGTGAGCAATTGCAGCGCGAACAGACGCGTCGCACCAGTCCGCACATCACCTTGGACGAAATCGGCCGTCGTATCGCCATCGGCGACTTCAAGGAGTTGAACATCATCGTCAAGGCCGACGTGGATGGTTCCGTGGAGGCTCTGGCCGACAGCTTGTTGAAGCTCTCCACCGAGGAGGTGCAGGTCAACGTCATCCACAAGTCGGTGGGTGCCATCAGCGAGTCGGACGTCATGCTGGCTTCGGCCTCCAACGCCGTCATCGTGGGCTTCAACGTGCGTCCTACCGCACAAGCGCGTAAGATGGCTGAGAACGAGAAGATCGACATCCGTCTCTACTCCATCATCTACACCGCCATCGAAGAGATCAAGGCCGCTATCGAAGGTATGTTGGCTCCCGAGATCGAAGAGGTGGTCACCTGCAACCTCGAGATCCGAGAGACCTTCAAGATCAGCAAGGTCGGCACCATCGCCGGCTGTATGGTCTTGGACGGCAAAGTCACCCGCAACACCAAGGTCCGTGTCATCCGCGATGGCATCGTGATCTACACGGGCGTGCTCGGGTCCTTGAAGCGTTATAAGGACGACGTCAAGGAAGTCAGCGCCGGTATGGACTGCGGCTTGAACATCGAGAACTTCAACGACATCAAGGTCGGCGACATCATCGAGGGTTACACCGAGAAGGAAGTCGCGAGGAAGTTGTAAAAAAAAGACCGGCAATTGCCGGTCTTTTTTTACAACTTTGCCATCACCTTCAGCAACTGCTCACCCAAACCAATGGTATACCCCTGCTTCACAAACACCACCTCACTGTTGGCATTGCCGATGATGAAGATGGGGCGGATGTCGGTGTTGAGGTGCAGACCGTCAACGATTTCATCGCGTATCTCACCTTCATCGAGGCCGTAGGCGATGCCTTCGGGCAACTCGTTGAAGTTCTTCAATTTGAATTTGTCGTAGTCGGCTTTGTCGCTGAAGACAAAGATGATCGGCAAGTTGCTCTCTTCAAAGTCCTTGCGGAAGGCGGCGATGTCCTGCATGGCATGGGTGGTGGGCTCGCTGCCCTGGTCCAAGAGGCCGAGGATGAAATAAGCGTCTTGGATGAGTTGTTTGGCATTGCCCACTTCACCCGTCTCCGGGTCGGTGAACTTGCTGTCGGCATAGAAACTGCCGACGACTTGAAGATCGTCGTTAGGCTGACGCAACACGAGATTCACCTGCGTGGTTTCACCTGCCTTGATGCTGAAGAATTGGCTGTGGGTCAGGGCTGTGCCGTCATCCAAGCGCGTGCCTGCCGTGAGGATATAATAGCCTTCATCCAAAGGTGTGGGATGTTCGAAGGTGGAGAGCATCATGCCATCGTCGATGCCAGGATCTTTGGCATCATAGGCCAAGAGGCGGAAACTTTGGTCATCGAACTTCTTGATGCTGAAGTGCGTGTAGTATTTCGGGTCGGCGACGGAAGCTATGGGGTAGTATTGGATGTCCAGATATCCCTCGGCGGCATTGGCGGGTTCAGCGGCTTCGAAGTCCACGTTTGTCCATTCTTTGCAGAAGTATTGCACATTGCCATTCACGGGATTGATTTGTGCCGCGATGCCCAAGCTACGAGCCATACTGACGAAGAAGATGTCGCGCGAGTGGCGGTCGGCCTTGCGGGCTTTCAATACGCCTAGGGGCGAAATCGGGATGCGCTGTAAAGCCAAGCCGTCGTCGGCTTTGATGTTGTTTTTCACCCAATCCACCAAAAGGGCGGGATTGTCGTGGTATTGCTGACGTTCCGCTTCAGGGAAGAACTCGGAGAGGGTCTTGCGGTAAGGCACCAGCATCTCGTTGCTCACACGCGGACTGAGGATGTATTGTGCATAAAGCTCGGGCGGCATGGAGATGATAGACTGCTCGAGACCAGGCGTGTTATCGAAATGGTCTTTCAGCACTTCGAGGCTGACATCGCGCAGGTCCTTGTCGGAGATGTTGCTGAGCAGCTCCACGGCCTTGATCTCTTGGTTCTTGTCTTGGGCGTATTTCACGAAGTCGGCGATGGTCTGCCAGTTGCCCCAAGTCTTTTCAAGAATGCTGCAGAGCTTTTTGTCGCCCGTATTCATGATCACGTTCATCTGGGCTTTCTTGCAGTCGGCAATGTAGGCGTTGCGCAACGAGTCTTCATAGGCCACGCGGCGGTCGTTCTCGGCACGCATCTCAGCCGTTACCTCGGGCAAGACGCTGGTCGGTGCGGGCGGCACCATATCAAATTCAAAGACTTCTTCAGCGCCTTCCTCGTGGTTGAGGGTGATGGTGACATTCTCTTGTTCGCCCGACTTGAACACTTGGAAGCCGAATTTGCCATCTTTGGCGGCATAGGCCATCATGCAGCCGAGGCCCGAGGTGAGCCAGGTCTGACCATTTTCATCGGTGGTCTTCGTAACCACGGTGCAGAACTCGGCGTAGTTGTAAATCTTGAACTCCACGGGCAGGTTGGCTTGCGGCTGTCCGTTTTCGTCGACGACGGTGAAGGTGGTCTTGGCAGTCTTGCCATAGTTGTCCACTACGTTGATTTCCGTGAAATTACGGGTGCGGCTGATGACTTCTTCTGGCCCATCATAGTCACCGAAGACGCGCGTATGTAATAACAAGGTGCGCGAGGCAGGCTCGTTGAACCATCCCAAGTCGAGCACAGGCTCAGGCTCGCAGGCGCCGAGGAAGTGCCATTGTCCGTCAACCCATGCTTCCACCCAGGCGTGGTTGTCGTCGCAGTGGGCCCAGCGAGGGGTGTACACTTGTCTTGCTGGGATACCAACAGTTCGTAAGGCCGTCACCAGCAGCGTTGACTCCTCGCCGCAACGGCCCCACGAGGTCTTGATGGTGGCCATTGGGGCGCTGGTACGGCTGTCGCTACCTTTGTAGTTGACATGTTCATGGCACCAATGGTTCACTTCAAGGACTGCATCGTAAAGCGACAAATCTTTCACGCGCCCTTTCAACTCCTCATAATAGGTGGCACGGAAGCGGTCGAGGTTCTCGTTGTTGACGCGCACGGGCACCACGAAATGCTTGAACTCACGCTCGGGGATGTTGTTGCCCCATGGCATTTCTTGTTTGGCGAGGAAGGCATAGTGCACGCACTCGCGGTAATAGTCCTCGGTGTAGTCTACGCTGTCTCCGAGCGGCATGTATTGGTAAAGGAATTCCAAGGCTTGTTTTTCGTTGAAGGTCGTTTCCTTTTCCGACGAGCAGGCCGAGAAGACCACTGCTGAAAGGATGGCAAAGGTGAGGATGATGTTTTTCATAGATGGATTATTTTTTGCAAAGGTAGTAATTAATGCAAAAAAGGTGGTAAACCTACCACCTTTTCGCCAACTATTTGTTTCATTATCATACCATAAACTCTTCCAACGAAGAGAACAGAATCTCTTTCAGTTCCTCTTTGTGTTCGGGTGTGGTCTGCGTGAACAGGAAGCCCCACACGCTCATGGCGGGGTTCATGATGTCGCGGGTCTCCAAAACACCATGGAAATGCCGCTTGATGCGCTCGAAGTCCAAGGCACGGTTGGTGTCGTATGGCTTATCTAGTACGATGAAGCTGAACACATCGTTCTCGATGCCGTTCCACATGGTGGCATAGTCGGGACGAATGCCCTCGAAATAGCACTGCACGGGCAACAGATGGCAGGTGTGACGCGTCAGGTCGTTGAGGCACATGCCGGCGAAACGCAGCGGGTTGACTTCGATCGGGATAGCGCGACCCGTGTTTTTGTCGACGCGGAACTCCACGTGCATGGGGAAGTTCTTCAGTTCCAGTACGCCGTTCAGGTCGATGCAGAACTGGTTGAAAGCCGGATAGTTGGCCTCGAAGATCTGCTTGCTCATGCAGTAGAGGCGGTCGCTGACGTCAGTCTCGTCCTTGAAGATATGGTGGAAGATGTTGATGATGTTGGGCTTTCCCTCGGCATCATAATAGGCGTCCACGGCGTATTCCTCGCCTTCGATGAACTGTTCCAGCACGAACATCTCGCTACGCACAACAGTCTCGGGGAAGACGGCGCACTGCTTGGCGAAGTTGTGGTCGATGTCGTCCAAAGCAGCTTGCCATTCAGCCTTGTTGCGGACGATATACACGCCCACGCTGAGGAAACCGACTGCTGGTTTCAGCACCAATGGTAACGGCAACTCGTCAGGGTTGAGGCTGCGCAAGGCCTTCATCTCCACCTCTTTGTAGTAGAAGTCGGGATAGATCTGCTGGCAGATGCGACGGAAAGCGGCCTTGTCCTTCAGGATCTTGACTTTTTTGACCAGCTCCGACTCGGGCAGCTGGGCATAGAGCCACACCAAGGCATTCTCAGAGACGGCATACAACTGATGGCTTTGCTCGTATTTCTCAACGAAAGCCTTGTCGTCCAAAAGGTTGAGGCTGTGGCCTTGCTGTTTCAGCACCTCGGCCATGTCGTTATGTAAAACGGGGATTTGTTTCTCTTCCAAATACGCCACCAACGGGGCGGAAACGTATGGTTTTTCTAAAATGATCATCTCAAAATGTTTTGTGTTCTGTCAGGACCGTACGATACGAATTTGATCGGCACGCCGATGTAATTCTCAATGAATTTGATGTAGTCTTCCAACTTCTGCGGAATCTTGCCTTCTATCTTCTGTTGCCAGCCAGGGATCTCCGTGTAAACTGGTTCCATGGTCTCGGTGCAGGCAGCGAAAGGCAGGTGCTTGGTCTCTTGTCCGTTGTATCGGTAGGCCGTGGCGACTTTCAGGGTGGCGAAGTCGTCCATCACATCGCTCTTCATCATCATCAGGTCGGTGACGCCGCTGAGCATGACGGCATATTTCAGTGCGGGCAGGTCGAGCCAGCCGCAACGGCGCGGACGGCCCGTGGTGGCGCCAAATTCATGACCGTTTTGGCGGAGCATCTCGCCCGTTTCGTCGAACAGCTCGGTGGGGAAGGGGCCTGTACCCACGCGGGTGCAATAGGCCTTGAAGATACCGTACACCTTGCCGACTCTGCTTGGAGCAACGCCCAAACCAGAGCAGACGCCAGCGGCGATGACATTTGAGGAGGTTACGAAAGGATAGCTGCCGAAGTCCACGTCGAGCATGGAGCCTTGGGCGCCTTCGGCCAGCACTTTCTTGCCGTTGTCAAGAGCGTCGTTGATGAAGTATTCACCATCGACGAACTGGTATTGTTTCAGGTATTCGATGCCTTCGAACCACAGCTTCTCGTACTCGGCGAAGTCGAGGCCGTCGAGTTGGAAGCCTTGCATCTCGAAACCGAGGCCGGCGATTTGCTGCAGGTGGGCCTTCTTCAGGTTCTCGTATTTCTCGCGGAAGTCGGCAGCATTGATGTCGCCGATGCGGAGGCCTCTGCGGGCGGTCTTGTCGGTATAGGTCGGGCCGATGCCTTTCAGCGTGGTGCCGACTTTCATCTTGCCCAAAGCCTTTTCGTTGGCGGCGTCCATAGCGCGGTGAGTGGGGAGGATGAGATGGGCGCGGTTGGCGATCATCAAAGTCTTTCGCAAGTCGAAGCCGGCTTCACGCAAGCCTTCAATTTCACCTTTTAATATATGTGGCTCTATGATGACGCCGTTGCCAATGAGGTTGATGCAACCTGGGGTGAGCACGCCTGAAGGAATGTTGTGTAACACGAATTTCTTGCCTTCAAACTCAATGGTATGACCGGCATTGGGGCCACCTTGGAAACGGCAAACGATGTCATAATTCGGGGTGAGGGCATCGACCACCTTGCCTTTGCCTTCGTCGCCCCATTGTAAGCCGAGTAGTATGTCTAATTTGTTCATATTTTGAAATTCAAGATTTAAAATTCATATATTCAAAGATTCAAAATGCTGGATTGCTTCGTTCCTCGCAATGACGCAAAGCGTCTCCTAACTCGCAACTCTCAACTAACCACTGACTCTAAACTCTAAACACTAAACTCTCAACTTTTTTTATGTCCGTAAAATATCAAAGAATGATGCGTGATCTCAACACCCAATTGTTCCTCAATCGACCGTTGGATTTCAAGCAAACGCGGGTCACAAAACTCCATGACGTTTTCCGTCTCCAAGTCGATGAAATGGTCGTGCTGGCGGAACTTGTAGGAGCGTTCGTATTGCGCGCAGTTGTGTCCAAACTGGTGCTTGATGACTAGGCCGCAGTCCAAAAGCAGGTCGATGGTATTATATAACGTAGCCCTACTGACGCGGTACTTGTTATCTTTCATCTGATTGTACAACGAGTCGATGTCGAAATGCCCGTTGATGGAGTATATTTCCTTCAGGATGGCAAACCGCTCGGGAGTTTTACGCAACTTTCGTCGTTGTAAATAGTCAATAAAGATTTTCTTGACGGCCAAATAGGTATTGTCAAACGAGTTTTTCATTTTCGAAGTGGTAGTTGCTGCAAAGGTAAGAATATTTCTCAGACTGATTCTAAATAATCTATATTATTTTGTCTCAGTTGCTGTTTTTTCTTACTACTTTTTGGATTTCTTTCAGCTGGTTCAGTTTGGCAATTAGGTCGTCAAGTTCTTTGGTGTTGTGCACATAGATAGAGATGGCGGCTTCCACCACATCTTGTTTGGCTTCCATGTGGAGCGAGTGCAGGTTGAGTTGCATCTCGTTGGAGAGAAGGTTGGTCATGCGATTGAGCAGTCCTTTGGTATCCAAAGCGGTGATTTTCAGCTCGGCAAGGAAGGCAATCTCGCTCTTGGGTTGCCATTTGGCTTTTACGATGTTATTGCCGAAACGCGATGAGAGTTGGATGGCTTTGGGGCAATTGCTTCTATGTATTTGCAATGGCTCGCCAGGGAAGCTGAAAGCGATGACGTCGTCGCCAGGGATGGGGTTACAGCAGGTCGAAACGTTGAAGTCGAACTCACCAGAGGTGGTGATGGAAGGTGTCTCGTCCTTTTCTTTGCTGCTGTTGCCCAGCAGTCCGAAGGTGATGTAACGCACGAAGCTACCATTGGATTGAGGCTTTAACACGCTGCGGATGAGACGTTCGTCGATTTTTCCGGTAGCAACGTTATAATAGAAGTCGATGGAGCTGGTGAGGTTTTCTGCCGTCATTACCGAGTTTCGGTTGACTTTTGATGGCTCCATGTCGAGTTTCTTCATGATGGCTTCGAATTTCTGCTCGCCCTCTTCGCGGAAGCTGCGGCGGTATTCTTTGATGCCGCTTTTGAGTCGCGATTTGGCTGTGGCTGTGGCGAGAAACTCGAACCATTTCTCTTGAGGGTGTTGCGAGTCAGAAGTGATGATTTCCACTTGGTCGCCCTTGACGAGTTTGCGGTCGAGTTGGGCCAACTGGTTGTTGACATTGGCTGCGATGCTATGGTCGCCGATTTCGCTATGGATGTTGTAGGCGAAGTCAAGCACGGTGGAGCCTTTGGGTAGCGTGATCATCTTGCCTTGAGGAGTGAAGACGTAGATTTCGTCGGAGAAGAGGTCGAGTTTGAAATTGTCGACAAACTCTATGGCATTATCCGATTCGCCGCTGATGAGGTCTTGTGCTTTCTTCAACCATTCATCGAATCCGCTTTCGGTCTTGTCGTCGTCAGTTTTGTACTTCCAATAGGCAGCGAAACCTTTTTCGGCGATTTCCTCCATGCGTTGGCTGCGGATTTGCACCTCCACCCAATTGCCGGTCTGACCCATTACCACGGCGTGCAAACTCTCATAACCGTTGGCTTTCGGAAACGAGATCCAGTCCTTCAGCTTCTTGGTGTAAGGGCGGTAGCAGTTGGTCAGCACAGCGTAGATCTTCCAGCATTCCATACGTTCGTCTTCCCTTGGACAATCGGTGATAAGACGTACAATGAAGGAACCGTAAAGGTCTTCGAAGGCCAACTCTTTGTCCATCATGCGCTTCCAAACGGAATTGACGGAACGTTCTTTTATCTCTGCTCTTGCCTTGATGCCGTTTTCCTTCAATGCGGCTTCTATGGGAGCGACAAAGTCGCGCAATTCACCCATGCGCATGGCACGCACATCGTCCATGCGTTTGCGGATGTTGTTGTAAATGGTAGGGTTGGTGTATTTGAAGGCTAGGTCTTCCAATTCAATCTCGATGGCATGGAGACCGAGACGATAGGCGAGTGGAGCATAAATATAAGTGGTCTCGGAGGCGATCTTCAGTTGCTTGTGCTTGGGCATCGAGTCCAAGGTGCGCATGTTGTGCAGGCGATCGCTGAGTTTGATGAGCACCACGCGGATGTCGTACGACAACGAGGAAATGACTTTCTTGAAGTTCTCGGCCTGTGCGCTCTCGGCACCTTCAAGGTTGGCGAACTTGGTGAGTCCGTCCACCACACGTGAAACCTTTTCGCCAAACATTTCTCGGATGTCTTCCAAGGTGTATTTGGTGTCTTCCACCACATCATGCAATAGGGCGCAGATGATGGATGTGCGACCCAATCCGATATCGCTGGCGGCAATGGTGGCTACTTCGATGGGATGGTAGATATAGGGTTCGCCTGAACGTCGACGCTGGTCCTTGTGGGCTTCCACGGCAAAATAAAACGCCTTGTTGACCATCTCCAGGTCTTGGGCTTCTTTGCGCGTCTGCCAAGCGTCAAGAAGGCGCTGGTGTCGTCGCTCTATCTCTTCTTTCTCTTCTTTGGAATAGGTGTCGGGTAAAATGGGCTCCATAGGCAATCTTCTTTTTCAAACCGCAAAAATATGCATTATCCTTTTGTATTACGTCATGGAACGAGGATTTTTTTTGTATTTTTGCGCCCATAATGAAGAACATACGAAATTTTTGCATCATAGCTCATATCGACCACGGCAAATCGACCTTGGCCGACCGCCTTTTGGAACTGACCCACACGCTTAACGACAAAGAACTTGTCGACCAGGTCCTTGACGACATGGACCTTGAACGCGAACGCGGCATCACCATCAAGAGCCACGCCATCCAGATGAAATACCCCTACAAAGGGGATACTTATACCTTGAACCTCATCGATACTCCCGGCCATGTCGACTTCTCCTACGAGGTGTCGCGTAGCATTGCGGCTTGCGAAGGTGCTCTGTTGGTGGTGGATGCCACACAAGGTATCCAGGCTCAGACGATTGCCAACCTCTATTCCGCTCTTGAGCACGACCTCGAGATCATCCCCGTGATGAACAAAATCGACATGGACAGTGCCATGGTCGATATTGTGGAGGACCAGATGGTGGACCTTCTGGGCTGTGATCCCAGCGAGATCCTGAAAGTCAGCGCTCGAACAGGCGAAGGCGTGCCTGCCGTTCTCGACGCCATCGTCGACCGCATCCCATGCCCCAAAGGCGACCCTGAAGCTCCGCTACAAGCCCTCATCTTCGACTCGGTATTCAACTCGTTCCGCGGCATCATCGCTTATTTCCGTATCATGAACGGCACGATGCATACCAACGACTTGGTGAAGTTCTTCGCCACGGGCAAGGAATACAATGCCGATGAGATCGGTGTGCTCCAGTTGAAGCAAGTGCCTAAAAAAGAACTCTCTGCGGGCGATGTGGGTTACATCATCTCTGGCATCAAGACCTCTAAAGAAGTCAAGGTGGGCGACACCATCACGCATGTAGACCGTCCTTGCGCCGAGCCTGTGGCAGGCTTTGAGAATGTGAAACCCATGCTGTTTGCTGGTATCTATCCCGTTGACGCTGACGACTACGAGGAGCTGCGCGCTTCATTGGAGAAGCTGCAACTCAACGACGCTTCACTGGTTTGGGAGCCTGAGTCTTCGGCCGCTCTGGGCTTCGGTTTTCGTTGCGGCTTCCTGGGCCTCTTGCACATGGAAATTGTGCAGGAACGCCTCGATCGTGAGTTCGACATGGACGTTATCACCACGGTGCCTAACGTCTCGTTCAAGTGCTATAAGACTGACGGCGAAATGATTGAGGTGCATAACCCCAGCGGTTTGCCCGAGGTGACGAAGATTGACCATATCGAGGAGCCTTACATCCTTGCACAAATCATCTCGAAGAATGAGTTCACGGGACCTATCATGACGCTCTGCATCGACCGCCGTGGCGTGTTGAAAAACCAGGTCTATCTCTCCACCGACCGCGTGGAGCTGACCTTCCAGATGCCGTTGAGCGAAATCGTCTTCGACTTCTACGACAAATTGAAGTCTATCTCGAAAGGCTATGCCTCTTTCGACTATCATATCGCTGGCTATCAAGATGCCGACTTGGTGAAACTCGACATCATGCTCAACGGCGAGTCCGTCGACGCTTTGTCCACCTTGATTCACCGAGGTCATGCATACGATTTCGGTCGCCGTATGTGCGAGAAGCTGAAGGAGTTGATACCCCGTCACCAGTTCGACATCGCCATACAAGCGGCCATCGGTGCTAAGATCATCGCCCGCGAAACGGTGCGCCAGGTGCGTAAGGACGTGACGGCGAAGTGTTACGGCGGCGACGTGTCACGTAAGCGCAAACTGCTCGAGAAACAGAAGGCAGGTAAGAAACGCATGCGTCAAATCGGCAACGTCGAAGTGCCGCAGTCGGCGTTCCTTGCTGTGTTGAAACTGGATTGATCATTCTCTAAACTCTAAACTCTAAACTCTAAACTGAATGTCTCCCCTGCAGTATCAAATTGCCCTAACCCTCCTCCCTGGTATCGGTGATATCAGCGGGAAGAAATTCGTTCAGTATTGCGGTAGCGCTGAGGCCATTTTCAAGGAGACACGCAAGTCGCTGGAGAAGATCACAGGCATGCGTGAGGCCTCCATCGACGCCATCTGCAAGCCCAAGGAATACCTGAAAAGGGCAGAGGAGGAGATTGAATTCGTTGAGAAAAACGGTATCCAGCCCTTGTTTTTCCTTGATTCGGACTATCCGCGCCGTCTCTTGCAGTGCGATGATGCTCCGATGATGCTGTATTACAAAGGCAAGGCTAACCTCAATGCCAACCGCGTTGTGGCCATCGTTGGCACACGCAACATCACGGAATACGGTAAGGAGAACTGTAACCAGCTAGTGGAGAATTTAAAGGATGACAACGTGCTGATAGTAAGTGGATTGGCCTATGGTGTCGACACCTGTGCCCATAAAGCCTCGGTAAAAAACGGCATCCCTACGGTAGGGGTGATGGGCAGCGGCATGCAGCAGGTCTATCCTGCACCCAACAAGAAACTGGCTGCTGACATGGTGGAGCAGGGCGGCGGCATCCTGACAGAGTGTATGAGCGGCACCTTGCCCGACCGCGAGAACTTCCCGCGCCGCAACCGCATCATCGCAGGCATGGCCGATGCCGTGGTGGTCATCGAGTCGGCAATGAAAGGCGGATCGTTGATTACGGCAGATTTGGCCAATTCCTATAGCCGCGACGTGTTTGCCTATCCTGGCCGCGTGATGGATATCTACAGCCAAGGCTGTAACTACCTCATCCGCACCAACCGTGCCCACCTCATGGAAAGCGTGCTTAACCTGCGCTACATCATGCGATGGGATTCAGGGTCGAAGACCGAGAAACAGACGGCTTTGTTCCGCGAGTTCACGGCCGAGGAAAAGCTGGTCATGGACTGCTTCGGTGCGAATGCCGTCATCAGTCTTGACGACATCATCGTGAGGACGGAACTGCCTACCACGAAGATAGCTGCCTTACTATTGAATTTGGAATTTGACGGCGTGCTGATGGCATTGCCGGGAAAGAGGTATCAGAAATGCTAGGCAAGGTCATCAAATCAACGGGCAGTTGGTATGTCGTCCTTGACGAACAGGGACGGCAGTGGGAATGTCGTCTTCGCGGCAAGATTCGCCTCGACGGCATCCGCTCGACCAACCCCGTGGCTGTTGGTGACAACGTGGAGTTTGAGCAGGAACCTGGTAAGGATACGGGCGTCATCAAGAAGATTGAACCGCGTGACAATGTGATTGTCCGACAGTCAGTCAACCTGAGCAAGGCTTCCCATATCATTGCTGCCAACGTCGATTTGGCCATTGTGGTGGCCACCATCGCACAGCCGCGCACTTCCACGGGCTTCATCGACCGTTTTTTGGTGACCGCCGAAGCCTATCATATCCCCGCAGCCTTGGTTTTCAATAAGTGTGACCTCTACACCGATGAACAGATAGGGGAGATGTGCGTGTTGATGGAATACTACCAAAGCCTTGGCTATACTTCTTTCGGCGTTTCGGCCAAGACGGGCTTCCAAATCGACCAACTGAAGTCCTTGATGCAAGATAAGATATGCCTGTTCTCGGGCCATTCAGGTGTGGGGAAGTCGGCCCTCGTGAATGCCCTCGACCCCTCGTTGGACGTTCGCATCGGAGCCATCTCCGATGTGCACGAAAAAGGCAAGCACACCACCACTTTTGCCGAGATGCATCATCTCGACTTCGGTGCATGGATTGTTGACACTCCCGGCATCAAGGAGTTTGTGTTGTACGACCTTGAAAAAGAGACCTTGGCCCAGCGTTTCCCCGAGATGCGCAATCTGATGAGCGAATGCCGTTTCGCCAACTGCACCCATACCCATGAGCCTGGTTGCGCCGTGAAGGAAGCTGTAGAACGTGGAGACATCGCCGACTGGCGTTATGTGAATTACATCCGCATGATGACTGGAGAAAGCCATGATTCGGTAAAAGAAGAAGGATTGTAGGGACGCGTCGCATGCGTCCGGTAATAATGACGCATCGCATGCGTCTGAGAAAAACGAACGAATATGAAAACCATCGCCCTATTTGGAAAGACAATAGCCCCGGAGAATGGGGAATTTATTCAGCAATTGTTCAAGGAATTGGCTGACAATCAAGTTGAAATTTTGGTGTTCAAGGCTTTTGCTGACATGCTCAAGGCTTTCGTGCCTGAAGGTGTACATTACAACGTTTTCCGCTCACATGAAGATCTGAAAGCCGATATGTTGTTCTCTATCGGAGGCGACGGCACTATTCTCGACACGGTGCCTTTCGTCCTTGATTCGGGGTTGCCTGTATTGGGCATAAATATGGGGCGTTTGGGTTTTCTTTCCAGCATATCCAAAAATGAGATAGCCATGGCGGTCAATAGTGTGCTTACAGGCGATTACACCGTCGAGCAGCGCACGCTCTTGGAATTGGTCTCGCCAGAAAAGGTCTTCGACGATGTGAAATACGCTCTCAACGAATTGAACGTCATCCGTAATCCTGAACATAGCTTATTGGCTATCAAGGTGTTTGTTGACGATGTGTATCTCAATACCTATTGGGGCGACGGCATTTTGCTGGCTACTCCGACGGGTTCAACGGCTTATTCGTTGAGCGCTGGCGGACCTATCATTGCTCCCAATGCGAAGAACTTTGTTATTACACCCATAGCGACGCATAACCTGACGGTACGTCCCGTGGTCATCCCCGACGACAGCACCATCCGCATTCAGGTGGAAGGCCGAGAGAAGAGATTTGTCTTCAGCATGGACTCAAGAAGCTGTACCTTAGACACTTCTGTGCAGTTGGAGGTGCGTAAGGCAAGTTTCTGCCTCAACCTGGTCAGGATGCGCGGCGAGGACTTTTTTGGTACCATTCGCAACAAATTGATGTGGGGAAAAGACAATAGAAACTGATTTCTATCGTTTTCATTGAAAATTTTCCTAACTTTGCAGGCTTGAACTATGAATAGAATAATTCGTTTGCTGCTGATACTGAGTTGCTTGGCTGTTTTAGGCCAAGTTTATGCACAGTTTGATGACCCCAAAACGATAGAAGTGGGCCCTCATGGGGGAATCAGCTATTATATGGGCGACTTGAACCCTGTGAAGCCATTCGCCATGTCGGATTGGCAATATGGAGGTGTGATCCGTTACAATCAGGACAGCCGTTGGTCGTTCCGGTTTGAGTATACCCATGCTACAGTGAAAGCATCAGACGAAAAGATTAAATGGCGCCCTGAACGCGGCTTGAATTTTATGGCCAACATCAACGATTTCAGCTTGATGGCTGAGTTTAATTTCGTGGAATATTTTACCGGCAATCCGAAACGGAATGTGTCGCCATATATTTTTGCAGGTGTTTCGCTATTCCAATACACTCCCTATACCTCTGTTGGAGATTCTTTACTGAACTTGTTGTATCATTACACAGAGGACACAAAAGCATTGAGCGACTCCGCTTCTTTCTTCGATAAGTTGATTGGTAGGGAGAAAGCTCCATTCAAGTTCGGTAAAGACAAGGACATTTTGCTTGCTACAGGGATTTCGATACCATTCGGCATGGGTGTGAAGTTCTCATTGTCGCGTCATATGGCAGCTACGGTGGAATGGCGAATGCATAAGACCTTTACTGACTATCTTGACGATGTGGCGACGGTCTATCCCGAACAGCACGCCAAGGTGGAAATAGAAGACACAGAATATGACTTGACCGACCCTTCGGGCAAGTATACATTGGGTCAGCAGCGTGGCAATTCCGCCTTCAATGATTGGTTTGGGATGATTAATTTCTCGTTGACATGGAAGTTCAACCTGCCTGATGGAAGAGGGTGTAATCTGAGCAAATTCTAAAAAAGAACGGATGGAAGAGTTAAAGCAACAAATCGACCTCACTAGACTTCCCCAGCATATTGCCATCATCATGGACGGCAATGGACGCTGGGCGAAGGAGCGCGGCAAACAACGGCTCTTTGGCCATCAGAGCGCCATTCAGTCGGTGCGCGAAGTGTCTGAAGCCTGCGCCGAACTCGGGGTGTCGTATTTGACTTTGTATGCTTTCTCCACCGAGAACTGGAACCGTCCCGTGGCCGAGGTGAGCGGTCTGATGACTTTGTTGGCCCAAACCATCAAGTCAGAGACAGCTACGCTTAACAAGAACAACATCCGACTTAACGCCATTGGCGATTTGAAGAGCTTGCCCAAGGCCAACTATGAACAGTTGATGCAGGCCATCGATGGCACCAGCCATAACACACGCCTAACCTTGACCTTGGCATTGAGCTATTCGGGCCGTTGGGACTTGAAGCAGGCCGCGCGCCATATGGCTGAAGATGCCGTCCAAGGAAAGCTTCTCCCCGAATCCATCACGGATGCCACCATTTCATCCTATTTGTCAACGGCCGGTATGCCCGATCCGGAGTTGTTGATTCGTACCAGTGGAGAAGAACGTATCAGCAATTTCCTGCTGTGGGAATTGGCCTATTCCGAGTTGTATTTCACCAAAAAGTATTGGCCCGATTTCAGGAAGGCCGACCTTTATGAGGCAATCCTGAATTATCAGCATAGGGAACGCCGGTTTGGCAAGACAAGTGAACAAATTATAAAGTAACCTAAGTGAAGAATATCAAATAATGATGCGAAAATATCTACCATTTTTAATGTTGTTGGCGGCCCTGTCTTTTGCGCAGGCGTCGTTCGCCCAAATTCAGCTTGATGATGATTTGTCGGATATCAATTACATGAATCCTCAGGAATATGAGATCGGCGGTATCGTTGTTGAGGGCGCCAAGTTCGTCGACGGGTCCATGCTGAGCATGATCGCTGGCCTGAGGGTGGGCGACAAGGTGAAAGTGCCGGGTGATGACTTTTCGACTGCCGTCAAGAAGATTTGGGACCAAGGTATGTTTGAGGATGTGGCCATCAACGCTACCGATTTTGTGGGCAACAAGGTGTTTCTACAAATCGTCATCAAGGAGCGTCCCCGTGTTTCAAAGTTCTCTTTTAAAGGAATCAAGAAAAGCGAAGCTGACGAAATCCGTAACAAGATCAACCTTTCGAGAGGCGATATCGCGACCGACCATTTGTTGACAAAAACCCGTCGCATCATTGAAGATTATTATTATGATAAAGGCTACCTTAACGTAAATATTGATATTGAACAGACTGCCGATACGGCTCGTGAGAGCTATATTGACATGCGTATCAATATCGACAAGGGCCCGAAGGTGAGAATCGGCAAAATCAACGTTTTTGGCAACGAAAACATGTCCGAAGGCCAGATCTTGGCTGCCATGAAGGAAACCAAACAACGCGGCCACTTCGACCCATTGACGCCTCTTGGTCCACTGGTGGTGAACACCGTCGCCAATGTGGTTACCCTGAAACCGTTGAAAGCTATCACAGGCGTTGAAGAATACTTCTATGACAATTATCGTCCCCGTATCTTCAAAGCTTCCCGTTACCTGGAAAGTAATTTTAAGGATGATGAGCAGAAAATCATAGAGAAGTACAATGCCAAAGGCTATCGTGACGCCATCATCGTTCGCGATTCCGTTTATAAGATTGACGACAGAAACGTGGGCATTGATCTCGTTATCGATGAGGGCGATAAGTATTATTACCGCGATATCTCATGGACGGGCAACACGAAATACACTGCAGAGACTTTGAACTCGGTTCTTGGCATCAAGAAAGGAGATGTGTACAATAAGGAGCTGTTGACGAAAAACTTGACTTATAGTGAGACTTCGCTCGACATCAGCTCATTGTATATGGACGATGGCTACCTCTTCTTCCGTGTTGATCCTGTTGAAGTTTGTGTTGAGAACGACTCCATCGATCTTGAGATTCGACTTCACGAGGGCAAACAGGCCCGCATCAGCAACGTTACGCTAAAAGGAAACACGAAGACGTTTGACCATGTCGTATTGCGTGAGATTTACACCCGTCCTGGGCAACTGTTCAGCCGTAGCGACGTAACGCGTAGTATCCGCGAACTGGCCACTTTGGGCTTTTTCAACCAGGAGTCGATCAATCCGGATGTGAAGCCCAATTATGTTGACAATACGGTCGATATCGAATACTCTGTTGAAGAGGCCGCTGCCGACCAAGTCAGGTTCTCGGCAGGTTACGGTTATCAGATGCTCATCCTTCAGGCTGGTCTGCAGTTTTCCAATTTCTCCATGAGAAATCTGTTCAACAAATCGGCTTGGAAACCGATTCCCGTGGGTGACGGACAAAAGCTGGGCATCAATGTGACGACCTATGGCAGCCGATTCATCAACTATGGCATCTCGTTTACGGAGCCTTGGCTCGGAGGACGCAAACCGAACTCGTTGAGCGTCTCATTATATCAGTCCTTCTACAGCAATGGCCAAGACAGAAAAATCCTCGTTGATGGAAAGAAAGAAAAGAACCCCAATTTTGGTTGGTTCCAGATGACCGGCTTTACGATTGGCCTGGGCCGACGGCTGACTTGGCCTGATGACTATTTTTCCGTCTACCAAGGTGTCAATCTCATGCGTTACAACTTGAACAAATACAAACCTGCCTACTTCGAGATTGGCGATGGTAACGGCAAGTTCAATTTGATTAGCTATAATTTCGTTCTGAGCCGCAACTCGGTCAGCCAGCCGCTTTATCCTCGTAACGGCTCCGAATTCCAACTCGGACTTGAGATCACGCCTCCCTATTCTCTCTTTACCAACAAAAACTATACAGGTTTGTCGGATAATGAGAAATACAAATGGATCGAAATGCACAAGTGGACTTTCAAGGCTGTATGGTACTCCGAATTGTATGATAAGCTGGTCTTGATGACAAGAGTTCGTTTCGGCTATTTGGGCCATTACAACAGCCAGATTGGTGCAACGCCTTTCCACCGATTCTATTTGGGCGGCGATGGCTTGTCGAATGTGTCAATGGATAGCCGCGAGCTGATTGGTATGCGTGGCTACAAGAATGAATCACTTACGCCAGGCTATTACATCAATTCAAATATGGGTGGTGGCGATATATTTACCAAATATACCATGGAGCTTCGTTATCCGCTTTCGTTAAATCCTCAGGCGACGATTTATGCCTTGACATTCTTGGAGGCAGGCAATTGTTGGCTGGGCTTTAAAGACTTCAACCCATTTGATGTGAAGCGTTCGGCTGGCTTGGGCGTCCGCATCTACTTGCCGATGTTCGGCCTTCTTGGCCTTGACTGGGGTTATGGATTCGACGATGTTTATGGAACAACGGGTAACAATGGAAGCCAGTTCCATTTCTCCATCGGTGGTTCCATCGACTAAAATAATGCCCATGAGCTAGTCGAAGAGCCGTGTTTCTTTTTTTTGGAACGATTATTGATATACAAGAAAACAGATCAATCAAATAGAAAACACATAACAAAATGAAAACAATTAAAACCTTGATTTTGACTGCCGCCTTGGTTTGCGGTGGAATCATGACCGCTAACGCCCAGATTGGTGGTGGACAAAAAATCGTTTATGTCGATTCCGAATACATTATGAGCAATATTCCGGAATATGGCGATGCACAAGCCGAGCTCGAGACTTTGTCAAACAAATGGCAGAAAGAAGTGAAAGCCCTTTATGACAAAGTGGAAGAGATGTATTCCAAGTATCAGAAGGAAAAACTGCTCCTGTCGGAAGACCAAAAGACAGCCCGTGAGCAAGCCATTGTGGCCAAAGAGCAGGAAGCCAAGAATCTTCAGATGCAGTATTTCGGCAGCGAAGGGCAACTCTTCCAAAAACGTACGGAGTTGGTGCAGCCCATTCAGGAAAAGATTTATACTGCCATGAAAGAAATCGCCCAGTCAAAGAACTATGCTTTCGTCCTCGACCTGGCTTCGGGTACCTCGGTGCTCTATGCCAACGACAAGAACGACATTAGTGATGACGTGCTCGATCAACTTGGTAATGTCATGCAGACCGTGCGCCGTGAAGACCGTAAGAAAGGTTCAAGCGGTAGAAAATAATCTATTCTATCAAGAGGGAAGCGAAAAATTGTTAACTTTGCCGCTTGAATATTAGGAAAATAGGAGTTAAATTATTAAAATTCAATAAGATGAACAAATTATTCAAGGTTTTGTTTTTAGGTATCGCCCTCTTCGTGATGGGTGGCGTGGCCAGCGCTCAAGTTAAAATCGCTCATGTCAATACGGCGGAGATTCTGAATGCTATGCCTGAAAAGGCTAAGGCTGAGAAATCGTTGGAGAAGTACTATGGCGAACTCCAATCACAACTTCAGACAATGGCTACTGAATACCAGAATAAGATGCAGGACTACGAAGCCAATGTGGCTACCATGTCGAATCTTGTGAAGCAGTCGAAGGAAAAGGAAATCGTTGACATTCAAAACAGAATCCAACAGTTCCAGGCCAATGCCGAACAAGAGTTTGAAGCCAAGCGCGGTGAGTTGCTGGCTCCCATTCTTGACAAGATACAGAATGCCATCAATGCCGTGGGTAAGGAAAAGGGTTACACCTACATCCTCGACTTGGCTACGGGTGCTGCTGTCTATGTTGGTGATGCCGCTACTGATATTACCAAAGATGTGAAAGCTAAATTGGGCGTCAAGTAAGGTAAATCAACCTGCGAAATGAAAACAGCCGACTTTTTCAAGCCGGCTGTTTTTTTATTTAATGCTGTCTCTCTTGACCTTGGCGAAACGTAGTAGTTTTAGGATTCCCAATGGCTTATGGTCATCTTTGTTGGCAAGATTAAGGTAAAGCCCTAGTTTTTTGACAATCGGAATCTTGAAGGTCTCAACAAACTCGATAAGAGTGCCGTCGGGGTCCTCCACGTAGGTGAAGTGTCCGTTGGCGTCACCCATGTCGAAGTCAATGCCGCTGTCACAAACGAAAGGATGCCCCATAAGCTCGGCTTCCTCTTGGACGGCGCTCATGTTGCGCACGTCGAAGCAGAGGTGGATGAATCCTGGGTCACCCCAATAACGTCCTTCATATAGCTTTTTGCCTGGGCCGTCGACGCTTTGGATGAGCTCGAGATGGGATGTGCCCATGATACGGCTCAACGGGCCCTCGATAGGTTTGGAACGTTCGAGGATGACACGGCGCACTTGACCTTCGCCGCCTGGGAGACATTTCAGGTCATCGAAGACACCGGTCTGGTCGAAGACCACCTTGTCGTATTCCAATAGTTGCGTGTAGAAGGGGAGAGAACGTTCGATGTTGCTCACGCCGATGACAGCGCCGTTGGCACCACCCGTGGTCCTTTTCTCATTGATGAAGACGTAGTCGTCTTGCTCAATTTGGAAGAGGTTGCCATAGGGGTCTTTCATGAAGAACTCCTTTTGTCCAGCAGGTGAGGTCATGACAGGGCTGATGACGTCGAGCTCTTTATTAATAAAGGTGTTGTAAGCCACTTCGATGTCGGGGGTTTTGACTTTGGCGATGAGAATGCCAAGGTCGCCCAAGCGCACAGGTTCTTTCAGATAGTTGAGTTTGCGCCCCTTGGGTTGCCATATCTCGAAACCACCGCCGCCACGGATGTTGACCGCGATGCCCGAGCGACGGGGCTGGGGCTTGCCGCCCGTGTAGGGGAGCATACGCTCCGCCACGCCTTCGTCATCGACAATTTTGATTTCGAAACCGAAGTTGTCATAATACCATTTCCAGGCTTCCACGAAGTCGTTGACTCCGATGCCCACTTGCTGTATGCCGCAGATGACTTTCTCTTTCATTATGTTGCTGATATTTTTTTGGATAGTTTATAGTACAAAGGTAAGCAATACTTATGGATGTACGCCATGAGCAGTTCCGATTTTCCGATGAGTTTACGGTGCTTCTGGCGTTTGATGGCACGCACGGCAATGGCTCCACACTTGTCTACATCAAGACCATTGGCTTGTCCTGCATCCATTTTGGCATGGGCTGTGCCGTCGCCATGCAGCGCGCTCTTGCTGATCTGTGTGTTGATGCGTCCAGGGATGAGGAAGGTGACGCCAATGTTGTCGTATTCCAGTTCCAAGGATTCGTAGAAACCGAATAAGGCATGCTTGGCGGCACAATAAGCCGAACGCAAGGGGAAGCCGAACAAACCCGACAGTGAAGTGGTCACGCTGAACTGTACGTGTTCCTTGGCTTTGATCATCTCCTTGAATTTCTTCACGAGATAAACGCCACTCAAAAAGTCGATTTTCAGTATTTTCTCATCGACACTGATGTCGGTGTCCAAAGCTTTTTCGCGCTGGGAGATGCCTGCATTGAGCACGAAAAGATCGATGCTCAGGCCTTGTTCCATGACATAGTCGTAGAGCCGGTCGATAGAGGCATAATCGTCCAGCTGGGTTTCGGTGGCATAAGCCTTGACCCCCAATTGCTCGCAGAGTTCTTTTGTCTTATTGAGGTCGTCGATTCCGAGCCCTGTAAGCACGAGATGACAGCCTTCCTGTGCGAGGTGGAGTGCGATGCTTTGCCCGATGCCCGTGCCACCGCCTGTGACAAGGGCGGTTTTGTTTTTTAGGTCAAACATACTGTGATCGTTAATTTGGTGCAAAGATAAAAATAATTCCGTGATGTTGGGATAATCAATATATTTACTAATTTTGTGGCATCAATGTAGTGAGGGCAGACGCGTGAATCTACCTTCACTCTAAACTCTAAACTATCAACTCTACTAAATATGGATATATTTGAAAGAATATCAAAGGATTCCGGTGGCCCGATTGGGCAATATCGTGAACGCGCTGACGGTTATTTCGCATTTCCCCGTTTGGAGGGAGAGCTGGGGCCGCGTATGATTTTCAATGGCAGGGAAGTGCTCTGCTGGAGTTTGAATAACTATCTTGGCCTAGCCAACCACCCAGAGATTCGTCGCGTGGATGCTGAAGCCGCTGCCAAATACGGTCTTGCAGCTCCCATGGGTGCCCGTATGATGACTGGCCATACACGCATGCACGAGCATTTCGAGCATGAGTTGGCTGACTTTGAAAAGAAAGAAGCCGCTTACCTTTTCAACTTTGGCTATCAAGGTATTGTTTCGACCATCGACACGCTGACCACAATGCACGATGTCATTGTTTATGACAACGAAGCGCATGCTTGTCTGCTTGACGGTATCCGTCTGCATATTGGCAACAAGTACAAGTACCGCCACAATGACATGGCAGACCTTGAGAAGAAACTTAAGGTCGCTACTGAAGTGGTGGCCAAGACGGGTGGCGGCATTCTTGTCATCACCGAGGGCGTTTATGGCATGACAGGCGCATTGGGCGACCTCGCCGGCATCGTGGCCCTGAAGAAGAAGTACAGCTTCCGTATCCTCATCGACGACGCCCATGGCTTCGGTGTGATGGGTCCCAACGGTCGCGGTACCTCCGAACACTTCGGTGTGATGGACGACATCGACATCTACATCGGCGCATACGCCAAGGCCATGGCCATCATCGGAGGCTTCGTGGCTGGACCGAAGTATGTGATTGAATATCTGCGCTATAACATGCGTTCACAGATGTATGCCAAGAGCCTGCCGTTGGCCATTGTGGAAGGCTGCGAAAAGCGTTTGGAAATCATCCGCAGTGCCGAAGGTGATGCCCTTCGTGCCCAATTGTGGAAGGTGACCCGCGCCTTGCAGAAAGGCTTCCGTGACTTAGGCTTCGATATCGGGCCTGCCGAAGCTTGCGTGACGCCTGTGCACGTGCAAGGTGACGTGGTGCAAGCCACCAACATTGCCATGGACCTTCGTGAGAACTATCGTATCTTCTGTTCGGTCATCACCTATCCTGTCATTCCCAAGGGCATGATCATTTTCCGTATCATCCCTACAGCAGCCCATACGATGGATGACGTCAACTATACGTTGAATGCGTTCACCGAAGTGAAGGAAAAACTTGCTAAGGGTTATTATGATGGCACGGAAGTACCGAACATGAGAATCGAATAAGGTTTTTTCTCAATAGAGCAAAAGAGCGGCAGCCGTGTCGCTCTTTTTTTTGCTTATTTCAAGTATTATCCCTATCTTTGCATTACCATAAAAGAATATAATCCCCAAATTAGGATAATATGATACTCGTTAAACAAGCAGGCGTCTACGTCAACATCCTGAATTGCAGACTTAAGAAATATCTTGCTGAAGTGTTCAAGAAGAATGGCGTCAATCTGACGGCCGAACAATACCTTGTCATGGATGCGCTTTGGAACGAAGGCACGCTTACGCAACAAGCCATAGCTTTCATTATCCAAAAAGACAAGAATTCAGTCACCCAGTTTATCGACAACCTAGAAAAGAAAGGCCTTGTCACTCGCTCTGTGGCCAAGGAAGACCGTCGTGTCAACAACATTGTGGTCACCCCTGAAGGCATGGCACTCAAGGACTCTACCAAGCAGCTTGCCATCGATACAATGAACAAGGCGCTTGAGGGCATTCCTGAAAAGGACGTACTGACCTTTGTGGATGTGCTGAAAAAGGTTTGTGCCAATATTTGACAATTTTCGTTTTTTTTATGTTAGTTGGTACGATAATTGAACGGGAAACCTTGTATTACGAAAGGAAGTTTTAATTTTGTACCCCTAAAATTTCAATAAAATGAATAGAATGACAAGATTTTTGATGGCTTTGCTTGCATTGGCCTTCCTTATGTTTTCATGCAACAAAGGCCCTGGCGAAGGCGGCACTGGCACCATCCAGGGGGTTGTGAAGCTTGTCCATCATCCCGACGATGATTATACACTTACTCCCGACACCATGGTGGCTGCCAAGACCGATGTCTTTATCATATACGGAGACGAAGCCTATTTTGGTGATGATGTGGAGACCAATGCTGATGGCTTATATCAGTTTGAATATCTGTTGCCCGGCCAATACACAGTGTTCGCCTATTCTGTTTTGCCGTCAGGCGAGAAAGAGGCAGTGAGTGAAGTGGTAACGCTTGAACGTGGTTCTGTTGCCCAGGTGCCCACTATCTATATCCATGATGGAAAGGCATATGGTACTTCCATTGTGAAAGGAAGAGTTCATGCCTCGTATTTCCATAATGGTAGCTACCGTGGAGAAGGCTGGGCTTATGAGCATCGCGTATACATTCGCCGGGTGGGCGAAGACATTCCTTTTGACGACACCCGTGTGGGTCCCGATGGCTATTTCGCTTTCCAGAAGTTACAACCGGGCGAATATGAGGTGTTCACGGTTACCCAAGATTACAACGAAGTCCCTGATTTGATTTTCCAAACAGTCAATGTGGAAGAGAGTGGACAGATATATGAGCTTGAAGAACAATTTGAAGTGATAATAAATGTATAAAATGATGCATATGAAAAAGACAATCCTGTTATTGGCCTTCTTTGCCATTGGCTTTGGCGCTATGGCACAGTCGGTGTCGGAGAGCACCATCCAGAAGCGTGAGAACCGCAAGGGTATGGTGCTGAAGGAGTGGAATACGGCGGCAGGCGACAAGCGTGCTTTCCTCGATCGTGTGACAACTTATGACAAGTATGGTCGCAAGATTGAAGAGATTGAATACGCCAGTTATGGCCAGAAGTGGCGTGTGGTTAGCGAATATCCAGCTAATAGCGATATTACAGCTAAGGTAGTGCGTGAAATCGAATACAACGACCGCGACAAGGTGGTGCGCATCCGCAAGTTCGAGTACAATGAAGACGGCTCCAAGAAATGCCAGAAGAACTACTATCCTAATGGCAAACTGGAGTCTGTGAAGACTTTCGAATATGTGCCTAAATAAGGTTGATGGATGAAATCATCGACATAGTACAAGGCATGAAGCCCATCACGCTCGATGAGATGAGCGCCGTGAAGCTGATGAACCGTATCGACACCAAATATGTCGTGACGGAGGGTCAGCTTCGCGCTATTTTGTTGGGCATCCACGACAGTTACTATGTCCAGGAGGTGGAAGGCAATCGTTTCTCGCCTTACAACACGGTGTATTACGACACGCCAGAGCTGACGATGTACCTTATTCACCATGACCGTCATCTGGTTCGTGACAAGGTGCGGGTGCGTACTTATGTCGATTCCCATTTGACCTTTTGCGAGGTGAAACACAAGAACAACAAAGGTCGCACCAAGAAGAAACGTATCGAAGTCGAACCCATCCCAAATATCATCGACAACCCCGAGGCAGCTGCCTTCTTGGCGGAGAAGCAGCCATATGAAGTGAGTTCCTTGAGCCCGCATCTCGTTACTGCTTTCGATCGTATCACCTTGGTGAATTATGAAAAGACCGAGCGACTCACCATCGACTGCAACTTGCGTTTTGAGAACCTGCGCAGCGGAAACACCGCCTCGATGGCACCACTTGTTGTGATGGAACTCAAGCAAGACGGTCGTGCCCACTCGGTGCTAAAAGATGTGCTTTTTGAATTGAGAATCAGGCCGTTTAAGGTCAGCAAATACTGCATCGGGACCTGCCTGACTCGTCCCGAGGTGAAGCAGAACCGGTTTAAGAAAAAGTTGAGAAGAATTGAGAAATTAAAAACGATACAATATGAATCTTTTACAAATCAACATGCAGGACTTTGATCCTGATATCGCACGCGAGTTCGGCGGTGGCGCTTCAACGATGGATTTTCTCGGCGTGCCGCTCTTTGACGCCCAAAGCCTTTGGACGACTTTGATCCGCTTTGTGTTCAATTTCCTCGTTTGCTGGGTCATTATCCATTGCTTTTACTACAAGAAGGCCAACCGTAAGGACTATTATTTCACTTTCCTTATGTTTGCTGTGGTCATCTTCCTCATCATCTCGCTGATGGAGAACATGAAAATGAACATTGCATACGCTTTGGGCCTTTTTGCCATTTTCGGCATGATACGTTATCGAACGGAAACTATTAAAATTCGTGAAATGACGTATCTCTTTGTGGTGATGGGCTTAAGCATTGTCAATGGAATGGCCCTGTCTACAAGCTATTCAGAGCTTTTGCTGGTCAACTTGCTAGTAGTGCTTGTCGTTTGGCTTTTGGATGGAACGAAATTGCTGAAGCACACCGCAACTAAAATCATTCTTTATGACCGTATCGAAAACACAAAACATGGTAAGGAAGAAGAACTCAAGGCGGACCTTGTTGAACGCACGGGCTTGGAAATCTCAAAGGTGGAAGTGGGACATATCGACTACCTGCGTGATGTGGCTTTTGTGAAGGTGTATTACAAGCCTATTGATGATGAAGTGAATACCATTGATACGGTTACCAAACTGAAGGATTTCGACGTATAGTGAAAAAACTGTTTGTCATAGCGTTTTTGTCATTGTCGATGACGGCATTTGCCCAAAGTGATCGTCTGACCGACTTTGGCGGCATCGTATCGGGCGAGGCCGAAGTGGGTTTGGGAGGCCCGTTCGGTTTGTCGATGGAGGAGGAGTTGCGTTTCGACCATAACTTCTCACAATTCGACCGTTGGCTCAACTCGGTAGGAGTCGACTATACTTGTCTGCACGACCGTATGAACATCGGCCTGGTGGCTGACTACATACGTCGCCATAATGACCTGGGTTATTATGAGAACCGGGGTCGTTTGGGATTGCAGGTGACTTATGCCGAGGAGTATCGCCGTTTCAAGTTCCAGATACGCAGCAAAGCCATCGGCACCTTCTTTGACGAACGCACAGGCGAACACCGTGTTAATCCCAAGTTGTATTGGCGTAACCGTTTGAAGGTGACATACCAGCCTTTGAACAGCCGCTTCAAGTATGCAGTTTCCACGGAACTGTTTTGGCTTACCAACGATCCCAAGAAAGGTGGCCTCGACAACCTGCGTACAGTGCTTTCGGTGGATTATCGCCTTACAAAACGCTATTCCCTTTCCGCTTTTGCACGTATGGACAACGACCTTTGGGTAAAACATCCTGTGGATCGGTTTTATATTGGAATGACATTAAAAGCGAAATATTGATCATAAAACCATGACAAAATGAATACTAGACAGACAATGAAAAGAGTTTGCGGCATCAGCCTGATTATGGGCTTGCTGCTGCTTGCCTTGCTGCCTTCGTGTGGCAAGAAGAGGACCGACAATAACGTCTTCGTTGAACGCATTCAGCCTTTGAACGAAGCTTTACTGCCGTTTTTGGACAGCTATACTTCGGGTGTCATTGCTGCTGGAGAGCCTGTTGTGGTGCGCTTCAGCAATCCCGAAGAACTGAAAGTGAAGTTCGGAGAGCCCATCCCCGCCAAAGCTTTCGAATTTACTCCTGCCCTGAAGGGAAAGGCCGTGTGGATTGATGAGAGTACGGTCGGCTTCCAGTACGATAACATCGACAAGGACCAGAACTACGTCGGTAGATTCAAGATGGGCGACTTTGTGGAGGTTGCCCCCGACCAGGTCCTTGAGTTTGGCTTCGGCGTACGTCGCCAGAATTTCAGCTTAGTCACTATGCAACCCATATGCACTTCCAACGAAGAGATGGACTACAACATCCGTTTGGCTTTCGCTACGCCTATCGACCAGAGCGATGCCGTCAAACTGTTCGATGAAGCTTTCTGTAAAGAGCATCCCGTTCAGGTGAGCTACATTGGCAATAACGTCTTTGATTTTCTTGTTCAAGGCTTGAAACGCGAGAATGCCGATTACCAAGTGCCCGTTATCCTCGATGGTAAGCCTATCGACTGCAAGGCTAAGATGCAACGTGAACTGACGGTGTATGCCAAAGACGGCTTCAAGCCCGTGATGTTCGATGTTGACAAGGCAGGCAGCCGTGCTTCCTTGTTTTTTACGCAACCTTTGAAAGAGGATCAAAACCTGGATGGCTTCGTCACCTTCAACAAAGCACTTGGTTACAAGGCTGATATCAAAGGTAATCAGATCGATTTCTACTTCGACAAGACCTCGCTCAACAACTATGAGCTGGCGGAATTGGTTATGACGGCTGGAAGCGGTATCCGCGCTGCCAACGGCATGGTATTGCAAAGCGATTTCCCCTTCGACTTTGACCTTACCGATAATCTGCCTAAAGTGCGTTGGACCGACGATGGTGTCATCATCCCCAATGTGGACGAAACCACGGTTTATTTCGACGCCATCTGCCTCAATGCGGTGACGCTTAGGATTATCCGTGTCTTCGACGATAATATTCTGTCGTTTTTGCAAGACAACGAACTGAATGAAACTTATGGTATTCGCAAGGCTGGCCGTCTCGAAAAGAAAGTGCGACTGGCCATTGACAACCCTTATGCCAATCAATGGAAGACTTTCCCAATTGTGCTTTCCGACTATATCAAAGTGGAGCCCGGTGCCATGTATCAGTTGAGCCTCAATTTCGGCCCTGCCGACTATACTTTTGCCACCGATGAAATGCGTAATGCTGTGATGGACGATGAGGCACGCGAGGCCGCCTATTGGGACGGACAACGCTACGACTACAAGAAATACAACTACGATGGCGAATGGAATGACCCCAACGGATACTATTATTATAACTATGTTGAGGAGAAGAAGAACATCGTCGTCAGTGATCTTGCAGTGACTGCGAAGATGGGTCGCAACGATATCGTGGACGTGTATGTTTATCGTATTTCCGATGCCACACCAGCATCGGGTGCACAAGTGATGGCATACAACTTCCAGAAGCAGGAGCTTGCCAAGGGCAATGCTGACGGCAAAGGCCATGTGCAGCTGCAGTGTGCCAACCGCCCCGCCTTTGTTGTGGCAACGGACAAGAAAGGTAGCAAGTCGGTTATCAAGCTAAACGACGGCAATGCCCTTTCGTATAGCCGCTTTAATGTGGCAGGCGAACCTGTCGAAAAAGGTGTCTCCGCTTTTGCTTATTCCAACCGCGGTGTGTGGCGCCCTGGCGATGAGCTGCAACTCAACCTCATGCTTAACGACCTCGAGTCGAACATCCCTGATGACTACCCTGTAGTCCTTGAAGTGATAGATGCTACAGGCCGGCTCTATGCCAAGCAGGTGAACACCAAGCCTGTGAACGACCTCTATTGCTTCCTCGTCCCGACCAATGTGGCCGATGAGACAGGTGTGTGGACAGCACGTTTCAAAGTTGGCACAAGCACCATTGTGAAAAACCTTCGTGTGGAGACGGTGAAACCCAACCGTTTGGAAATCAAATTTGACCTCCCAGAAGTCGTGAGTTTATCGCGTAATGATAAAGTTAACTTGACTTCGAGATGGCTCAACGGTATGAAAGCCAATGGTTTGAAGACAGAGGTTGACGTGAAGCTTCGTGGTGGTGAAACCACTTTCAAGGACTTCGCTCACTATACCTTTGTCAATGAAATGCAAAGCTTTGAGTCCCAGGAGATTTCATTGTTTAGCGGTAACCTTAATGCCGAAGGAATCGCCAATGTGGGCTTTGGTCCGCTGAAAGATGTTTACGCCTCCCAGATGATGAACGGTACCTTCACAGTGAAGGTCTTCGAACAAGGCGGCGACTTCAGCATCGCATCCTTCAAAACCAAACTCTCGCCATATGAACGTTATGTGGGCGTCGACCTGCCTGAGACAGCATCGAAATATGGTAGTTATTACGACACCGACAAGGACTGGAAGTTTAACGTCGCTGTGGTCAACGAAGACGGCTCGGTATGCAAGGCGTCAGCCGCTTTGGATTACGCCTTGTATAAGCTTGACTCCTACTGGTGGTGGTCGAGCGAAGACCAGTATTCTCTTCAACGCTATGCTTCAGGTACCTACAAGGCGCCTGTGCAAAATGGCACTTTGACGTGCAACGGCACCACTTCGGTGACCTTCAACATTCCAAACGACAAATGGGGCAGCTACCTCTTCGTCGTCAACGACAAACAAGGTGGTCATACTTTTGCTATAGTCATCAACTTCGACTGGGGCTATGGCCATTCCTCGTCGGCATCGGGTGCTCCTGCTCAACTGTCGATGAAATCGACCGCCGAGAGTTATCAGGTGGGTGAGAAGATTGTAGTTACCTTCCCTGCCAATGACAAAGCCAAAGCCCTTGTTACCGTTGAAGCCAACGACCGCGTGATGCAGACCTTGTGGGTTGACAACCTGGGCTCGGAAGGCAAGGTGGAGATCACTGCCACGGAAGAAATGATTCCCAACGTCTATGTCTACGTGTCACTTATCCAGCCGCATGACGCCAACAACGACATGCCTATTCGCCTTTATGGCGTGATACCGGTAAAAGTGGAGAACAAGAAATTGCAGTTGCAACCGAAAATCCAGATTCCTGAATCAGCCAACACCAAGAAAAAGGTTGACGTGAAAATCACCGAAGCCTCCGGTCAAGCCATGACCTATACTGTAGCTGTTGTCGACGAAGGCATCCTTGGTTTGACCAACTTTGCCACTCCGAATCCTTACGGTTACTTCAACAGCAAACAGGCACTGAGCGTTCGTACTTGGGATAACTATGATGCTATCGTAGATGCTTTCAGCGGTGAACTTGGTTCGGTCTATGCCATCGGTGGTGACGGTATCCTCAACCAAGAAATCACTTTGGACAAGCGTTTCAAGGCATATGCTGTCACGTGGGGTCCCTTTGAACTGAAAGCAGGTGGCGCCAACACCCATAGCTTCGAAGTACCGCAATGCTCTGGCGCTCTACGTGTCATGGTGGTTGCCAAGGGTAACGGCAAGGCCTTCGGATCGGCCGAGAAAGAGATGACGGTCTTTGATCCGATCAACCTTTATGCTTCGGCGCCGCGTGTGGTTGCTCCTGGCGATGTGCTGAACTTCAAGGTGCAGGTGCAAGCTCCGGCGATGAAAAACAAGACCTTGCAGGTGAAATTTGACAACAAGAATTTGGAACCAGAGGGTAACCTCCCGACAACCGTTCAGATTGACGGCAACGGAGAAGGCCTTGTCGCATTTAAAGGCATCATTCCCCAAACGTCCGGCAATGCTGAGCTGAATGTGAAGGTGACGGGCGATGGCTATACTGCTGAGTCGTCAACGGTGATGCCCATTCGTATGCCATATGCTGAGCGGAGAAACACAATCATTAAGGAAATTGAAGCTGGACAGACCGCGAACATTCCGTTCGAATTGAAGGGCATGAATGGTACGCAACAGGGTAACATCACAGTGTCGTCGTTGCTGCCCGTCGATCTCTTTGGCCGCCTCGACTATCTGATGGACTATCCACACGGCTGCCTTGAACAGGTGACATCGAAGGCCTTCCCGCAACTTTATTTGAACTATTTTGTGCAGCTTGACGACAAGAATAAGGGAGAGGTGCGTAACAATATAGAAGCCGCTATCAATAACCTGAAAGCCTATCGGAAGTCTGACAACTCGATGACCAACTGGGTGGGTGGTAACTATACCGACTCATGGACGGAAATCTATGCCCTGCATTTCCTTGTAGAAGCCAGTAAGCAAGGCTATGCCGTTCCGCAGTATTTCCTTGATGGATTGTTGGGTTATCAGTCGAATCGTGCCAAACAATGGAGAAACAACCCCGACTTCAAACAAGGTGAAACTATCCAAGCCTATCGTCTCTTCGTGTTGGCGTTGGCTGGTAAGGCAGAAATGGGTGCCATGAACCGTTTCAAGGAACTTGACATGAACTATGACCTTACCAAGGCCTTGGCCGCTGGTGCTTTTGCCTTGACGGGTAAGACGAGCATCGCACAGAATCTGTTGCCAGTCATGGAAGATAATCATTCTATGTCCGACTACTACACCTCCTTCGGTTCTCGCACCCGCGATCTCGCTTTCTGCACCTATGTGCAGATGCTCTGCGATGTAGACAAGCAGACGGTGCAAAACAACATCAACTCGGTGTGCGGCGTGCTGAGCGGCGACGATTGGCTCGACACCCAGACTACGGCCTTCTCGCTCTTCGTGCTTGGCAAGTATGCTGAGAAGATGGGGCTCAACAACAGCAACCTCTCGGCCACTGTCAAGGTGAACGGCGATGAGCGTACCTTGAATACCAACATGGCATCCGTTGGATTCGGCTTTACTCCTAAACTGGGCGGTAACACCATCGAGATCAAGAACAACACCGACCAGAAGATGGTTGCCAACGTCTTTACCAAGACTTCAGTGGCGGAATACGACATGGACGAAAGCGGCAACTTCATCACGATGACGGTGAGCTATACCGACAAGAACGGCAATCCGGTGAACTTATCCAATCTGACCGCAGGAACTGACCTTACGGTGCAGATGACGGTGACAAACCCAAGCGAGTATCAAGTCACGGAGCTGGCTTTGTCGTACTATCTGCCTTCGGGTTGGGAACTCGTCAACGACCGTCTTATGGGCGACATGACGGGCAATGAAGGGGCCAAGCATATCGACCTTCGCGACGACCGCGCCTACTTCTATTTTGACCTCATGCCACGTTCGAAAAAGACCTTCACTGTGAAGGCCAACGCCACCTATGAAGGCAACTACATGATTCCTGCCGTACGCTGCGAGGACATGTATAACGCTGAGATCTTCTACAACGTGCCTGCTAGAGGGTGTGTGGTGAAGTAATCCTGTTTTAAACAATGAAATGGCCCGTAAGACATAAGAGATTAAGAATCGCCTTCTTTGTCGTTGCGGGCCTTTTCATTGCCTTTTTGTGCATCCCTGTGCCACGGTTCGACAAGCCTTATTCGACGGTCTTGACGGCGAAGAATGGCGAGCTGCTAGGCGCAAAGATTGCCGACGACGGACAGTGGCGTTTCCCTGCCACTAACGACTATTCACCGAAATATGTCGCTTGCTTGCTGGAATACGAAGACCGTTGGTTCTTCTTTCATCCAGGCTTCAACCCAGTTTCGTTTGTGAAGTCGTTCATCGACAATATCAAGGCAGGAGAGGTGGTCAGAGGTGGCAGCACCCTTTCGATGCAGGTGGTGCGTTTGTCGCGTGACAACCCACCACGTACCTATGCGGAGAAGCTTTGGGAGGTTATCTTGGCCATGCGGTTGGAGCTACACCATTCAAAGCGCTCCATCCTCAACATGTATGCCGCCAACGCACCTTTTGGTGGTAATGTAGTCGGCATTGATGCGGCGGCGTGGCGTTATTTCCATACCACACCCAACGAACTCTCGTGGGCCGAGGCTGCAACGCTAGCCGTGTTGCCCAATTCACCTGCTTTGATTCATCCTGGCCGTTCTCGCGACCGTTTGCAGCGGAAACGTGATGACTTGCTCCAACGTCTGCCCAATTCCAAAACCTTTATCCCCAGACGTTTCGCTGTACCCGAATTGTCGGAGGAGGACTGCGAGTTGGCCATGATGGAGAACATTCCCGAGCGGCCTTTCGACATGCCCATGTTGGCGTACCATTACCTTAGCGACCAGGACCGACAGCATCATGGAGAGCACCTTGCTTCCAGCCTCGACTACAACCTGCAACGTGCGGTGATGGACATCATGGACCGCCATCATGAGGCCAACGTGATGAATAACATCGACAACGCTGCTGTGTATGTCGTTGACTATCTCAACGACGAGGTAATTGCCTATGTTGGTAACAACCAGAATGCCACCGATGCCGCCATGGTCGACATGGTGAAGGCGCAACGCTCCACAGGCAGTATCTTGAAGCCTTTCCTCTTCGCCGCCATGCTTGACGAAGGCACTTTGTTGCCCGAGATGGTGCTGCCCGACATCCCTATGAGCCTCTCGGGCTTCACGCCGAAGAACTACAGCGGTGAATACTGGGGTGCTGTGCCTGCCGACAAGGCCTTGCAGAACTCTTTGAATGCACCTTTCGTTCATCTCTTGCGCGAGTATGGGCAGCAGCGCTTTCATGCCTTGCTGAAGCAATTGCCATTGCGTGGTGTCGTCTTCGATGCGGAGCATTACGGACTGTCGCTCATCGTGGGTGGGGCTGAGGCTTCGCTTTACGACATCACGAATGCCTATGCCAAGATGGGAAGGAAGTTGGCTTCGTACGTCAATGATAGCTATAACGCCAGAGTCGATGCGAAAGAGTCACCTTTCTCTGCCGAGGCCATTGCCGAGACTTTCTATGTGATGAAGGGATTGACGCGACCGGTAAACCAGATAGGATGGGGAGGCTTTTCCTCTTCGGTGCAGGTTGCCTGGAAAACGGGCACTAGCCATGGCTTCAAGGACGCGTGGGCGGTGGGCCTCACCAACCGTTATGCCGTGGGCGTATGGGTAGGCAACTCCGATGGCGAGGGCCGTCCTGGGTTGACGGGCACTGCTGTGGCAGCACCGGTTCTCTTCGATGTGGTTGGCAAACTCAACGACAGCTACCGTTATCCATCCAACACCATGGAGAGCCTTGAGATTGAGGTCTGCACCGAATCGGGGTACCCCAAATCGGAGTATTGTGAGCATACCAAGAAGATACGTGTGCCTCATGTGGAGAACAAGACGGGTGTTTGCCCTTATCATAAGAAAGTGTTTCTGGACTCGACACGGCAGTATCGGGTGCATCCCGACTGTTATCCCGTGGACCAGAAATGCTATGAGGTTTATTATGTATTGCCGCCTGTAATGGAATGGTTCTACAAAAAGCATTCGCCCTTGTTCCGCCCGCTGCCTGCCTTCTATCCTGGGTGTGGCACTGCCCATCCCGATGAGGTGATGGCATTCGTTTATCCCAAAAGTGACGCTAAGGTGACCATCCCTATAGGCATTCGAGGCGACCGACAGCAGGTCATCTTTGAAATCGCCCACCGCAACCCTCAAAAAACGATATATTGGTCGCTTAATGACCAATTCTTAGGGCAGACGCGCTTCAACCACCAGATGCCTATCGATGTGGAGAAAGGCACCTATCGTCTCCGTTGTGTGGACGAAGATGGGGTGGAGTTGAATCGGAGGATTATGGTACAGTGAATCAGCCCTTCGACCCTTCGAGGGGCCTCGGGGACCGCAGACTCAGGGACCTCGCATTTACCAGGCATACGCCTCAGCCGTCATCCATTTCCCATGTGCTTTTAGGGTCTGTTCGATGAGGTCGCGCACAGCACCTTTGCCGCCGTTTCTTTCACTGACGAATTTGCTGATGGCCTTGACTTCAGGCACGGCATCGGCGGGGCAGGCGGGTAGACCTACGCACTGCATCACACGTAGATCGGGGATGTCGTCGCCCATGAAGATGATTTCCTCAGGCTTCAAGCCTTTCTCCTGCATGTATTCATTGAGCTTCAGCACCTTGTCGGGGATGCCCGTGAACACGTCGGTGACGCCGAGGCTGTTCATCCTGACTTCCATCGAAGGGCAAATGGCACCCGAGATGACGGCCACATGGTAGCCGAGTTTGGATGCCAGCTGCAAGGCATAGCCGTCTTTGACATTGGTGGCTCGCCAAGGATGACCGTCGTGGTCGCTGAAGACGGTTCCGTCGGTCATCACGCCGTCGTAGTCGAAGATGAAGGTTGTGATAGGGGAGAACAACGAATCTTTTTCCATCATGATGCGTTTGTTTTATGGCCCAAAAATAGGGAAAACTTTCGTTTCGGTGAAATAAAGTGAACCAAATCTTTGATTCAATAGGATGAAACGGAGTTTATTTTTGGCAAAAACCATTTGATAACGCAAAAATGATTAAATTTGCACACCATTTTATGCAATTATGAGAGTAAGACATCAAACAGATAACGTTGAAGAGATTGTGGCCGCAACGATTGAGGCCATGGAAGCCGTGAAAGGTAAGGAAATCGTCACGCTCGACTTGCGTGAGATCGACACCGCAGTAACCGATTATTTCGTCATCTGCCACGCTCCTTCCAAAACGCAAGTGGATGCTATCGCCGACAAGGTAGAGGAATTGGTTTTCGAAAAAACACATAACAAGCCCTATCATGTTGAAGGACGTGACAATACTGAATGGATTTTGATCGATTTTGTGGATGTCGTCGTTCATGTGTTCCTGGAGTCGAAGCGAGAGTTCTACAAGATTGAGGAACTATGGGCTGATGCTGAAAGAATCGTGAATGCTGCAGAGGAATAATCAATTCGAAATCAATTTATAATGGATAATAACGATAGCAAGGGACCTGGCAAGAATCCAAGCCAGCCTAATCAGTCTGGGGATACGAACCAAAAACCGAATGGTAAAAAACGGTTCAATTTTATGTGGATCTATGCCATTCTGTTCGCCGTGCTGATTGGTGTGAACTTTTTTGGCAGGGATGCATCCACTCCTCATGAAGAGATTGACCAGGGGAAACTCATCGAGTTGCTTAAAAGCGAGCAGGTCGGTAAGATAGAACTTATCAACCGCGAAGACGCTGACATTTATTTGAACCAAAAAGGCTTGTCCGCCTATTTCCCTGACATGAAAGCCAATTCTGATGGCGTCACTTCCACTCCTAATTACACGTATAAGATTGGCTCTTTGGACCGCTTTGAGGAAATGGTGGAGAATGCCCAGCAAGAAGTGAGCAATCCCGTGTATATCACAAACGTAAGACGAAGCAACTGGATGTCGGATATTATCGCATGGATGATACCTCTGGCGCTACTTCTGGTGTTTTATATCATACTTATGCGAGGTATGGGACGCAATATGGGCGGTGGCGCCGGCTCCATTTTTAGTATAGGGAAATCGCGTGCACAACTCTATGACAAGAATAGCAGCAATGTCAATGTGACCTTTAAGGATGTTGCCGGATTGGAAGAAGCCAAAGTCGAAATTATGGAGGTCGTTGACTTTTTGAAGAACCCTGAGAAATATACGAAATTGGGCGGCAAGATTCCGAAAGGCGTCCTTTTGGTAGGCCCTCCTGGGACGGGTAAGACTTTGCTGGCCAAATCGGTGGCTGGCGAAGCCAATGTTCCTTTCTTCAGCCTATCGGGGTCCGACTTTGTAGAGATGTTTGTGGGCGTGGGCGCCTCGCGTGTTCGTGACTTGTTCAACAACGCCAAGCAAAAAGCGCCGTGCATCATTTTCATCGATGAGATTGATGCCATCGGCCGTGCCCGTGGCAAGAGTGCCATCACTGGCGGCAACGATGAACGCGAAAGCACCTTGAATCAGTTGCTCACCGAGATGGATGGCTTCGGCACCAATTCGGGTGTTATCGTGTTGGCAGCCACCAACCGTGCCGATATCCTTGACAAGGCGTTGCTTCGTGCAGGTCGTTTCGATCGCCAGATTTATGTGGAGCTGCCCGATATTGTGGGACGTAAAGAGATCTTCGAAGTCCATATGCGCGGCTTGAAGTTGGGAGCTGACGTCGACAAGGATTTCTTGGCCAAACAGACACCTGGTTTCTCTGGCGCGGATATCGCCAATGTATGTAACGAAGCGGCCTTGATGGCCGCCCGTAAAGGCAAGAATGAAATCGATAAGCAAGACTTCCTTGATGCTGTCGACCGTATCATCGGTGGCTTGGAAAAAAAGAACAAGATCATCTCACCTGAAGAGAAGAAGGTCATCGCTTTCCATGAGGCAGGTCACGCAACAACGAGCTGGCTACTTCAATATGCTCATCCTTTGGTCAAGGTTACCATTGTGCCTCGTGGCAATTCACTTGGTGCTGCCTGGTATTTGCCCGAGGAGCGACAGATTACTACTAAGGAGCAGATGTATCATGAGATGATTGCTACCTTGGGCGGCCGAGCTGCTGAACAAGTTGTCTTTGGCCAAATCTCAACGGGCGCCCTCTCCGATCTTGAGAAGGTGACCAAGCAAGCTTTTGCCATGGTAACCTATTACGGCTTGGATGATGAGATTGGTAATATCAGTTACTACGACTCGTCAGGTCAACAGGACTACAGCTTGTCGAAACCCTATAGTGAGAAGACGGCAGAAACCATCGACCGCGAAGTGAGCAAGCTGGTCGAAAAGGCCTATCAAGAAGCTGTAGCTATTCTCACAGACCATCGCGACGGTTTGTCGCAGTTGGCCAACAAACTCATCGAAGAGGAGGTTATCTTTGGGGATGACCTTGAACGCATCTTCGGCAAACGTCCATGGGACAACTCTGAAGACGAAAAACTGAAAAATGCTGCCTTGAAAGCAGCTGAAGAAAGAAAAACGGAATCAAATGCATAATTGCCATGGCTTGGGATAACAAAGGAGAAAATACCGATACCACCTTTAAGGAACAGATTTTGGCAAAGGTTAGGAATGCCTTAATCGAGAAACCTGAGGCGATGTTTAAGGATATCGACCAGCGAACCGAGACATGGGTGCCTATCAATGAAGAAGACGGCACAGCCATTACTTTTGTGCAGAACTTTAAGGAGCATGGCGGCGTTTTCATTTATTTGGAGAGTGAAGCTGAATTTGCCGAATGCATAAAACAACTGGCTCCTGAAAATGGTTGGGAACCCTTATGGTGTACCGATCCTGCCATGCAAGCTTTGTTGAATCAGCACGGCATTCCTTTCACGACTTCTTCGGAACGTGAGCCTAAACAGAAACTCGTGAGTCTGATCGGATGTGATTGTTTGGTTGCCCAAACAGGTAGTATCGTGGTTTCCGATAAGCTCACCAATGATCGTGAAGCATACGCCTTACCCGATGTATTGCTGGTCTTTGCAACAACAGATCAAATTGTGCCTGGAATGAGGACGGCTTTCCAAACCATGAAACGTAAATATGCCAAAAACAAACCCTCCCAGATGACCATAATCACGGGGCCAAGCCGTTGCTCCGACATTGAGCAGACCTTGGTGATCGGAGCCAATGGAATTCGCCAGGTGGCGGTTTTTTTGGTGGATGAGGAATAATAAGATTGAAGGGCTGCCATTGGCAGCCCTTCAATCATTATTTCAATGCGTCAATGATATTTTCAATTGAAACCCCTTCAGCCTCTGCCGTATAGTTGCGGATGATGCGGTGGCGCAGGATGGGAATGGCCACACGTTGCACATCTTCGATGTCGGGGGAGTATTTGCCTGCCAAGATAGCATTGGCCTTAGCTCCGATGATTAGGTACTGTGAAGCACGAGGACCGGCGCCCCAGCTGAGGTATCGATTGGCCCACTCGTGAGCTTTCTCGGTGTGAGGACGGGTCTTTGCAACCAGATTTACAGCATATTCGTATACATTGTCAGGCACAGGTACCCTGTATATCAGCTGTTGAAAATACAGGATCTCTTCGGGCGATAGCACTGCGTCGACTTCGGCTTCTTTGCCGACAGTGGTGCTCTTCACGATGTCGATTTCCTCTTCGTAGGATGGATAGTCGAGCATGAGGTTGAACATGAAACGGTCTAGCTGAGCCTCGGGGAGCGGATAGGTGCCTTCCTGCTCAATAGGATTCTGGGTTGCCAACACAAAAAACGGTTCTTGCAATTTGTAGGTCTTGCCCGAAACGGTGATTCTTTTTTCCTGCATGGCTTCGAGTAAAGCGGCTTGCGTTTTTGGGGGCGTACGGTTGATCTCGTCTGCCAGCACAATATTGGAAAAAACAGGTCCTTTGATGAACTTGAACTGCCGCGATTCGTCTAATATTTCTGTACCTACGATGTCAGAAGGCATCAAGTCAGGGGTGAACTGTATGCGGTTGAAACTCAAACCTAAAGCTTTTCCAATGGTGTTGACTAAAAGCGTCTTGGCCAAGCCAGGTACGCCAACCAACAGAACATGACCTTGGCAAAAGATGGAAAGGATGGTATCGTGTATGATATCGTTTTGTCCGACGATAACCTTTCCAATCTCTTGACGCAGTTTGTTGTATTTTTCTACTAAAGCTTTGGCGCCTTCAATATCCGTGTCGAATAAATTGCTCATTTCTTACTCCATTCAAAATAAAAGTCGCAATCGGCGTAATTCTCATCGATGCGTATATAAGCTTTGGGGGCTTTCTCCTTGACCCATTTTGCGATAGTCTGTTGTTTCTTGTCGTTGAGCGCCCATCCTTGAATCAGATTGTAGTCGTCTTTCAGGTTGGCTTTATGGGTCTCAGTCTTGCTCTTCACCATGACGAGTCTGAAAGCATCTTTGTTTTCATTCGTGGTCATGGGTACTGGGTCGCTAATTTCACCAACGTCGAGGCGGCTGATGACAAAGGCAAGATTCTTGAATTCGGGGAAGTATTCGCCTAAAGCCTGTAAGTCATTAAGGTTTAATTTGTTGCCTCCTGTAGAAGCGTTGGATAGATAGCCTCCACTGTTTTTAGAGTCATCGTCGCTGAATTGCTTACAAGCGTCTTCAAAGGTGATCTCACCATTGCGGATGGCGCCTGCGATGGAATCAAGTTGTGTTTGGGCTTTTTCCAGGGCTTCCACTGGGACTTTGGCTGTGAGCAGGATATGACGGCAGTTTACCATGTCGTCGCGGCGCTCGATCAATTGTATGATATGGAAACCGAATTCCGTCTCGATCACATCAGAAATCTCACCGTCTCTCAAGTTAAAGGCGGCAGCTTCGAATTCGGAAGCGAAAACGCCTTTGCCGGTGAAGCCAAGCTCACCTCCGTTGCGTGCCGATCCTGGGTCTTCGGAATACAACACGGCAAGGGTAGAGAAGCTTTCGCCTTCCAAGATGCGCTTGCGTATTTGATAGAGCCGTTCCTTGACCTGGAGCTTTTCGTCGATGCTGACGGGAGGACGTTTCACGATTTGGCAAATCTCATATTCTGGTTCCACCATCGGGATGCTGTCCTGAGGCAATCCGTTGTAGAACTTTTTCACTTCGTTAGGAGTGACCGTGACATGTTCCATGATGGATTCCTGAACCATTTCTTGCAACATGTGGTCTTTAACAGATTGACGCACCTCGTCTTTGATTTCAGGCAAAGTCTTGTTGAACTGGGCCTCCATCTTTTCCTTTGAGCCAATGCGGCTGATGAAATACTGGATCTTGCTTTCCAGTTCGGCTTCCACTTTGTCGTCCGACACGGTGAGGCTGTCCATTTCGGCTTGGTTGAGCATCAGTTTCTGTAGGAGAAGATCCTCCATGATGTCACATCGCATCGATTGTGCCGTACCTTTGGCCCCACCTTGCAAACGATATTGAATGTATTGGTTTTCAATGTCGGATTGAAGGATGATGTTTTTGCCTACCACGGCGACAACTTTGTCAATCACTTGGGGTTTGTGGCTTTGGGCGTATAGGGGTGCCGTCAAAAGGGCAATTGCCAAATAAACTAAAGCTTTCTTCATTCTTGTTGTTCTTATATTAGGGTACTAATCAGCATTGTCTAAGGCAGGCATGCCGACATAGACTTCAAATGCGTGTTCTTTTTTTGCTTTCTCGTATATCGATGCTTTCATCCTGTCGAGAAGGTCTTTCTTTCGTTGGGTCAAGATGACATTCTTGATGTCGTCCTTCACCAGTTCGAGAGGGGCGACGGTTTCCTCTAATAGATAATCCACAAAGCGGACCATATAGGAATAGTCGGCATCGTCGAGGGCGACAAACTTGTTTTTCTTCAAAAAGCTCTCGGCATTAAGTATCTCGATGGGGATGACGTGGGTTAAGTCGTCAAGCCGTATCCATGCGTCAACGTTCAAATAGCTTGAAACGGCGTAGTAGTTGGCCATTACGTCAAGGTTTTGGAGCATCAGCGTGTCCTTATCACTCAAAAGCTTGCGGAATGACTCTTTGTTTGCGTTGTTGAGGTCGAGGATGACGTAGGCCGCCTTAACCATGTTGTTCCGCAATTGGAAATTAGCCTTGTTGTCCTCGTAATAGGCTTCGATTTCTGAATCAGATACAAGAGTGTCCAGCTTCTGGTTGATCAGCTGTGTTTCATAGGCATAGACGACCAAGGAATTCTGGTATTCTTTAATCTTTTTGTCAAGGTCCAGATCCTCCTTCTTCAAATTGTTTTCGGCTTGATGAAGAAGCAACTCTTGTCGTAGCCAGGAGTCAATATAGTTGTTGACCAGCTGGATGCTGTCAATGATGCTTGCATGTTCGGGTACAATCCCTTTGAGGTCGGACTCATAAAGGTATTTGCCATAGCACTCTGCCACCACCACCTCTTTCGTTTTTCTTGAGATGGGATGACAGGCTTGTGTGGCAATCAAGAGAATGATGCCGAAACAAATGCAGAGCTTTTTCATTGATATAGTTTTCTGACCTTGTCCAATACTTTCTCGTTGATGCTCACGGGATATCTCTTGTGAAGCGACGCGATCCAGCTCTTTTCCAACTCTTGTTGATAATCGGAGATGACCAAGCCTTTGGCTTCCTTCAAAGTCTTTTCTTCAGGTTTGCGCACTTCACGGATGCAAACGATGACTGTTGACTCATCGACCGTCGAGGGAATTTCATTGACAGTGCCTTCTTTCCATTCGGTTTGGTCGACATATTGGTTGTCGCCTTTTTGGTAGAATCCTTTCCGCACAAATGCAAAGTTGATGGAGTCTCTCGATAAAGCGGTTCTTAGGCTATCCAAAGGCGTACCATTTGAGATAAGGGCTTTGACTGCAGGCAGCGATTCCTTGCGGGCAACCGTGACGATGGTGGCAAGAACACGGTCGTTCCACATGTAGTTGGACGCATGCGCTTTGTGATATTCCTGAAGGCCAAGCGTATCTTTCACGGCCTTGTCCCAAACTTCACGATCCATCAGGTCAAAGAGGAGGATGCCATCCTTGTATTCCTGTACCATTTCCTTGAATTCAGGATATTTCTCTTCAAGATGGGCATCGGCGTAGTTCATGAGAGCCTCGTTGGAGAAACTTTCGTATAGTTGATAGGCGTAGGTGGAAGGCGTAACGTACTTCTGAGGAGTTTGCTTTTCCTCGATGTAGGTGATGAAGTCTTTGACTTTCGTTGTGTTGCCATCAAGGGTGAAGAGAGTGGCGTTCATGTCGACACCTTCTGCAGGCTTGTAGGCTTTTCTGAGAATGCTGCTGTCGACGGTGGCCATGAAAACTTCAAGATTCTTGTCGTTAGCCTTAAACTTGTAGTCTTTCTTGATTTGTTTTAGAACAACCTCGTCAGATTTCTTGGAGCGCATGTCTTTCTCAATGCGTTCGCTCAGGCCTTTCATTTCTTTTTCGAATGAGCCTACGCCGGTCTTGCTTAACAGCTTGATGATATGGAATCCGTAATCGGTGCGGACGGGTTTCGAAATTTCATTGATGTCCAATGATTTGCACGCTTCGATGAATTCTGGGACGATGCGGTTGACAGTGAATGTGCTTAAAGCGCCGCCACGGGCTACGGTGCCGCGGTCGTCAGAATATTTTGTAACGGTTTCATTCCAGTTTTTACCATCTTGGCTCATCAATTCATTGTAGATGTTATCGGCTTTTTGTTTCATGGCAGCCACTTCGTCGGCGGGAGCGTCGAAGGGCAGTTGCAGGAAAATGTGAGCGGCTTGGATGGCCCCCATGGCTTCGGTGGCGCTTTCTACTTTGATAATATGATATCCGAAGTCGCTGCGAACAGGCATCGAGATGTCTCCAGGTTGGGTGTTATAGGCGCCTGATTCGAAAGGATATACCATGTCGAAAACACTAAAATAGCCAAGGTCGCCACGGTTTCCAGGACGTGCAGGAGCTTGGTCGGTGGCTTTCATGGGTTTTGCTGAAGGGTCGTCGGAATAGCGGACGGCAAGGTCGCCAAAGTCTTCGCCTTTCAAGGCACGTTTGCGGATATCCATTGCTTTGTTGTATGCTTTCAGCGTGTCGGATGGCAGTGCGTGTTTGTCGCAACGAATCAGGATATGGGAGGCTCTGATGTCTTTCAGCTTGCGCTGATATGCTTCTTGAAGCAACTCGTCTGTGATGTCGTCACTGCTCATGAAAGGCTTGGCAAGCTGCTTGCGGTAACCGGCCAACTCTCTTTGGAACTTAGCACTGGTGTCGAGTTTGAGGCGCTCGGCCTCCATGACTTTCATGCGGAAATTGATGAAAAGGTCCAAATATTCGTCAACGGTCTTTTTTTCGATTACCTCACTCTTTAGGTTGTTTTTGGCATACACTTCGGTAAAATCCTTAACTGTGACATCTTCGTTGCCAATAGTCATCAGCACTTTCTTGTCCAGTTTTGACTGGGCATTGACGAAAAGAGAAGGCATTAGAATCAGTGCCAATAAAAACAGTTTCAAACAGTTAGCTTTTTTCATTTTATTCTTATGGTTTTTATGATTTGTTACACGATAAGGGGCGGTAAAAATACATAAAATCCGCCACATGACGTTCAATTAACGCAGAAAAATGGCGGATATTATGATAGGTTCTCGGGATATGCTCCCGTTATGTCCTCAGGCAGCCTTCCACTTCAAGGCCTTCCGATAGGACATGCAGATTGGTGACATCGATTTTTTCGATGACGGCTTTCACTTGCTCAATCTGGTCAAGATGGAGTAGAAGATGGCTGTCGGGTCTCTTTTCGATTAGGCTTGACGGGATTTTGCCTTTCAAAAGGTTGAGTGCTGTGGCAATCAACGTGTCAGTTCCCATGCCCGCTGTTATCTGAAGCAACAAGTCGCTGCCAATCAGCTCTTTGATGATTAGGTTGGCAGAGATATCCTTCTTGATAAAGCCCAAGTTAAGGGCATAAGTCACCTTTACAGTCTTGTCATCGACAAAAGAGAAAGAGATGGGTTGCTTTGTCTTTTCGGTGATAAGGTCCTGTAACTCAGAAAAAGAAAGTGAGGCTTTCATATCAGCTTCTTTTGCTGTAGTTGGGGGCTTCTTGCGTGATGGTGACGTCGTGAGGATGGCTTTCCAGAATACCCGAGTTCGTAATGCGGATGAACTTGGCTTTCTTCAATTCATCGATCGTGTGGGAGCCGGTATAACCCATGCCAGAACGAAGGCCACCAACCATTTGGTAGACCACTTCTGCAAGTGTTCCTTTGTAGGGGACACGTCCTGCGATGCCTTCTGGAACAAGTTTTTTAACGTCCTCAACATTATCTTGGAAGTAACGGTCTTTCGAGCCTTGTTGCATGGCTTCCAAGGAGCCCATACCTCTATATGTCTTGAACTTACGTCCTTCAAAAATAATGGTGTCGCCTGGTGATTCGTCGACGCCAGCAAAGAGCGAGCCAGCCATGATGGAGGAGGCGCCTGCGGCAAGTGCCTTCACGATGTCGCCTGTGTAGCGGATGCCTCCATCTGCAATCAGCGGAATGCCTGTGCCTTCCAAAGCCTTGGCCACTTCCATGACGGCGGTGAGTTGCGGTACGCCAATGCCAGCCACAACGCGCGTAGTACAAATGGAACCAGGGCCGATGCCTACCTTAATGGCGTCTGCGCCTGCTTCGGCCAAAGCCTTGGCTGCTTCAGCTGTGGCGATGTTGCCAGCCACTATGTCGATTTCGGGGTAGTTGGCTTTCAGGTTACGCACCATGTCGATAACACCTTGTGAATGTCCGTGGGCAGTGTCGACCACCAAGGCGTCGACGCCGGCATCGACCAGGGCGGCAGCCCGCTCCAATGTGTTGGAGGCAATGCCAACGGCAGCAGCCACGCGCAAGCGTCCACGCGAGTCCTTACAAGCGTTCGGGCGGGCCTTCACCTTGATGATGTCTTTATAGGTAATGAGTCCTACCAAATGATTGTCCTTGTCGACGACAGGGAGCTTCTCGATCTTGTATTGTTGCAGGATGTCGGCAGCTTTTTCAAACGACACTTCCGTGGTGGTAATCAGGTTCTTACTAGTCATCACTTCGGCAATGGGGCGCTCCAAGCCGCGTTCGAAACGAAGGTCGCGGTTGGTGACAATGCCGACCAGGACATTGTCGCTGTCCACTACTGGAATGCCACCGATATGGTATTCTCCCATCAGGTTGAGCGCGTCTTTTACCGTGGCGTCGACATGAATGGTCACAGGATCACTGATCATTCCGTTTTCGGCACGTTTCACTTTGCGGACTTCCGCAGCCTGTTTGCCGATGGTCATGTTTTTGTGCAAGACGCCAATACCGCCCTCTTGAGCAATGGCGATGGCCATGCGCGACTCCGTCACGGTATCCATGCCGGCGGAGACGATGGGGATGTTAAGGCTGATGTTGCGTGAAAACTGGGTCTTCAAGCTGGTTTCACGTGGAAGGACATTACTATAGGAAGGGACCAATAAGACATCGTCATAGGTCAAACCTTCACCAACAAATTTTTCATTATCAAGTGGCATGGTTGTTATGATTTTATTAATCTGCAAAGATAGGGCTTTTCTTGATTGATTGGGCAACAAAAGGCCAAAAACTGTGAAAATTGTTGCAATTCTTTATCTTACAACAATCTTCCTGCTGACGAGGGCCCCGTTGTTTGTAAGACCTTGAATGATATAAACGCCGCTGCTCAACTCGTTGAGTTTGTTGTGCTCCATGCATTGTCCGTTCATGTTGAAAATCCTAAGGATGGAGGTGATTTCCCCTTCCGAATTTTCCGGGATGCCAGTGATTTCGACAGAGATATGGTCCTCACCATCGGGAGTGAGGGCGAAGTCTGACTCGCAGTATTCGTAAACAGCAATCAATCTATATGTAATAGTCGCGGCAGTTGTCAATTCATGGAAATACTCGGTCTCGGTAGATTCAATCTCAGCAACGATTATGGTTTCGTCGGGCAGTGTGATGTAGAGTTGGTACCATAATGGTTGTGTTTCAGGTGCATCCCATGTCAACAAGGCGCCGAAAGTTTGGTCTTCTTCGTTATATACATATTCACCTGCAAAGTTTTCTGGAGCGAGGCAGGGGAGGACGGGTTCGATGTAGCCCATGTCACCGTCGATGCCAATGTTTTGGCCAAACAAGCCTCCTTCGTCATGGTTGACCCACATCATGATGTCCTGCCCGTTATGGAAGCCCGTTGTATTGGCTGCAGCCACTTTCCAACTGTTGACGTTGTTCATCTCCTTTTCCCATTTCAGCCCTCCATCGTTGTTATATCCTTTTGCCTCAATAATGGAGCTTTCTCCCCATCCACTATTTTGTCTCATGTAGGATACCATGAAGCCGTCACCATTGGGGAAGGCGTCCACTCTGATGCTGTGGCAGGGTGCATTGCCATTGTCAATCACTCTAATACCATCGCCCCACAATACATCGCCGTCCAAGTTGATGCGGTTGATCCATACGGAACTTTCCGTTTGGGAGCTGGCATCGGTCTGCTCGTAAGCCAAGATGATGTCGTGGGAGACAGGCTCGATGGTGGCATAGCCATTGCCGTAGTAATGCGCCGGGTCGGGTGAGTGCACCGCTGCTCCTTGTGGATTCAGGATGGTCGGAGCACCGTTTTGGTTAAAATGGAATACATAGACGTTGAAGGCCTCGCCAATGCCGGGATGCCAGATATAGACATAGCCGCCGCCCATGCCATCTGAGATGGCATAATGGATGTATGTTGACTGGAAAGAACCTGATTCCGACATCAACACCCTTTCAGGACTTATCTGCGTGCCATCAACGGCATACCCTGCTACAACTATTTGTTTCTCGGTGTACATTCCACCACCGGTTTTCTCGTATGTTACGAAAACATTGTTGTCGTTGCCAAGGGTAAGTTGTCCGAACATACAGTTCTGTCCTTCTGCAGAGATGATAATATTGGGATTCAATGTGCCGTCGGCGCTGACATACTGTGCAAAGAGTCTGCTGTAGTCGAAGCCGAGGGTCCAAACACCGCCATCGTTGCCGGCTATCACTTCGGTACGAGAGAAGCCTAGGCCGTCGAAGAGACGAACGCCTTCCTCACCCCAAGCATAGGTGCCATCGGCATTGAGCTTTACAGCGTATGAGTAACCTTCGTAAACAGAGAAACAGCTTACCACGCCGCCATCAGTTGTTGCAGCCATGGCAACACCTTCAGAATAAGAGCTGAATTCATGATAGCCAAGATGAATGCCATCCTCGCCCCATTGGGGAACGCCTTCAGAGTTGACACGCTGTAGCGTCGGAGACCAGCTGTTAGAGCCGAATTGCATCCATTGTACGTAAGTGTCTCCAGTCGCTTCGTTCGTTGAAAGATAAACCTCTCCTGCATCATTTGAGCAGTTGGCGATTCGAGTGTTGACAGCTGGGTCGTCGACCCACTGTGCTTGTAGCGTTAACGAGGCTACAACGGCAAAGATAAGTGGAGTTATTCTTTTCATTTTGACAATTATTTTTAATAATTCTAAATGCAAAAATATAAAATTTCTTTATTTTGCAAAAAAAAGGTCATATGGGAGAAAACTTCACAACAGAAGAAAAAATAGCTATTGCAAGTGTTCTTTTTAACCTGGAAGCTACTGATTTTCAAAGTCATGAATCAGAACGCGAATGTCTTGAGGCTTGCATGAAGGAATTGGAATTTGACGCTACGGGTTTTGTCCCCATTCCTAAGAATGAACTACAGAAAAAAGTTTACGATACGTTGAAACGCATGTCGAAGGAAAAGAAACGCTCTTTTTCTCGGATGATGACAAAGCTTTCGCTTTCTGACGATCATTTCGGCGCGCGGGAAAGGGCTTTCGTCATGGAAATCCTCAATATGTGCGACGTGCCGTTTGTGCATAGATAAAAAAATAAGGGGCGGCACCGCCCCTTATTTTTTTGTTGTTTTTAATAAATTACTTGATGTTGGGTTCCTCAAGGCCGAGATGCTTCTTCTTGTCGAGTGCCTTCAGATAGATGGCGATGAGCAAGGCGGCGACGCCGAAGCAAGCAAAGATGACCAACGGCACTGTGTAGTTGTAGGGGATAAACGTGTCAGTGGCACCATTGGCAATGGCTTCTTTAGCAGCGATGACGGCTTGGTTGTCGGCATTGCTGCTCACCAAGACGTTACCGATGAGTTTCGGCACGAATGCCAGACCGATATTCTGCACCCAGAAAATCAGGCAATAGGCACTACCAAGTACTTTTTCGTCAATGATCTTTGGCACCGACGGCCATAAGGCAGCAGGAACCAAAGAGAAAGAGATGCCTAGGATGACAATGGTCGTGTAGGCTATCAGCTTGCTGTGGGTTACTGGCAAGACGAAGGCAAACACCAAGTGGCAAACGATCAGGAGGATGGCACCCCAAATCAACATGGTGGCACCTTTGCCCTTATGGTCGAGGAACGAGCCAAGGAATGGTGTGATGGCCGCGGCACCGATGGGGAACCAACGGAAGATGTTGGCAGCTGCACTGGCAGAAATACCGTCAAGATTGCATTGTAGCATGTTGGCGCCATAACGCTGGAAGGGGAAGATGGCGGAATAGTAAAGCACGCAGAGCAAGGCAACGACCCAGAAACTTAAGCTGGAGAAAATCTTGCCAAGGTCGGCAATCTTGAATTCGTCCTCGGGGCTTTTCTCGTCGGTGGCGAGACCCTCTTCAACCAATTGTTTGTCGAGCTTCTTGTCCATGAAGGTGAAGACGATGAAGCAAATCAAGCCAATGAGCAAAAGCACGGTGCAGAAGCCGACGGGCTTCACGACGGTGGGGTTGATTTTGCCTGCGATGAGGGGCGAGATGGAGAAGATGGCGAAAACACCCACACGGGCAATAGCCATTTCAATGCCCATGGCAAGGGCCATTTCCTTGCCCTTGAACCATTTGGCGATGGCTTTCGAAACGGTTGTGCCAGCCATTTCACAGCCGCAACCGAAAATCATAAAGCCCAAACAAGCCATCTTGGCACTTCCCGGCATGCTGACCCACCATGAGTTCAGCCAATTGCAGAATGCGGTGGCCTGGAACCAGTCGCTGATGCCAATGTACTTGATGGTGGCACCAATGACCATCATCGATGCGGAAAGAACACCTGTGAATCGGATGCCCATCTTGTCGAGGATGATGCCTGCAAGGATGAGGAAACCGCATACGTTAAGGATGTACTCCGACATGGCATAGGAGCCAAAAATGTCAGGAGTCCAGCCTCGTTCCACTTCAACGAGGCTTTGCAAAGGCGACATTACATCGACGAACATGTAGCCGAAGAACATCATCAATGCGATGAGAATCAGAGCTGCCCAACGGGCTGCTTTGCTGTCGTTTAACAGCTGATGAACTTTTTCTACCATAACTATAATAATTTAAAGATTTAGATTATTCGGGTATCTGCACCACTTCCTTCTTGTAACCGTTCAGCACGGCCTTAGCCATGTTGGCCACGTCACTGGAGGAGATGCCGTTGATGATCTCGTTATAGTTGGCCATGGGGTTGTAACCGTCGCTGTCCTGCGTCTGGATGCAGTTCATCCAATAACGGTTGTTCTCCAGGTCTTCAGCATGCTTCTTGACGAGGAATTCCTTCACCTTTTTCAGGTCTTCGGGCCTTGGACCTTGGTTGGCCACGTTCTGCAACTCGGCGATGGCGATGCCCATCAGCTTCTCATACATTTCCTTGTTGGTGTCGAAGCCGATCAGGAACATGAAGCTCGGTTTCGGGCGGAGGCTCAAGTTGCCTTGCACGCCTACACCGTATGTACCGCCTTCGTCTTCACGGATTTTCTCGGTGTATACGATGTCCATCACGTCACCCAGGACTTGCATGGTCAGTTGGTTCTTACGGTTGAATTCGATGTCGCCATTATAGATAGTGTAGCAGGTGACTTTCGGGTTCTCCATGGCCTTGGTGTAGTGGCTAGTGACATCCTTGTCGGTGATGACGGGCACGTTGGAGGTCCAGGTCTCGTCGTTCTTCTTGGTCCTCAGGGAACCGAGGTATTGCTCAATCATGGGCTCGAAGGTCTCGGGATCGATGTTGCCCACGAAAGTGAACACGAAGTTGTTGGCGTCCTTGAAACGGTCGGCATAGAGCTTCAGGGCCTTGGCGTAGTCGACTTTGTCGTAGTCTTCGACTCTCATGCGCTTGACCAACGGATGATCGCCGTACATGGCGAGCATCAAGTTGTCACGGAAGGCTGTCATCGGGTCAGATTCAGCATTGGCGACCATGGCCTTGGCGCGGGTGATGTACGACTGGAAGGCTTCCTCGTCGCTGCGTGGATTGTTGAAATACAAATAGGTGAGTTGCAGCATGGTTTCCAAGTCTTTCACGGAGCAGCTGCCGCTCATGCCTTCAGTGAATGACTGAATGTTGGGATTGACTCTCACTTTTTTGCCAGCTAACACCTTGGGTAGGTCGATGGCGCTGAAATTGCCCACACCGCCGAGGGTGACCAACGAGTTGATTTCCTGCAAAGTGAAAGGATCGTTTTGGTCCATGACGCTCAAGCCACCAAAGCTATAAGCCGACATCAGGATTTCGTCGTCCTTGAAAGTGGTTGGCTTGTATATGACTTTCACGCCATTTTTCAAGTTGAGAATGGTGGCATCGAAAGTGTCGTCGTGTTTCTTGCTCTCGATGGCGCCTTTCACGGGCAGGGTGGCAATTAGAGGCTCGTTGCTGACGGTCTCTTTGTAGGGCTCCACTTCGACTTCATTGGCTTTGTTGAACAAGGCGATGAGTTCTTCCTTGGAAGGCAGCACTTCACCTTCCTTTTCGGGAGCGGTGAGCGTGATGACGATGTTGTCCTTGCGGATGAGTTCAGGCACATATTGGTTGATGGCTTCCACAGGAAGGGCAGGGAGGATTTGGCTGAGCAGCATGTATTCGTTCTCGATGCCCATCAGGGGCTCGTTGGTGAGGAAGTGGGCGAGGATGGGGTTGAGGTAGCGCCCCGTCTCCTGCTTATCGCGCTCGTCGTATTGGCTTTCGATTTGTTTCATCAGGTCAGCCTTGGCGCGTTCAAATTCTGAAGCGGTGAAGCCATATTGTTGCATGCGTTTGTTCTCGGCCACGATGGCGTTCAGAGCTTCGTCGATGCCATCCTTATCTTTGGCGTAGGCCATTGAAGTCCAAGCATCTTTGGTATCGCTAACGAAGAAGGTGCCGTAGTAGCCATAGCCGAAGATGAAGGGCGGGTTGGCTTTCTGGGTGAGTTCTTTCAAACGGTTGTTGTACATCATGGCAACGAGTCCGTCGATGTAGCCTTTCAGCCAGTATTGGATGTCGCCTTTCTCTTCGTTCGGTATCACGTCGTGCTTGTAATACACCGAAATGTTGTAGTTGGTCTCTTCACGGTCGGTGCAGATGCTCACGATGGGTTCGGCGTTGTCGGCCACTTCGAAGCGGGTGCGCTCAGCAGGATTGATGGGTGCGGGGATGTCTTCGAAGATGGTCTTCAAGTGACTTTCCACTTCATTGACATCGATGTCGCCGATAATGATGATACCTTGCAGGTCGGGACGGTACCACTTGTGGTAGTAGGCACGCAAAGCCTCATGGTCGAAGCCTGTGATGACTTCTTCAAGGCCGATGGGCATACGGTGGCCATAGGGGCTATTGGGGTAGATCTCGGGCAGCATCTTCTCCCACATGCGCTGTTGGGCGTCGTTGCGGGTGCGCTTTTCCTCAAGGATGACGCCGCGTTCCTTGTCGATTTCAGGACCTTCCAAGGAGATAAAGCTCGACCAGTCGTGGAGGATGAGGATGCACGAGTCGACGAGGTTCTTGTTTGTGGTCGGCACGTTGGTCAGCATGTAAACGGTCTGTTCGATGCTGGTCCAAGCGTTGACGTTCTCACCGAACTTCACACCGTTGTGTTCCATGTAGTTGAGCAGGTTCTTACCGGGGAAGTTCTTCGTGCCGTTGAAGGCCATATGTTCCAGGAAGTGTGCCAGACCGCGTTGGTCTTCCTCTTCAAGGATGGAACCGACCTTCTGCGCGATGTAGAAGTTGGCGCGTTGGGCGGGTTTCTCGTTGTGACGGATGTAGTAAGTCAATCCGTTTTCCAGTTTGCCGCGTCTGACGTTTTGGTCGAACGGCACAGGCATGGCTTGCTGGGCGAGCATCATCGTGCTTAACGCAAGCGTTGCGATTAGGGTTAGTGTCAGTTTTTTCATGTTGCTTAATATAAATGTATCACATATTTTTCCTCAAAATACGCTTCTTGGAACCATTTGCTAATGATGGCTTTTTTGTGGCGCCAGTAGCGGTTCAGCGACTTGAATTCTTCCGTCAGGTCGCCACCTTTTAGGTACATGATGCCGCCAGCTTCTTCATCGCCTCTGATTCTCAGCTTGTTGCCAGCTAGGTTGGCAATCTCTGGAAGTGTCATCACGGCACGCCCGGTAATCACATCGAACTTGTCCTTCACCTCTTCGGCGCGTTTGTGCTCGGCCACCACATTCTCCAATCCGATGGCATCTTTTACGGCATTCACCACTTTGATCTTCTTGCCAGTCCCATCGATGAGATAGAACTCAGTTTGAGGAAACATGATAGCCAAAGGGATGCCTGGGAAACCGCCTCCTGTGCCCAAATCCATGACTTTCATACCAGGTAACAATTCATAGTATTTTGCGATGGCCAAGGAATGCAGGACGTGGTGCTCATAGAAATGATCCATGTCCTTGCGCGAGATGACATTGATTTTGCTGTTCCAGTCCAAGTACAAGTCTTTCAGTTGGTTGTATTGTTCCTTCTGCTTGTCGCCCAGTTCTGGAAAGTATTTGAATATGCAGGTTGTATCCATGATTTGGCATAAAATGGGCCTCAAAAATAGTGAAAATTTCGTTGCAAAGCGGTCGGGTTTCCGAAAAAGTCGTACTTTTACACTTTAATTCATGTAGTCGAATGAAGAAAGTACTGCTGTTGTTTGCGCTTTTGCCGCTTTCGCTCTTTGCGCAAAGAATCACCCCCGAGGAATACATCCAGACCTATAAGGACATTGCCATCCGCGAGATGAAGACTCATAAGATTCCGGCGTCCATCACTTTGGCGCAAGGTATCCTTGAGTCGGGAGCGGGCAACAGCGCCTTGGCGCGTGAGGCGAAAAACCATTTTGGCATCAAGTGCCACAAGGGTTGGGAAGGCGACACCTACTATATGGACGACGACGAGAAGAACGAGTGTTTCCGCAAATACGACAATGTGGAAGAGTCGTTTAGGGACCATTCGGAGTTTTTGTGTGGCCGCACCCGATATGCCGCCTTGTTCGAACTCGACATCACCGACTATGAAGGTTGGGCGAAAGGTTTGAAGGCCGCGGGTTATGCTACCAACCCCAAGTATGCGCAGCTGCTCATCGACCGCATCAATCTCTATGATTTGGCCCAATACGACCAAATTGCACTTGGTTTGCTGACGGAGAACGAGGTGGAACCTGTCGATCCCGAGGTGGTGGAGGAGTATTTCGAATTGGCCTTTTCACCCGAGGACAAGTCGGTGTTTCCTTTGGCCGACATGACAGCCGACAAACGTTTCATCTATGAAAACAACAAGGTGCGTTTTGTCTTCGCCAAGGAAGGGGAGACTCCTGAGAAGTTGGCAGAGGCTCTCGGCGTCAAGTTCAAGCGGTTTTGCGAATACAACTGCCTGAAACATCCCGAGGAAGTGGTTTTCCACAGTGGCGATGTGGTGTATCTCGATAAACTCCGCAACCGCAACTGGAAGGCGAAGCCCTATACCGTACAGGAAGGGGAGACCCTGCGTGACGTGGCCTTGCGTTTTGCCGTGAAGCCAAGGTCGATTCAGCATATGAACGGGGTCAAGGATGGCGAGCGCCTGTTCAAGGGGCAGGTGCTTAGGCTGAGGTGAACGGGCTATTGCTTTGCATTGCTGCGAGCGAAGCGATGCAGTTTTTATGACACGCTTTGCGCCATTGACTACGTCGAATGCAGAGTATTTGCGAGGAACGAAGCAAATCGAAGATTGGCTAACGCCGAATTAAAATTTCAACGGAGTTAATCCAGTATGGCTGAAACGTGTCAATCTATCAGTTCTCCCATTCTCCGTCATAGCTTGAACATAACCGTTCCGATAATGGGGTGGTTGATGTGCAGAGGGTAGCCGATATAGTTTGCAGTAATGTCTTTGTCGAAATGGTTCAGCAGTCCGAGGGCTGAAGAAAGCCTGAAGATGATGTCGTTGTGCTGTATGCCGATTCCGTAGTTCCATGAAAGGCCTATCCAATGCCATGCCGGCTTGCTGCCTTGGAGTGGGCTTCCAAAGATGAAGCCGCCGCCTGAGTTCATTCCGCCGATGGCTGCGTTGCCTTGGCGGAAGGCCACCAAGTCGAGGCTGGGGCCAGTGAAGAGCTGAAGCTCGGTTTGGCTGCCGAGGCGGTCGTGGTATTGCAGCATGACGGGTAGCACACCTGTCAGGTCGTGGGCTTTCACTTCAAGGGTTTGCCCCTCTTCTTCAAACTTGGCATACGGACGGCAATATTCCAATCGGATGCCTGTCACGATGCCAAGAGGCGTCGTGCCCAGCATGTATTCCCGGTTGTATTCCACGCCGAAGCCGAAGCCCAACTTGCCTTGTTCGCAGGCGATGTACGACATGGTAACGCCGTTACACTGCATCGTCTTGCCCATCAGGCAAACGCCTAGACTTTGGTTGATCTTCTTGGGGCTGGTAGGTTCCTTTTTGGTTTCCTGTTGGGCAAAAGCAGTGAGGCCCAGCAATAATGAGAAGAATAATAATACTTTGGTTTTCATGGTGATTATTGTTTAAAGGTAAATCTATGTTAGGTCTTGCAAAACTAGCACATTTTTTTGATTTTTTTTACTGTTTCCATTCTATCCGTGTCACTAAACATCACAGGATTATTCAAGCAGTAGCTATACCTGTTGTATGCCTGCGTGAAGTCAGGGGCCTGCACGAAAGGGTCGGTGAGGGAGGCATAACCGGTCATGTTACTATCGGTTTTTGTTTATTCAGCTAAATTACTTCTTGTTGCTTTTCTTTTGTCCGTTTTCATCGTAAGTACCGTAAGGCGGCCACATGTGGATGTTTTTCATTTGTTCGGTCGGTGGAAAATGCAACATGGAGCTACCCTTGTTGACCATCAAATTTTCCAAATCGAACCTGCTTAAGTCATAGCGCTGTAATACCATGTTTTCCTTTACAATAGTATCCCATGAATAATAATCAACAGAGTCAGAATCAAAAATAAAAAATGAAACCGTGTCAACTCTTGTGCCGCCATAATAAAAGAAATCAGGCAACCTTCCAATTGTTTCGTAAATATGAGCCGTATCTTGCGATTGAGTCGCGGGGTTGTAAACACAACCCGTTCCCAACAGGGTTGTGTCGGGATAATTTGAAACATAATATTCAACATAGACATTCTTGTCGTATCTATTGACAAAATAAATGCTATACAATGGATCGCAACTTGCCAACATAGATGCAAGGAATAGAAAGATAACTAATTTTAGCGTTTTCATTATGTTTAGATGATTAGTGGTATTTCGATTTTCGGATAATTTCACAAATATAACAAAAAGGGAAACAATCCGATTCCGGGGATATAGATAGGTATGTCTGTCCAATGAAATTTGCCGGATATCGGATTAATAGACCGATTCTGTAAACCAGTACGAGGATTCAAGTATGAAGAAGGGGTTCCTCCGACAAAGCTGTTCCTTTCAAAATAGTCTATACTTCCTGTCTCAAAATTGTTTTGTCCGCTGCCATAATTGCTATCGAAATATTCCGCTCCTTTATAACTCGCATCGGCCTCAAACCACCGGATATCATGACTGGGGGAGTCGGGATTATTTGTTTGAAGGATAGCACTTTGCAAACTTGGAATGCCTACTGTTAACAAATACAAAGGGCCATGTTGCTGGCTTTGAACATAGTGCCCGTATTCGTGAACAAATAGGTGATCACGCCAATTGGCTTTATAACCTTCTGGGCCTGCTGTAAAATACCCAATGGTTACAGCTCCTTTTTTCAATCCCATATCCACGGCTGTTACCCCATATCCATGTGATATGTAATTCACATATCCAAAGGCATTTGCAACGGACACAAATAGGTCTCCAATTATTGTCTGGGGTAATTGCCAAGTAAACCTTGATACAACCTCCCAAACTCTTCCCCCTATGGTTTTATTCGGGTCAGTATGAAATATGCTCTTGTCAATCTCCCATCCATTTTTAGTTTGCGTCCAATCCCATTTCTCGCCTGTGAATGTTCTAACAAAAACATTGTCAATCAGGTCAGATAAAAAGCCAAAAACGGTTCCAAAAATCTCTCCATCCGGATCACTGTACATCACCGGATTATTCATGCAGTAGGAGTACCTGTTGTAGTTCTGCGTGAAGTCGGGTGCCTGCACGAAGGGGTCGGGCGAGAAGAAGCGTCCAATCACGGGGTCATACAAGCGTGCATTCGCGTTGATGATTTTGAAGCGGTCGTAGTGCTCATGGCCGGTAAAGCCACGACTGAAGGGGAATGACGTCTGTGTCTGCGGCGTATTCCAGGCTGTGTAGCTCATGCGGTTGCCCCAGGGGTCGAAGTGGGTCTGCTGTACGATGTTCTTGTCTTCGTCCATCACCTTGTTCCAGCTGCCG